>VBJD01000008.1 GCA_005887995.1 Chloroflexota bacterium
CACGTCCGACGGTGCGCTCGGGTCGCGCTGCGCCTTCCGCTCGAGGAATTGCGCCTGGGCGACGACGGTCGTGAGCGGGGTCTTCAGATCGTGTGCCGCGGCAGAGAGGAAGTCCTCCTTCATGCGGGTCGCCTCCTCACGCGCCCGCACGCGCGAGGCGTGATCGATGAGCGCGCGGCTCTCGAGGATGACCGCGGCCTGGTCGGCGAGCAGCTGCGTGACCTCGCGGTCGCTGCCCGCGAAGATCGGCGGCCGTTCCGCGTAGAGCACGAGCACGCCCAGCCGTCGTCCGCCGGCGGTGATCGGCGCACCGACGACCGCCCCGACGCGATTGCGGCGGTATCCCTCCGCGCCCTGCGGGTCATCCTTGATCGGGTCGGCACTGAAGAGGGTGCGCTGCTGCTCGAACGCGCGACCCGCGATGTGCTGGCCGGGCGGGATGTCCTGCGGCTCGCTGTTGTCCGGCCAGAAGCGGATCACCGCCTCATCCTCCTGCCAGAGTCCGATGCGCGCGCGCGCGCCGGTCGCACCGGCTGCGCCGCGCTCGAGCTCGCGAACGATGTCCAGTGTCGTCGGGAGGCGCGGCAGGCTCGCCGCACGGATGAGCAGATCGCGCAGCTCGGGCGCTTGCCACGCGCGTCTGAGGAACGGCGGCGGCGTGAACCCGACGAAGAACGCGATCGCGGAGAGGAGGCCGAGCACCTGTCCGATCCCTGATAGGAGCGTGCGATCCGGCTCGGCGAAGAGGCTCGCCGCACCCGAAGTCACGATCTCGACGGCGAAGAGGATCGCGCCGAGGCTGATCGATTGCATGCGCCGGCGCGTCACGCCCTCGCTCCGACGCGAGGCGAGGATGAAAGCCGCACCGCCGTACAGCGAGATGACCGCCATGTAGGCGATGAGCGCGATCGTGTAAGGCGGGGGGAGCGGTGCCGGGGGCTGATAGAGGCCGATGAACACCAGAGAGAGTCCGACGAGCGCGATCTCAGTCGCGCGTTTGAGCAGCGGCGGCACGTTGGTGAAGTCGTCCACGAGGCGCAGGAGGATGTAGGGCAGCGCGAGGATGGTCACGATGAGGATGTCCGTGAACCACAGCGGCGCCGTCACACCAAGGAGCGCGACGATGCGCGTCTCGACGACGAAGAACGCGAGGATCGCGAAGAACAGCGCCATGTCGAGGTGCGCCGGTGTGGGATCCCGCAGATAGCGCCAGGTCGCGAGGACGAACACGAGGACATAGAGCGCTTGCGATAGACCCTGGATCAGATCGAGTGCGGTCATCTTCCTCGGCGCGGAATGTTAGGAGTCGCCGACCGAGCTACCGGCCGAGCAACATGCCGATCAGCGCGCCTCCGACGACCACTACACCCGGATGGATCCGGCCTTGATACGTGAGCGCGATCGCCACGGCGCCGATCGCCAGCTGCCACCACGCTGTCGTAACGCCACCTTGTGCGATCAGCGACGTGCCGGTGGACGCGAGCAGGCCCGCGGTCGCAAGCGTTGCGCCGCGGACGATGCCCGCGAACGCCGGCGTGAGCAAGAAGCGCCGGCCCGCCGCGGTCGCCGGCACCATGACCAGCGGCGGCAAGCTCGTCGCGAGCACGGCGATCGCCGCACCGGACCAGCCACCGATCTGGTACCCGAGGCTCACGATCCAAAGGCCGTTCGGCCCCGTCGAGAGCCGGCCGATCGCAAGTGCCTGCACCACCTGGGCGTCGGTCGCGATGCCGGTCGCGACGAGGTCCTGGCGGATGAGCGGGAGCGACCCGAGCCCGCCCAGCGCGAGCGCCGAATCCTTGAGCAGCACCAGGAAGAGCGCGAGCTCGTGCGTCACTCCTCGGCACGTCCCGATTCGGGACGCTCCCGCCGCAGCGCGAACGCGCCCAGCAACGCCGCGACGGCGATGACGAGCACGCTCGAGCCGCTCGCGAACGTCAGGATCGCGAACGCGATGATGACGACGAGCGCGTCCACGATCACGGCGGGTCCGTGTCGCCGCGCGTCGCGCGCCATGATCAGGGCGAGCGCGAGCGTCATGCCACCTGTCGCCGGCGCCATGCCCGACAGCGCGGCGCGGGCGAGTGGCTCGTTCGCGATAAGGCCGTACGCCGCGGTCATGGCCGCGGTCACGAACGCGGCCGGGACCATCATTCCCGCGACCGACGCGATCACGCCGCGCCATCCGGCGATCCGCTGACCGATCATGCCCGCGAGGGCGACGAGATGGATCCCGGGCGAGAGCTGTGACAGCGCCCACGCCTCGGTGAACTCCCGATGCGAGAGCCACCCGTGCCGCTCGACGATGTAGCGCCGGATGAGAAGGAGCGTGCTCGTGCCGCCGCCCACCGACTGCGTCCCGATCGCGATCCACGCCCTTACCAGCTCGCGCATGGCCGCCTAGGGTATCGGCGGCCTTTGCATCATCGATACATCGCGCTGGCCGACGCGGCTCGCGGCTGTACGCCTCACCGTATGACGACGCGTCACTCCGCGAGTGGGCCGCGCGGATCCATGACGTATGCGCCCCGTGATGCGCCGCGCCTCCGGGAGCTGATCGCGTGACAAAAGTACCGACATGCCATGGACTGGCACCGGCTCTGCCTGCGCCTGTGTCATGGACTGGAGCGTCATCGACGTCGAGCGCCTGCAGGTGATGCGGTGCCCGTCGTGTCAGCGAGGACTCGGGGGAGGACTCATGCGCCAGGTCGAGTGGTCGGCTCGGCGGTGCGTGGTCGTCGTCGTGTGTCCGAACTGCCGCGCCGAGTGCATGGCCATCCTCGAAGCGCGGTTGCCGCAGCTCATCGCGCGCCCCCCGATCGACGTCGAGGATGTGCGAAGGGCCCACGACATCCTCGCCAAGCGCGACTGGAAGGTGAGCGAGCTCTTCGCGGCCTAATGTCGTGTCGCTGAACAACGGCGACATCGCGGAGCTCCTCTCGCGTGCATCAGAGAAAGAGACAGCGCATCGTCAGCGCGCCCTGCGTCGCGCTGCGCGCGCGGCGCTCTGGCAGTGGGACGAGGAGGCCGCGGCGGTCCGCGAGAGCGGACGCAAGCTCACCGAGCTCAGCCTCGTCGGGCCCTGGATCGCCCGGCTCATCGAGGAGTGGCTCGCCTCCGACATCGATCCGCCCGTGGCAGCGCCGGTGCGCACAGGTTTCCTCACACTCGCGGACGCGCGGGCAACGCTCGAGGCTCATCCCGAATGGATCCGCGCGTACCGCGGTGACCTCCAGGTGCACACGACCTGGTCCGACGGCGCAGATTCGCTCGCGACGATGGCCGTCGGCGCGGTGTCGCGCGGCTACGAGTACGTCGGCATCACCGACCACACGAAAGGGCTGTTCATCGCGCACGGCATGGACGAGCCGACCGTGCTTCGCCAGTGGACGGAGATGACGGAGGTCGCCGCGCATCTGCCGAAGCGCTTCGCGATCCTCCGCAGCCTCGAGATGAACCTCTCACCGGAGGGCAAGGGAGACATGGACGAGGCGCTGCTCGACGAGCTCGATCTCCTCGTCGCGGCCTTTCACTCGAAGCTGCGCACAAAGGACGACGAGACGCCGCGCTACTTGCGCGCGGTCATGAACTCGCGTGTGCAGATCCTCGCCCATCCGCGGGGACGCCGCTATGACGTGCGCCTCGGCCTGCGCGCGGACTGGGATGTGGTCGCGCGCGCCGCGGCGCAGCGCGACATGGCGCTCGAGATCGACTCGTGGCCGGACCGCCAGGACCTCGACGTCGAGAGCCTGCGCGCGGTCGCCGCGGCCGGGACGCGCGTCGCGATCGACACGGACGCGCACAAGGCCGAGGAGCTCGGCTTCGTCG
>VBJD01000009.1 GCA_005887995.1 Chloroflexota bacterium
CGGCGGTCTCCGCGTCTCGGTCCACTGCCACAACGACCTCGGCCTAGCTGTCGCGAACACGCTCGCCGCGGTCGAGGCCGGCGCGGACCAGGCCGAGGTCTGCATGAACGGCATCGGCGAGCGCGGCGGCAACGCGTCGCTCGAGGAGGTCGTCATGGCGCTCCGCGTGCGGCGCGATCACTACCAGGCGGACACGGGCATCCGCACCGAGCGCATCGTCCCGACCAGTCGTCTCTACTCCGAGCTCACCGGCATCCCGGTGCAGCCGAACAAGGCGATCGTCGGCGCGAACGCGTTCGCGCACGCCTCGGGCATCCATCAGGACGGCGTCCTCAAGGACGCGGGGAACTACGAGATCATGACGCCCGAGAGCGTCGGCTGGCCGGCGCGGCGCATCGTCATCACGAAGCTCTCCGGCCGGCGCGGCCTGGGCGCGCGATTCCAAGAGCTGGGCGTCCCGCTCGAAGGCGACGCGCTCGATCGCGCGTACCGCATCGCCATGGAGGAGGGGGCGGACGTGCGCGAGCTCGACGACCGCATGCTCGTCGGTATCGCCGCGCGCGCGAGGCGCGCCGCCGCGGGCGAGATGTTCGTCGGCCCGGTCACCGCGGGCGATTAGCGTGAAGGTCGCGTACCAGGGCGCGCCCGGCGCCTATTCGGAGAGCGCCGCGGCGACGATGTTCCCCGACGAGGAGCGCGTCGCCGAGCGGACCTTCGCCGACGTGTTCGCCGCGCTGTCGTCGAACGCGGTCCGCGCGGCGGTCGTGCCGGTCGAGAACACGCTCGCGGGCTCGGTCGTGGATGTGTACGACCTGCTCCGCACGCACGACGACCTCACCGTGCTCGGCGAGGTCGCGATCCCGATCCGGCACTGCCTGCTCGTCGTCCCCGGAACGCGCATCGATGAGGTCCGCGTCGCGCGATCACACGCGCACGCCATCGCGCAGGTCGAGGACTACCTGCGAGCGAACGGCATCGAAGCGCAGGTCGCGTACGACACCGCCGGCGCGGCCTCGGAGGTCGCGCTCGCCGGCGATCGCAGCGTCGCGGCCGTCGCCGCGCGCCGCGCCGCGACGACGTACGGGCTCGAGGTCGCCGCCGAGATCCCCAGCGCGACCGAGAACTACACGCGCTTCTTCGCGATCGCGCGCCGCGGCGACCACGACGTCGCCGACGCGCTCGCGCCGCAGCTGGGGGTGCAGAAGACGAGCATCGTCTACGCGACGAAGAACATCCCCGGCGCGCTCGTGCGCTCGCTTCAGCCCTTCGCGACCGCGGGCATCCAGATGACGAAGATCGAGTCGCGGCCGAGCCGCAACGCGCCGTGGCAGTACGTCTTCTATCTCGACTTCGAGGGCCACCCCGCGGTGAGCCCCGCGCGCGAGGCGCTCGCGCTCATGGGGACGTGCTGCGAGTGGATCCATGTGCTCGGCACGTACCGCTCGACGAGCACGACCGCCGCCGAGATCACGACGTGAGCGTCGCACTTCGCCGCGCCGCAGCCAGCACCGACGCGCCCGGCCGCGCGCCGAACGATCTCCACGGGTCGTTCATCGACGAGACCATCGGCATCGTCGCGCGGCAGACGCGCGACACAGTGTCGTTCGCCGTCGGCTCGCCCGCGCCAGAGGCGCTCGAGATGGTCGGCGCCGACGACCTCGCGCGCGCGGTGATCGCGCGCGACGGTGCGAAGGCGCTCGGCTACACCATGACCGAGGGCGAGCCGGAGCTGCGCGAGTTCGTCGCATCCGCGGCGCGCGGCCGCGGCATCCCCGCCGCCGCCGACGAGACGCTCATCAGCGCGGGCGCGCTGCAGGCGATCGACCTCGTCTGCCGGGTGTTTCTTCGCAAGGGCGACGTCGTCGTCGCGGAGTCGCCCGCGTTCGCGAACGCGCTCTCCGCGTTCCGCAACCACGGCGCGCAGGTGCTCGAGATCCCGATCGACGACGAGGGCCTCGACGTGCAGGCCGCGGCGCGGACGCTGCGGCGCGAGGGCATCCGCCCGCGCCTGTTCTTCGTCGTGCCGAATTTCCAGAACCCGTCGGGCGAGACGCTCTCCGAGCGCCGGCGCGAGCAGCTCTGCGCGCTCGCCGCGAGCTGCGGCGCGATCGTCATCGACGACGATCCGTACGGCCTGCTGCGCTACCGCGGGGAGGATCGCTCGCCCCTCGGTTCGCTCGCGGCGAAGGCGAACGTCGTGTCGATCGGCTCGTTCTCGAAGACGTTCCTCCCGGGCCTTCGTGTGGGCTGGGCCATCGCCGAGCGTGACGTCATCCGCCGTATGGCCGCGGCCAAACAGACGATGGACTCGTCTACGGGCACGCTCGCGCAGCGCATCGTCATGGAGTTCCACCGCCGCGGCGGCGCCAACGCTCATCTCTCAAAGCTGCGCGCCCTGTACGCCGAGAAGCAGGCGTGGGCGCGCGCCGCGCTCGCGCGCGAGTTCGCGGGCACGGGCGTGCGCTGGAACGATCCCGAGGGCGGCTTCTACTTCTGGGTCACGCTGCCGCAGGGCGTCGACGCGCGCCACCTCCTCGACGTCGCACTCGAGGAGGGCGTCGCGTTCGTCCCCGGCGAAGCGTTCAGCGTCGCGGGCGCTCGTCGCGCAGGCGCCCGACACCGCCGCGGTCCGCGAGGCCGCGCGCCGCATCGCGCCGTACATCCGTCGCACGCCGACGGAGCGCTCCGCGCCGATCAGCGAGCTCGCGGGACGCGACGTATTCCTCAAGCTCGAGAACCTGCAGCGCACCGGCGCGTTCAAGATCCGCGGCGCGCTCAACGCGATCCTCCAGCTCGATCCGGCGGCGCGCGCGTCTGGTGTGATCACCGCGTCGGCCGGCAACCACGGTCAGGGCGTCGCCTTCGCGGCGAAGCTCGTCGGCGTCCCTGCGTGCGTCGTCCTCCCGCACGGCGTCCCCATCGCGAAGCTCGTCGCGATCCAGCGCACCGGGGCAGAGACCGTGCTCGCCGACGGCGGGTACGAGGGCGCGCACGAGAGCGCGCTGCGCATCGCGGCCGAGCGCCGGATGCGCTACGTGCCGGCCTTCGATGACGACGACGTCATCGCGGGGCAGGGGACGGTCGCGCTCGAGGTGCTCGAGGACGCGGACGTCGACACGATCGTCGTGCCGGTCGGGGGCGGCGGGCTCGTGGCGGGCATCGCGGTCGCGATCCAGGATCGCACGCCGCGGCCGCGCATCGTTGGCGTGCAGGCGGACGGCGCCTCCGCGTTCGCCGCCTCGTTCGAACAGGGACGTGTCGTCGAGCGCGATGCGGCGACGATCGCGGACGGCATCGCCGTGCGACGCCCGGCCTCGCGGACGCTCCGCATCGCATCGCCCGCGCTCGACGACATCGTCACGGTGAGCGACGAGGCCATCGCGCGCGCGATCGTCCTGCTCATCGAGCGGCAGAAGCTGGTCGCCGAGGGCGCGGGCGCCGCGGCGATCGCCGCGATCCTCGAGGGCAACGGCCACGTCGGCGGCACGCGCGTCGCGGCGATCGTGAGCGGGGGCAACATCGACCCGAACCTGCTCGGGAAGGTGCTCCAGCAGGGCCTCGTCTCCGCGGGACGCTACCTCGCGTTCCGCACGTGGCTCGAGGATCGACCCGGCGCGCTGCACGAGCTCACCGGTCTGCTCGCGGCG
>VBJD01000117.1 GCA_005887995.1 Chloroflexota bacterium
TCGTACACGTCCATCTTCGGCCAGTAGCCGATCGGTCCCGACGGGATGTGGATCACACGCGCGTTCGGCCCGAACTGCTGGATCTGCGGGTCGTACTTCTCGCGCCAGCGCGTGAAGACGTCCACCTCGATGCCGCGACGTCCCAGCTCGCGCGCGAGCTCGCGCACGTAGACGTTCGCACCGCCCGAGTCGCGTCCGCCGAGCTTCGCGAGCGGGCACGCGTGCACGGAGAGCATCGCGACCCGCGTCACTGCCGCGTCGCCTCCAGGCGTACGAGCCAGCGATCCTGCGCGCCGAGGTCGTACTTGTATGGCTCGCCGCCGCGCAGCAGGTCGTAGACCTTGAAGCCTTGCGCGATCGCGTCGCGTACGGCGAACGCGTGGCTGGCGATGCCGAGCGAGAGCGACGCGAGCGCGGGATCGTACGCGGCGTTGTAGAGCGCGAGCGTGTCGCCGTACGCGAACGCGAACAGCACCGCCGCATCCTCGTCATACGCGCGCACGACGCCGAGGCGGAGCCATCCGAGCGGGGCGAGGGCGTCGGCGATGTCGCGGAAGAAGGACTCCGTCTCGTTCCTCATGAACGCCGCCTTCTCGCCCTTGGAGAGGCGATGCAGCGCGAAGAAGCGATCGAGGATCCGCGCGCGCTCGCCGTCATCGGCCCAGTGAAATCCGGTGCCGCGCGCACCCTCGAAGCGGCGCAGCTTGCGGCGCAGCTCGTGGCGCTCTTTCTTGCCCAGTCCCTGCACATACGCGTCGTAGGCCCCCGGGAGTGCCATCCGAGGGCTGGTTACGAGCCTCTCCCGTCGGACTGCGTAACCACACGCGGCAAGCTCTTCGTCAAATGTGACGGGGGTGGGCGAGTCCTCGGGCACGTAATCGACGAGTACGCGCCGGGGCGCGTCCGCGGCGATCCAGCGAGCGACCGCGCTCGCGGCAGCGCGCGCATCCTGAGGCGCCGCTACGACGTCGTGCTCATCCGTGAGCTCACCACCCGCGAGACGGACCGTGCCATCGGCATCGCGCGCGAGCGCCGCGACGGCCCACGGCGGATCGCCTGCGGCGACGGTGATCTGCTCGCCTCGATCGTGCGCGCGCGCCACCGCGATCCACTCCGGCGTGAGGAAGACCGAGCCCGGCGCCCGTCGCTTCGCGATCGCGGACCACTCCGGAGCGATCTGGGTGGGGACGCGCGCCGTACAGGCGGCGTCAGGGCTGGTGGAAAGCGTCACCTCATTCGAGTTTAGGTGCACCGAACGCACAACGTTCAGTGACCTCCATATCATTCCGCGTTCTTCGCGCTCGGCTCCGCCAGCTGCGCTGCGTCACCTCGCCGCCTCACTTCGTTCGCTAGCGGACTTGCTCGTCGCGGCGAAGCCCCTCCTCGCTCGGTATTGTCTTGACCGTGCCCGAGCGCGCCGCGCCGCGGGTCGTGATCGCTCCCCAATCGTTCAAAGGCAGCGTCGATGCGGTGGCCGTCGCGGCCGCGATCGCGCGCGGCGTGCATCGCGCTTGGCCTGACGCCGAGACGGTGGAGCTGCCGCTCGCTGACGGCGGCGAGGGCACGGTGCGCGCGCTGGTGCGCGCGACTGGCGGTGAGCTGCGACGCGCACGTGTTCACGACCCGCTCTTGCGCGAGCTCGATGCGGAGTGGGGGATCCTCGGCGATCGCACAACCGCAGTCGTCGAGATGGCCGCCGCGAGCGGATTGCCACTACTCAAGGAGAGCGAGCGCGACGCGCGCATCACCTCGACGCGCGGCACCGGCGAGCTCATTCTCGCCGCGGCGGCATCGGGCGCGCATCGCATCGTCATCGGCATCGGCGGCAGCGCGACGAACGACGGCGGCGCGGGCATGGCGCGCGCCTTCGGCTATCGGTTCCTCGATCGAAACGGGGACGACTTGCCCGAAGGCGGCGCCGCGCTCGCTCGTCTGTGGCGCATCGATGGGCAGACGGACCCCCGTCTCGTGCGTCCCGCGATCGATGCCGCGTGTGACGTGACCAATCCGCTGCTCGGACCCGAAGGCGCGAGCGCGGTGTTCGGCCCGCAGAAGGGTGCGACGCCGGAGATCGTGCGTGAGCTCGACGCGGCGCTCACGCGCTACGCCGACGTCGTCGAGCGCTTCGTCGGCCGCAATGTCCGTGACGTGCCGGGCGCGGGCGCGGCCGGCGGTCTCGGCGCGGGACTGCTCGCGTTCCTCGACGCGCGCCTCATCTCCGGCGCGAAGCTCGTGCTCGACGCGGTCGGCTTCGAGCGAAAGCTCGGCGGCGCGTCGCTCGTCATCACCGGCGAGGGCCGCATCGACCGGCAGAGCCTGTACGGCAAATTGACGCAGGCGGTGACGCTCGCGGCGCGGGCGCGCGGCGTGCCAGTCGTCGCCGTCGCTGGCAGTCTCGGCGAAGGGCATGAGGCGATGCGCGACATCGGTGTCGAGCACATCGAGATGCTTGCGGCGTCTCCCGCGGAACGTGAGGCGGCGATTCGCGATCCGCTGCCGCGCATCGAAGCCGCAGCCGAGCGCGCGGTGCGAGCACGCGCGAAGGCAAATGGCTAGCGTGTAGGCGATGGGTCCAGCGATCCCCGCGGAGCGCACGCCGAGCATGGAGCTCGTGCGCATCACCGAAGCCGCCGCGATCGCGTCCGCGCACTGGCTGGGTCACGGCGACAACACGCGGGCGGATGAAGCCGCTGTCGAGGCGATGCGGCGCGCGATGGACGAGGTCGCGTTTAACGCCACGATCGTGATCGGCGAGGGCGAGCGCGACGAAGCTCCGATGCTGTTCATCGGCGAGAAGGTCGGCCGCGGCGATGGCCCCGCGGTCGACATCGCGGTGGATCCGCTCGAGGGCACGAATCTCGTGGCCAAGGCGCGGCCGAACGCCATCGCCGTGATGGCGGTCTCCGAGCCGGGCGGGCTGCTACACGCGCCCGATACCTACATGGAGAAGCTCATCGTCGGGCCGCCGGCGAAAGGGAAGGTCGACATCGACCGTCCGGTGAAGGAGAACTTGCAGATCATCGCGCAGTCGCTGGGACGCGAGATCGACGACCTCGCGGTCGTCATCCTCGACCGACCGCGTCACGAGAAGCTGATCAAGGACGTCCGCGAGGCCGGCGCGCGGATCCACCTCATCGAGGACGGCGACGTCATCGCCGCGCTCGAGGTGGCGGTCGCGGGCACGAACCTGCACGCGGTCATGGGCAGCGGCGGGGCACCTGAGGGCGTCCTCGCGGCGGCGGCCCTCAAATGCATCGGCGGCGAGATCATCGGGCGCCTGAAATTCCGCAACGACGAAGAGCGCGCGCGGGCGAAACAGATGGGGATCAAAGACGAGAACAGGATCTACCGCACCGAGGATCTCGCACGCGGCAAGGACATCCGCTTCGTCGCGACCGGCGTGACGGACGGCGAGCTGCTTCAGGGCGTCCGCTTCTTCGCGCGCGGCGCGCGCACGCACACGATCCTGCTCGACGGCCGTATGGGCAAAGTGCGCTTCATCAACACGCAGCACTTCGAAGATCCGGCGAAACCGCCGGTGGTGCGTATCTAACCCACGCGGAACTGACAGCGCTGCACGCCGGCCAGCAGCGGCTGGATCTTCTCGCGGCGGATGCGCTCGTGTTCGGGATGCGTGTCCCACGCGCGATACGCCGCCTCATCCGCGAAATCGAAGCACGTCGCGAAGCCGCCGTTCCCTACGCGAAGACCGAGGTCGGCGCCGTATGAGGACATCATCGGACCGGGTACGCGGTCCCGGACCTCATCGAGATAGCGCGCGATCTGACGGAGATCGGCTCCG
>VBJD01000126.1 GCA_005887995.1 Chloroflexota bacterium
AACGGCGGCGGCGCGTGGGACAACGCGAAGAAATACATCGAGTCAGGCGAGCTGAAGGACGATCAGGGCAGGGTCATCGGCAAGGGCACGCCCGCGCATGCTGCGGCCGTCGTGGGCGACACGGTCGGCGATCCGTTCAAGGACACCGCGGGCCCGAGCCTGCACGTGCTCATCAAGCTGCTCTCGACGATCACGCTCGTCCTCGCGCCGCTCTTCATCTAGCTTTTCGCTCTCGCTTCGGCCGGCCTGCGGCGGCCGCCTCGATGTCGCTCGTGGAATTCACTCAGCGCGGCGAAGCCGCGCCTCGCTCGCTGTCATTCTTAGTTGGCACGGCGGCTGCGGCGTGTCGCCGCCGTGTGCCGTATCGCGCGGTTCCTCCTCGCCGCGCTCCTGCTCGTCACGCCGCCGACCAGTGCGTCATCAGCGCGGACGATCGTTGCGGTCGGCGCGAACGAGTCACTCAACTGGGCGGGCTACACGCAGGGCACGCTCGAGAAGGGCATCACGTTCCACTCCATCTCGGGTGAGTGGATCGTCCCGAAGGCGAAGCAGCACAAGAAAGGCGAAGCGGAGTATTCCTCGAGCTGGATCGGTATCGGAGGCAGCTGCCTCGATGCGGCGTGCACCCTCTTCGACCCGACGCTCATCCAGGCGGGGATCGAGCACGACGTCGACGCGAACGGCACACCCTCTTTCTACGCTTGGTGGGAGGCCATTCCCGCGCCGCTCATCCGCGTCGATCTCGCAGTCAGCGCGGGCGATCACGTTCGCGTTGTCATCAGCGAGGACGCGCAGGTGCCCGAGCTGTGGACGATCACGATCAGCAACCTGAGCACGGCTGCTGTGTTCTCGCTCACCGCGCCCTATACCTCGACGTACGGCACCGCCGAATGGGTGATCGAGACACCGGTGGTCATCACCGATGATGGCGGCGTGCAGATCGGGCCGATGCCGGATCTCGCGCCGGTCCGCTTCGACAACGCGACGGTCAACGGGCAGCCCGCGGGACTCATCGACGCAGAGCGCATGTTGATGGTCGATTCGGACCTCTCGGTGATCGCGGCTCCGTCGGCGCCCGACAGCGATCGTGACGGATTCAACGATTGCGCGTATCGCGGCATTTGTCCGGCGCCGTCAAAGGAGTTGCGCTAAGCAGTTCGGCTCAAACGCGGAGCTCGCGATACGCTCGCCTCATGGGCCTCGCGCGCGCCGCGATCGTCGCGTTCCTGTTATCCGCATGCGCGAGCGCGAGCGCGCCCTTCACGAGTCCCTCCGCCTCTCCGTCGATTTCGGTCACGACCGCGCCCACCGCAACGGTGACCCCGGCGGTGCCCACAACTACGCCGTCGATCGCCGCTGCATCGCCGGCCGCGACGCCGAGGCCCATCACCGATCCGAACCAAGCGATCTTCTCGGCCGCCGCGGGTTGGCGAGCTACGGGAACGACCCTCGTCGTCGCGGGCACCGCCGCCTCAGGCGCGACCACGCTCGTCGCTCTGCCGATCTCGCCATCAGGCGCGGTCGGCGCTCCGACGACGCTCGTGAGCTTCGTCCCGGACGCATGGGCGCTGCGCCGCGACGGCAGCGCCGCGGCGATCGTCGTCGCAACGCCTGGCCGCTCGCGGATCGCGATTTGGGAGACGAGCACCGGTGCGATACGGTGGCTCACATCATCTGACCAAGGTCCGGACCAGTCCGCGCCGGTCTGGTCCAGCGACGGCGCGTCGATCTACTTCATGGAGACGACCGACACCGCAAGGAAGATGGTCGCGCTGCGCGCGGACGGTACGGCAAGACGCGAGATCACCATTCCGGATCGGTTCGACGGAGGCGTCGGCCTCACGCCCGATGGCAAGGGCCTGGTTTGGAGTCGTGGCCAGGCCGGCGGGTCCGTCGACATCCTCGATCTCGCCACAGGCGCGAATCGGCATTTGCAGGACAACGCCAGTGTGGCGGCGTGGCGCGATCAACAGCCGCGGGCTCTGCTTCTTGTCGGTGGGTGCTGTGCCGGCCCGCCGGGCGCATCGCTCGAGCTCTGGGACGACGTGGCTCTCACGTCGCGCGTCATCGCGGCGCGCGGGCCGCAGAGCGATGCTGCCTTTGGGACGGCGTCGTGGGATCCACGCGGCGCGCGTTTCGTCGCCGTCCGATATGCAGGCACCAGGAGCGCGCGCAGCCTCGCCATCATCGATCCGGCAACCGGTGCCGTGCAGGACGTGGCGCGCACGGAGGGCGCGACGTCGGTGCTGTGGCTCGACGAGGGGATCGTCTTCACGCGGCCGGCGATACCGAACGGCGCCGATCTTCTGCTGATCCCTGCGGCGGGCGGCGAGCCGACCAGCATCCATCAGGGGTTCGGAGGCATCGGCTCGCTCTTTGTCGTCCGTCCCTGAGTCACTGCCGTGCTGACGCTAACGTAGCCGCTCGTGCGCGGGAGGATCGACATCAACAGCGATCTTGGTGAGGGTGCCGGTCACGACGCGGAGCTAATGCGTTTCATCAGTTCCGCGAACATCGCGTGTGGCGGACACGCCGGTGACGAGGACACGATGCGCGAGACCGTTGCGCTCGCGAAGAAGCATGGCGTCTCCATCGGCGCGCATCCGGGTTACCCGGACAAAGCGAACTTCGGGCGGGATCCGATGAACATGGATCCGCTGGCGCTCACCGAAGAGATCGCGGCGCAGATCCGATCGCTCGTCGACATCGCGCGCTCGCTGGGCGCGACCGTTCGGCACGTGAAGGCGCACGGTGCGCTGTACAACCAGGCCGCTCGCGACAAGGGCATTGCCAGCGCCATCGCGAATGGGATCTACGACGACGCGCGCGGCGCGAACTATCTCGTGTTCGCGATGCCGCGATCAGCGCTGCTCGAGGCGGCGCGCGCGATGGACCTGCGCGTCGCGCGCGAGGGATTCATCGACCGCGCCTACGAGCGTGACGGCACGCTCCGCTCCCGCAAGCTCGACGGCGCGCTGCACACCGACCCGAAGGTCGCGGCCGCGCAGGCGGTCTCATTCCTTCGCGAAGGCGGCGTCCGCGCGCAGGACGGTTCCCTCATCCGCATGGACGTCGACACCCTCTGCTTCCATGGCGACACCCCGGGCATCACCGACATTGCCGCCGCGGTGCACGAAGCGCTGAAGCGAGAGGGCATCGAGGTGCGGCCACCCGCGTGAGGACCTGGCCGCGCGTCACGCCGTTCGGCGAGTTCGCGTTTCTCGTCGAGCTCGGCGACACATTCGATGACGCGCTCGCCGCGCGCGCGCAAGCGATCGCGGATCGCTGGGATCTCGGCCCCGGGATACCGGCGTACACCTCGGTCGTCCTCTCGTTCGACGCGAGCGTCGATGTTGATCGCGCCGAGGACCGCGTCGCACGACTGCTGCGGACGGAGGGCTCACAGGCGGCGGCCCGTGCGCCGGCGCGACTCGTCGAGATCCCTATGCGCTATGACGGTCCCGATCTCGCGGACGTCGCGGCGATGTCGAAGCTGTCGATCGACGAGCTCATCGGACTGCACAGCGGACGCGAGTACGTCGCGTACTTCCTCGGCTTCCTTCCCGGATGGGCGTACTGCGGCCGGCTCGATCCACGCGTCCTCGCCACACGGCTTGAACGTCCGCGTGAGCATGTGCCTGCCGGTTCCGTTGGCGTCGTCGACGGACAGACCGGCGTCTATCCGTACCGATCGCCGGGCGGCTGGCGACTCATCGGATCGACGGACGAGGTCATGTTCGATCCGGCACGCGAGCGGCCATCGCTCATCAGCCCGGGCGACCGCGTGCGGTTCGTGCCGAGATGATCCGCATCGAAGCGCCCGGCATCGCCTCGACGGTCCAGGACGTCGGGCGCACGCGCCACGTGCGTTTCGGCGTGCCGACCTCGGGTCCGGCCGACCCATTCGCGTTCCGTGCGGCGCAGGCGCTCGTCGGTAACGCTGCGGCCGACGCGGCGATCGAAGTGATCGGCATGCCGTTCACGTTCCGCTGCGATACGTCGCGCCTCGTCGCGGTCACCGGGCGCGAGGTGACCGTGACGGTCCGCGACCGCCTCCCGTCGTGGACGTCGTTCTTCGTCCGCGCTGGTCAGCTCGTCCGTGTGAACGGCACGGAGCGCAGCCGCTATACGTACGTCGCGGTGAGCGGCGGCATCGCGAGCGAGGTGGTGCTGGGTTCGCGCGCCGCGTATCCGCGGATCGGCATCGGCCGCGCGCTGCGCGCCGGCGACTCCTTGCCGCTCGGCGCCGCGCGGCGCGGTGCGGAGGATGCCGGCGCGTCCATCGAGCACGAATACGACGAGCGCGTCGCGGCGGTCGCCGGACCGCACCTCGATCGTTTCGAAGCCGCCGTGGTGTCGCGCTTTTTCAGCGAGCCGTTCGCCATGTCCGCGCAGAGTGATCGTCAGGGCGCGCGCCTCGACGGCGTGGCGATCGCGCCGAAGCCGGGCGAGCTCCTCTCCTGTGGCGTCGTCACGGGGGCAGTGCAGGTGCCGCGCGGCGGTCAGCCGATCGTCGCCCTCGCCGATCACGGCACGACGGGCGGCTATCCGGTCATCGCGACGGTCGTCTCAGCCGATATCGGGCTCGTCGCGCAGCGCGCGCCCGGCGAAACGCTGCGCTTCTACCGCGTCGAGCGCGATGAGGCGCTTCGCCGCGCTCGCGAACGCGACGTCGTGCTCGCAACTGCCTGACGGAGCGCGACCATCTCGAGCGCGGCGTCCATGAACTCCGCTCCTTTGTTTCCCTCCGCGCCACCGGCGCGCGCCAACGCCTGCTCGATCGTGTCGCAGGTGAGGACACCGAACGGGATCGCTATTGGATAGGTGATCGAGAGCTCGGCGATCGCGCGCGCGATCGCATGTGCGAGAAACTCGAAGTGTGGAGTCTCGCCACGCACGAGGCATCCGAGCGGGACGATCGCGTCGAAGCGACCCGTGTCCGCGAGCAACGCGATCGCCGCGGGCAATTCGAACGATCCCGCGACCTCGAAGATCTCCACCGACGCGCCATTCGCGGTCGCGCGCTCGAGGGCCGCGCGTTCGAGTCCGAGGGTGACATTTTCGTTCCATCTCGCACGGACGACCGCGACGCGTGCGCCGCGTGTCGCGATCTTCGACATGGCGGGTGTCGTTTTGCCCTTCATCCCGGCGAAACTCTAGCGAGGCCCATCACAAAGGTTGCCCGGACGACGTTCAGGCAGGCGAATGGCCCTTCTGGAGGTCGCCGCGCGTGGCCGTGCCGTCGACGCGCTCGCCCTGACCATCGTGAATGACGCCGTCGCGGCGCGCGCCGATGCGCGCGAGGGCGTCTTCGGCCGTCGGATGCATGTTGCGGCGTCCGTCTCGGGTATAGCCTTCCTTACCGACCGCACAAGCCGCGCATACGGCTGGGCCGAAGTCGATCGCATCGACGTGCAGCATCGTTCGGTCGTCGTCCGCACGTCCGCGCCGACGCCGATCACGCGTCGCTTCCGCCTCGTCGTCGACGAGGTCGAGGAGCCCGAACTGTCGCAGTCCTTCGCGGGCGTCCTCGAAGAGATGCGCGCCGGCCAGTTCGGTCGCACGGGCAGCGCGTGGCACGACTACCAGAATGCACTCGAGCAGCTTCACCGCTCGTTCGCGCAGCACGACGATCAGTTCCTCCCGTCGGTCGCGTTGCTGCTCTGGGTCGCGCTCGGCGTCCTCGCGTCGATCGTCGTTTCTGTCAGCGTGAATCTGGCCCAGATACACGCGATCCCTCCGGGGACGTTCTCGGTGTGGCATCGGATCACGCTCATCGATCCGCGCGCGCTCGCTGCGGCGTTCGCGGCGTCGTCGCTCTTCACGACCGTTGTGCTGCACGTCGGCTTCGGTGACGGTGCATTCGTGTGGATGCGCGGCGCGGCGCGCGGCTGGCACGAGCGCGTATCGGCGCCCCTGGCGTTCGTGACGCGGTACGTCGCTCGTGCGCTCCTCGCGCGCTCGTCGGCGGCGGTCGTGCTGCTGATCGCGCTGCTCACGTTCTGGCCGAACATCGCGGCCACCCAGCTCGTCGGCGCGAGTGGGGTGCGCAACGTGGTGGTCCTGCCGTTCATCAGTCTCGACGAGAACTGGCGTGACGTCGTCGAGATCTCGCAGGTGCCCTCGCCAGACAAGGGCGAGCGCCCGAGCGTCCTCATCCGCTTCGCCGACGGACGCGTGCTTCTTGCGACGGAGGACGACCTCGGTGGCGGCACGACGCCCCAGCTCTACGCGCGCGCGACGCAGTGGCGCGCCGCGGCCCCTAGCTCTGATCGATCGCGCTGAGCAGGTGTCCTAGCTTCGCGCGCTTCGTCTGAAGGTACGCGCGGTTCTGCGGCCGAGCCGGCACCTCGATGGGAACGCGCTCCACCACCTCGAAGCCATAGAGCGACACCGACGCCTTCTGCGGGTTGTTCGTCATGATGCGCGCGCGACGCACTCCGAGATCCATGAGGATCTGCACGCCGATGCCGTATTCGCGGTGGTCGGCCTTGAAGCCGAGCGACTCGTTCGCCTCGACGGTGTCGAGCCCCTGATCCTGAAGCGCATAGGCGCGCAGCTTGTTCATGAGTCCGATCCCGCGGCCCTCCTGGCGCAGGTAGAGGAAGACGCCGCGGCCCTCCTTCGCGATCGCTGAGAGCGAGGCGCGGAGCTGATCAGCGCAGTCGCAGCGGAGCGACAGGAATGCGTGGCCGGTGAGGCACTCCGACTCGACGCGCACGAGGACCGGTTCGGCCGTCGAGAGGTCGCCCATCACCAGGGCGACGTGTTCGGCCTCGGTGTTCGCGAACTTCGCGCGATAGCCGTAGACCGTGAACTCCCCGAACTCGGTCGGAAGCTTCGCGGTCGCGATGCGCTCGACGAGGTGCTCGCGGGCCATGCGGTGCGCGATGAGCTCCTTCACGGTGATGATCTTCAGGCCGTGCCGCCGCGCGAAGCGCTTCAGCTCGGGCAGGCGCGCCATCGATCCGTCCGGGTTCGTGATCTCGCAGATCACGCCGACGGGCTGAAGCCCAGCGAGTCGACACAGATCCACCGCTGCCTCGGTCTGTCCGGCGCGCACGAGCACGCCACCCTCGCGTGCGCGCAAGGGGAAGATGTGACCGGGCTTGACGAGATCCATCGGCGTGCTCTTCGTATCGGCGAGCACGCGTATCGTGCGCGCGCGATCGGCGGCGCTGATGCCGGTCGTGGTGCCCTCGCGCGCGTCGACGGACACGGTGAACGCCGTCCCGAGGCGCGCCTCGTTCCGCTCGACCATCTGCGGTAACTGCATCTTGTCGAGGCGCTCGCTCGTCATCGGGACGCAGATGACGCCGCTCGCGTACTTGCGGATGAAGGCGACGGCTTCAGGCGTCACGGTCTCCGCCGCCATCGTGAGGTCGCCCTCATTCTCGCGATCCTCGTCGTCGACGACGATGACCATTCGCCCACGGCGGATCTCGTCGACCGCCTCGTCGATCGTCGTGAACGGTGGTTCGGGCGATACGACACGTGGCAGCGGGGTCACGCGGCGGCGCTTCTGGGTTGCCATCTCACTCAAGTCTAGGTCAGCCGCTATCGCTTTTTGGTGATGCGCTCCACGTATTTGGCGATGATGTCGACCTCGACGTTCACCGCATCTCCTGGCCGCAGCGCGCCGAGCGTGGTCCGCTCGGCGGTGTGAGGGATGAGCGCGATCTCGAAGAACGTCTTCCCGAGGCGCGCGATCGTCAGGCTCACGCCATCGACGGTGACGAAGCCTTTCATGACGACGTAGCGCTCGAGGCCCTTCGGCAGCGCGAAGCGGAGGCGTCCGCCGTCACCTTCCGCCTCGCGCGAGAGCAGCTTCGTCTGCGCGTCTACGTGGCCCTGCACGAAGTGCCCTCCCAGGGCCGTGTTCGGCGTCGCGGCACGCTCGAGGTTCACACGCGATCCACGCGTGAGCGTCCCGAGCGTCGAGCGGGCGAGCGTCTCCGGTACGACATCGGACGCGAACGAGCGATCGTCGCGCTCGACGACGGTGAGGCAGACGCCCGCGACCGAGATGCTGTGATCCACCTCGAGACCCTCGATCGCGTGGTTCGCCGCCACCTCGATGCGCGTGCCCGAGCGCGTCGCTTCTATGTGCCGCACGGTCCCGATCTCTTCGACGATCCCGGTGAACACCTACAACTCGGCTTCCATCGCGACGTCGTCGCCGAGCTTGCGCACGCGCAGCGACTTCAGGTCGATGACGCGGTCGAGTCCGTTGAACGCGCTCGGTCCACCGCCGCCCGCGATGGGAGCGGTGAGAAGGAGCAGCCGGTCGGCCAGACCCGACGACACGAGCGTGCTGGCGATCGTCGGTCCCGCCTCTGAGAGCACGGTGTTGACGCCCTGCTCGGCGAGCCAGCGCAGCACCGCGGCAAGGTCGAGCCCGTTTTCGCCACGAGGCAGCGACGTGACGAGCACGCCCGCGTCGCGCAGCCGCTTCACGCGTCGCGCGTCGGCGTCGCGTGCGACGAAGATGACCGTGCGCTGCGGATCCTTCGCGCGCACGACCTTCGCCGTCGGCGGCGTTCGCGCGTCGGTGTCGACGATCACGCGCAGCGGATCTCGACCCTTCACCTCGCGGACCGTGAGCGCAGGATCGTCCGCGAGCACTGTGCCGATGCCCACGAGCACGGCGTCGGAGCGATCGCGCAGGCGATGCACCTCCTTGAGCGCGGGCTTGCTCGAGAGATAGCGACGTCCTTTCACCGCGACGCGGCCGTCGAGCGTCGTCGCGAGCTTCACGACCACGAACGGCCTGCCCTTCGTGATCCGCGAGATGAACCCCTCGTTGAGTTTGCGCGCTGCCTGCTCGAGCACTCCCTGCGTCACGGTGATGTTCGCCGCGCGAAGGAGGCGGAAGCCCTTGCCGTCGGTGCGCGGGTCGGGGTCGCGCATCGCGGCGACGACGCGCTCGACGCCCGCCTCGTGGATCGCGTCGACGCATGGTGGTGTGCGTCCCGTGTGCGCGCAGGGCTCCAACGTGGTGTACAGCGTCGCGCCGCGAGCGCGGTCCCGCGCCTTGCGGAGGGCGACGACCTCCGCGTGCGGCTCGCCGGCCGCGCGATGGAACCCGTCGCCGACGATCTCGCCGTCGCGCACGACCACCGAGCCGACCACGGGATTTGGGCTCGTGCGCCCGGCCGCCCGCGCCGCGAGGCGCAGCGCGCGCCGCATGAATTGGATGTCCTCGGCTTCGCTCACTCCGCTAAGTCTCGCCCACGCTAGTCTTTCAGCCCTTGTGACCATGTGCGAGAAGAAGTTCGCATGACCCTCGCGATGCCGGCGGCGAAGCACGCCGGCGAGGAGCTGCGCGACTCCGCGCTGCGTCAGCTCGACAGCGCCGCGAAGGCGCTCAATCTCGACCCGGGGATGCACCAGTTCCTGAGCACGCCGGAGCGCACGCTCATCGTGTCGGTGCCGGTCGTGATGGAGGAGGGTCACCTTGAGGTCTTCACGGGGTACCGTGTGCAGCACTCCACCGGGCGCGGCCCGGGTAAGGGTGGCATCCGTTTCCATCCGAGCGTGAGCCTCGCCGAGGTCGAGGGCCTCGCGATGCTTATGACCTGGAAGTGCGCGGTCACCGACCTGCCGCTCGGTGGCGCGAAGGGTGGCGTCGCCGTTGATCCGCGAAAGCTCACGCGGCGCCAGATCGAGCGCCTGACGAAGCGCTACACCGCCGCGATCCTGCCGATCATCGGGCCCGAGCAGGACATCCCCGCGCCGGATGTGAACACCGACGACTCGACGATGGCCTGGATCGTCGACACGGTGACGATGATGACCGGGCGGCATTCGCCCGCGGTCGTCACGGGGAAGCCCGTCGAGCTCGGTGGTTCGCGCGGGCGGACTGAGGCGACCGGCCGCGGCGTTGCATTCGTGACGCTCGAGGCGATGAAGCGCGCTGGCCGCGCGCCGGAGAACACGCGCGTCGCGGTGCAGGGCTTCGGCAACGTCGGCAGCATCACCGCGAAGGCTCTCGCCGAAGCGGGGTGCAGGATCGTCGCGATCTCGGACGTGAGCGGCGGCTACACGTCGGCGAGCGGCATCGATGTCCCCAAGGCGATCGCGCATGTCCAGAGCAGCAAGCAGCGGCTGCTCGAAGGCTTCTCCGGCCTCTCGAAGATCAGCAACGACGAGCTGCTCGCGATGGACGTCGACGTCCTCGTGCCCGCGGCACTCGAAGGCGTCATCACTCCGGCGAACGCCGGCAGCGTCCGGGCGAAGCTCGTCGTCGAGGGCGCGAACGGTCCCGTGACCGCCGACGCGGACCGCATGCTCGCGGACCGGGGGGTGACCATCGTGCCCGACGTGCTCGCGAACGCGGGCGGTGTCGTCGTGTCGTACTTCGAGTGGGTGCAGAGTCGCGCCGGCTTCTATTGGGAGCTCGACGAGGTCGAGAAGCGACTGGAGATCTACATGCGACGCGCGATGGAGCTCGTCCTATCGACCTCCAAGACGTACGACTGCACGTTGCGTGAGGCCGCGTTCATCGTCGCCGTCGATCGCGTTGCCCGCGCGATCGAGAGGCGCGGCATCTTCCCGTAGGCCAGCCGTGCGCCTCGGCCCGTGGTTCCTCGTCAGCGAACGCCTCGACGTCATGTCTGAGTTCTACTCGGACGTCGTCGGTCTCTCACCGACGCGACGCGAAGCCGGCCATCACGTCTGGTATTCGCTCGGCGGACTTGAGCTGGCGATCCACGTCCCGGAGGACAAGCCAGGGCCCGACTTCACGCCGTCGCCGCGCGGGATTCTCATGTGGTTCGAGTCGGCTCGCCCCCTGTCCGAGGTCGCGGCGCAGCTCGCCGGACGAGGCGTGCGGTTCTGGGGACCGTTCGACGGTGGTCAGAGAGACCTGCTCCTCACGCTAGACCCGGATGGAAACATGGTGGGTTTGTTCGTCGTGAAGGTGTGAGGCACTGGCGTGCTTGCATAAATATGCGGCTGAGCGCATAATCGTTCGATGCCCGTCAGGGTCGCGATCGTCGGGGTCACCGGGTACGCGGGGGGAGAGCTCGCGCGCATCCTGCTGCGCCATCCCGAGGTGCGCCTCGTCGCTGCGGTCGCGCGCTCGCATCAGGGCGAGCCGCTGCGCGATGTACAGCCGCACCTTCATGGTGCGCCCGACGCGCTGCGGATCGGGAACGACGTCGGTGACGCCGAGGTCGTCTTCACCGCGCTCCCGGCGGGCGAAGCCGCGAAGCAAGCCCCAGCGTGGATCGCCGAGGGCCGCGCGGTCATCGACATCGGCTCCGACTTCCGTCTGCGCGATCCGAAGGCGTACGAGCGTTGGTACAAGTACGCCCACCCGTCACCCGAGCTCCTTCGCGAAGCCGTCTACGGACTGACGGAGCTCACGCGGCCGAAGCTCCGCAACGCACGCGTCGTCGCGAACCCCGGCTGCTACCCGACGGCGACGCTGCTCGCGCTCGCGCCGGCGCTCAAGGCCGGCCTCATCGAGGCCGATCTCATCATCGACGCCAAGTCGGGAGTCTCAGGCGCGGGCCACAACGTCGACGAGGCCTTTCTGTACGGGACGATCGACGAGAGCGTTCGGCCGTACGGCGTGCCGAGCCACCGTCATACGCCCGAGATCCAGCAAGAGGCCGAAGCGATCGCGGGGGGCGGACACGTCCGTATCACATTCACGCCACACCTCGTCCCGATGACGCGAGGCCTCATCGCGACCTGCTACGCCTCGTTGCGGGCCGGCGTGGGCGCGGCGCAGGTGAACGACGCATACCGCGCGGCGTATGCCGAGGAGCCATTCGTCCGGATCACCACTTCATATCCCGCGACCAAAGCGACGCTCGGAAGTAACTGGTGCCTCGTTCATCCGATCGTCGATGAGGCAAACCGCCGACTCGTCGTGTTCGGCGTCCTCGACAACCTTGTGAAGGGCGCGGCTGGGTCCGCGGTCCAGAACCTGAACGCGATGCGCGGTTTCCCAGAGACGCTCGGACTGGAGTCGCTGCCGCTGTGGCCGTGAGCTCGACACCCGCCGAGGCAGAGAAGATCATCGCGCCGCGCGGATTCCGGGCCGGCGCGGCGAGAGCGGGCGTGAAGACCGGCGTCGCCGACCGGTTCGACGTCGGGCTCATCGTCTCCGACAGGCCCTGCGCAGCCGCGGGAGTGTTCACGACGAATCAGGTCATCGCGGCGCCGTGCGTGCTCACCCGCAAACACATCGAGAGCGGAACACTCAGGGCGATCGTCGCGAACTCGGGGATCGCGAACGCGTGCACCGGCGATCAGGGCGACCGGAACGCGGTCGCCATGGCTGTCGCCGCAGCGAACGCCGTGGGCTGCTCGCCGTACGAGATCGGCGTCGCGAGCACCGGCGTCATCGGCTGGCAGCTGCCGATGGATCGCATCGTGCCCGCGATCGCGGCGATCAGACCAACGGAGACCGGCTTCCCTGACTTTTCGCGCGCGATCATGACGACCGACACAAAGCCGAAGCAGATCGTGGCCGCGCACACCAGCCGCGACAGTGGCACGATCCGCGCGATCGGGACGGCCAAAGGTGCCGGGATGATCCATCCGAACATGGCGACCCTCCTGTGCTTCGTCGTCACCGATGCCGAGGTGCCCGTCGCGGAGCTGCGGCAGATCACGCGACGCGCCGCGGACCGGTCGTTCAACGCGATCAGCGTGGACGGCGACACGAGCACGAACGACACGCTGCTCGTCCTTGCCAACGGCGCGTCCGGCATGCCCGCGACCGCGGAGACCGTGCGCGATGCGGAGTCGCTCATCACGCGGGTCTGCGAACTGCTCGCGCGCGAGATCGTTGCGGATGGCGAAGGCGTCACGAAGGTCTTCGAGGTTCGGGTGACAGGTGCCGCGAGCGACGACGACGCGCGGAAAGCCGCGCGGACCATCACCACATCGAACCTCGTGAAGACCGCGATCCACGGCGCCGACCCGAACTGGGGTCGCATCATCGCCGCGGCCGGCCGGTCGGGCGCGAAGGTCGACGACCGCAAGGCGAGCATCCGCATCGGCGCGGTCGACGTGTTCACGCGCGGCGCACCCGCGCTCTTCAATCCCGACGCGCTCCGCGCGGCGTTCTCGGAGAAGGAGATCGCGATCGAGCTCTCGCTCGGGCTCGGCGACGGCGCCGCGACCGCGTGGGGGACTGACCTCTCTGCCGAGTACGTGCGGATCAACGCCGACTACACGACGTGAGCGAGAGCGACGTCATCGTGATGAAGATCGGCGGCTCCGTCGCGGGCGAGGACGCGGCGGCGCTGGACTCGATCGCGGCGCTGAACGACGGCGGCCACAGCCTCGTCGTCGTCCACGGCGGTGGGCCGCTCGTCGGCGAATGGGCCGAGCGCCTCGGCATGGAGACGCGGTTCGTCCGCGGCCTGCGCGTCACCGACGAGCCCACCCGCGATCTCGCGCTCGCCGTCCTGGGCGGGCTCGCGAACGCGCGCATCGTCGCGGCCCTTCTCGAGCGCGGCGTGCCGGCGGTCGGCCTCACCGGCATCGACGGCGGCATCCTGCGAGCGCAGCGGGAGGATTCGTCGCTCGGATACGTCGGGTCGATCCGCCGCGTCGACAGTGCGCTCCTCGAGGAGCTGATCGGCGAGGGCCGCGTGCCGGTCATCGCGCCCGCGGCGCTCGAGGAGCCGGCGGGCGAGAAGTACGAGGTGCTCAACGTCAACGCCGACAGCGCTGCGGGCGCGATCGCAGCGAGCCTCGGCGCACGACTGCTCGTGTTCGTGACCGACGTCCCCGGCGTCCGATCGAAGGAGGGCCGCGTTCTCGCGCGGCTCGATCGCGAGCGCGCGAAGGAGCTCGTCGACGACGGCACGATCGAAGGCGGGATGCTGCCGAAGGTCGAGGCCTGCCTCGTGGCGGCGGGCGCGGGCTGCCGCTCGGCGATCGTCGATGCGCGCTCCGGCGACGCGATCGAGCGACTTCTCGCGGGCGAGCGCGTGGGCACGGTGTTCGAGGTAGCGGCGTGAAGGAGCTCGCGCGCAAACACCACCGCCAGCAGGCGCTGCTCCGCGTCGTCGCGCAGCAGAAGCTCGGCACGCAGCAGGATCTCGTTCGCGCGCTCAAGGGCGCGGGGTTCGACGCGACGCAGGCGACCATCTCGCGCGACATCGTCGAGCTCGGCCTCGTGAAGGTCGCGCGGAACGGGACGCACGTCTACGCCCCGCCGACGGCCGTTGCGAGCGGCGGTGGGACCGAGCGGCTGCGTAGGTTTTGTGAGGACTACCCCGTCGAGGGTCG
>VBJD01000127.1 GCA_005887995.1 Chloroflexota bacterium
AACCAGCACACGAAACGCGTCGACCCAGCGCGTGGGGACGAGATCGCCGACGCTGATGAGGCGCGGCGCACCGTTCAGGTCCCGCACGAAGAGAGCGCGGTGGCCTGTCTGCGGGTCGGTCGCGGCGTAGATGACCTGCATCCCATCCGAAGACTGGATCGGCGCACTGCTAATAGGCCACGCGAACCGGTTCGTCATATTGCCCGCCGCATCGAGCGCGAACCATTGGCGCGACGCACCGAGGGGGTACGTGTACGCGCTCGCCACGAAAGATCCGTCGAGGCCGAACACGAGGAGGGTCCCGACTTGATGCGGGAGGAGCTCCAACTCTGCCTTCAACGGCATCATCGGCCGCAAAGGCGGCGCGCATGGCTGAGGCGGGGTCACAAGCGTCGTCTGAGGACTCGTCGGTGACACAGATGGCGCTGCCGTCGGCGTAGGTGTGACTATGTCGGGTCCCGAGGTGCACGACGCGAGCACACAGACGGCAAGGAACCAGCGCATCTACATCACTAGAACACGGCGCGCGCCCAAGGGGTTCGACAGCGCGTGGGTGCTAGCTGCTCGGGATGCTCCAGTCGATCGGCACGATGTGGATCCAGGTCTGGCCTGGCGAGAGGAGCATCCGCTCACCGTTCTGCGAGATGAAGGTGAACGGGTCGAACCACGTGCCGCGGTACCACGTCCCGTCCTGACGTCGTCCGTCGCGGAACATCGTCGCGGGACCGGTCCCGGTGAGGCGCATGTCGAGGCTGAAGGCGCCGCCGGCGTCCTCCTGCACGGTCGTCGTGATGACGTCGGTGTTGATCACGACGACGTTCCGCGCGTTGATCGCGACGTTAGTGGCCGCGTCGACCTCGCGCACGAATGAGAAGCCGTTGCTCTGGTAGCGCGCGTAGGTGTTCGCTGCCGCGTCGTACTGGTAACGCACCGTCGCGTTCGAGCGGTAGGGGATCTCGATGAACGTCGCAGGCACGCTGCCGAAGAACCCGCCCGCGCTCGGCGAGTGCACCGCGCTCGTCAGAAAGTCCCAGGCGGGGACGGTCACCGGCGCGCCGCCGCCCTCGTTGTTCGCCCCCTGGCGGATCGCCGAGCCCGAGGAGAAGAGGTTGTGCGGCACGACCTTGCCGTCGTAGCTCGCGCGGAAGAACGAGGCGCCCTCGCCGAACTGCGGCGAGACGATGACGTAGTTGTTGTTCGCCACGTCGCGGTTGATGAGATCGCTCGTCGACTGCGACGCACCCGAGGCGACGAGGACACCGCGGACCATCGGGGTCGTGTAGCGATCCGAGTAACGCACGCTGCGCACCGCCCCCACGGTGCCGGGATCTTGGGAGTGGAAGTACCCGGCGAGCCGCGTCACGAAGCCCTCGACGAGCAGCTCGAGCACCATGTCCGCCTGGCTGATGCCGTAGTGCGGCCGCGCGTCGGGGGAGTTGTCGATCTTCACCGCGAGCGTCCGGCGGTTCACGAGATCGCCGACGACGAGCGGCTGACCGGAGAGAGGCCAGCAGTTCGTGCAGCGGTTGTTGAGCCCGGCGGCGCTCACGAAGGCGTCGCTCGACCAGGTCATCGCCGTCCCGCCGCCGCGCAGCACCCCGACATGTGATGACCCGTCGATAAGTGATGTGAGCAGCGCGAGGTCGCCCTTGCCATCGGCGTTGAAGTCGCCGGCCACCACGCGCGTCTCAAGCCAGGGCATCGAGAACGGCGCGAAGTACGCGATACCGCTCGTGTCGAGCAGCGCGAGATTCTGCGCGCCGCCGAACTTGTGCACCCGCACCGAGCCGTCGCCGTACCAGTAGAAGCCGAGCAGGTCCGTCTTCCCGTCACCATCGACGTCCGCCGCGGCGAACTTCGCCTTCGTGATGTCGTAGGTGTTCTCCGCGGACGCGAAGACGCCGCCCCAGCCGTTCACCGGCTGCAGGCCCTGTGGCGTGGGATCGAAGACGTGGATACGGATCTGGAAATTCGGGTACTGGTAGACCGACGCGAGCTGATCAGGTCCGGTCGTGCGCGTGAAGCGTCCGACGACGAAACGGGCGCGCGCCGTGTCGTACTGACCCGGTCCCGAGACGTACACGCCCTGGTTGCCCGTGTAGATGAACTGCTTGCCGTCCGACTCGAGGTAGTGGATGTGCATGTCGAAGTTGTCGTACTGGTAGATGAAGAGGAGCCCGTTGTGGCCGACGGCGGAGAAGTTGCCGGCGATGATCGCCTTCACGCGCGACCAGGCGTAGCCGTCGCTCCGCCACCAGCCCTGCGCGCCGGTGAAGTTGAAGCCCGTCCCCGTCGAGAGCCACACGAGGAGGCGAACGCTCGTGCCCCCGTCGTCGTACAGCGCGATGAGGTCCGTCTTTCCGTCGAAGTTCGCGTCGGCGGCCGCCCAGCGCATCTTGCCGAGGTCGAAGCTGTTCGCCGGCGCGGAGTACCAATCGCTCGGGATGAATTTCTCGGGCGTCGGCAGCGGCGACGTGCCCGCGGGGGCCGGGGTGGTCGTCTCGCGGTCGAGGAGCTGGATCCGCAGGCCGAGCGAGTCCGTCGGGTCGGAGATGGTGACGATCTGCGTGCCGGTCCCCTTGAAGGAGCCGACGAGCGGGACGCCCGCAGCCGGGGTCTGGGCAAGCGCGAGATGCTGCTCGGGCGTCGCCGCGGGAATGAGCCAAATGAGGGAGATCAGCAGTGAGAAACCGAAAGACGCGACGCGCCGCATCGAGCGGGTGAACGAGCCCGCTAGGCGAACGTGACGGCGGGTGCCCGGTGGGTCGCTAAGCGAACGTCCGATCCTCGTAGGGTACGCCGCCGATGACGTCTTTCTTCGTCTTTCCCGAAAGAAGGAACTCGCCCATCGAGATCCCCATCTCCGACGCGATGTCCATGTCGACGTACTTGTAGAGGCCCTGCCGTCCGCCGGTGACGAGGTTGTCGAAGCGCATGAGCTCGCTCATGAGCGTGTCGATGGCCCTCTCGTAGCCGACGAGGTACACCGGGTAGCCGAAGGTCGCGCGCAGCACGACGCTCTCGGCGAGCTCGCTCTCCTTTATGAAGCCCTCGTCCGCGAGCTCCTTCGCGCAGCGGCGGCCCAGCGCCTCAGCCGACGACGTCCAGATCTCGTCGCCCACATCGCAGGTGATATCGCAGAGGAGGATGGTCTCGTCGGGCGCGCAGACCTCGGAGCCGCCGTAGTTCCGGGTCTCGGAGAGGCGGTTGAAGGTCTTGTTCGTGAAGTAGATCGACTGCGCGGGCAGCGCCTTCGGACGCTTGATGCGCAGCCCGACGATGGTGATCGCGCGGAAGCGCAGATGGCGCGCCGCCGCCTTCGCCTCAGCCGAGGCCGCATCGCCGAGCAGGTCGACGAGGGCCGGCAGCGGCGCCGTGTTCACGATGCTGTCGCACGCGATGCGTTCCTCGGGTGCATCGACGCCGTGATAGGGGTTGCCGTCGTTCTCCCGGCCGGTCGCGAGCTGCGCGAGCTGCCCGGCCTTCCTCGTCGAGGGGACGCGCCGGACCCAGACGGCGGTGACCCGATCGCCGCTCGCTTCGACACGCGTGACGAGCGTGTTCGTGCGCGTCTCGTTGCGCGGATCGGCCCGCCGGATCCGCTCGGCCATCCGCTCGCTGATGAGCCCCGCGCCTTTCGGTGGATAGAAGAGCTCGATGACGAGGGGCGCGTAGCGGTGCTCGCTACCGGTGATCTTCGCGCGTCCCGTGCGTAGCGAGGAGAGGACGACCTTCGCGAGGGAGATGTGCGGGATGCGGTGCTGCGCGAACGATGCGGCGAGCTGGCTCGGCGGGATGCCCCACACCTTCGTTGTGTACGGGCCGAAGAAGAGCCCGTAGAGCGTCCGGCCCATCGCCTGGACGACCCAGTCCTCCGCCGACACGAGCGGACGGGGCCGCAGCTTCCGGCGCAGCGATTCCAGCGAGTAATCGAAGAACGCGCGCGCCGCGAGGAACGGCGACATGCTCTTCGCGATATCGAGCGCCTCGAGCGGGTACTTGTAGTACTTGCCGCGGAACTTGATGCGCACGTTCTTCGCGCGCGCCGGAAAGCCGTCGCTCGCGATCTCCTTGAACATGTCGAGCACGCGCTGATTGCGCGCGTGGTACGCGTGGGGCCCGAAATCGTAGCCCGCGCCCGTCGCGCCGCGCAGCGTCGTCGCGAGCCCGCCGAGGAAGTCCTGCGCCTCGAGCACAGTGACCTGTTGACCGCGTTCCGCGAGCGTGAGGCCGGCGGCGAGTCCGCAGATGCCGCCGCCGATGACGACCGTATGAGCCAGCGTGAGACCTCCATGGGAATGACGCGGGCTTTCGAGGTTAGCCGAATGCCGCGACGTCCATAGCCATACAGTCGCAGCGTGCTCCGCGGCCTGCCCCGCGCGGTCTACCTCCTTGCGGTCACGAGCTTCAGCGCCGACGTCTCGACCGAGATGCTCTATCCGGTCCTGCCGCTGTTCCTCACGCAGGAACTCGGCGCGCCACGAACGGTCGTCGGCGTCGTCGAAGGGGTCGCCGAGGCGACGCAAAACATCGTGCAAGGTGGGTCCGGATGGCTCGCGGACCGCCTCGGCCGCAACAAGCCCGTCGCGGTCGTCGGCTACGCGCTTGCCGCGCTCGCAAAGCCGACGATCGGCCTCGCGACGGCATGGCCGAGCGTCCTCGCGTCTCGATTCGCGGACCGCCTGGGCACGGGCATCCGCTCCGCGCCGCGTGACGCGCTCATCGCGGGCGCGGCGCCGCGCGAGCGGCGAGGCGCGGCGTTCGGTCTCGAGGGCATCGGCGACAACATGGGCGCGGTCGTCGGTCCCCTCGTCGCCGTGGCGCTCCTCTATCTCGTGCACCTCCCGCTGCGCGCGATCTTCCTGATCGCGTTCATCCCAGGGCTCCTCGCTGTCGCGCTCATCAGTGCCGTCCCGGAGCGCCGTGCGACGGCCAGCGCGCCGCGGCCACGATTCGAGCTCCGCGCGTTCCCATCCGCGTACTGGCGGTACCTCGCCGCGATCGGAGTCTTCGGCCTCGGCAACGCCTCGAGTGCATTCGTCATCCTGAAAGCGGCGGAAGTCGGCTTGCCCGCCGAGGCCACGATCCTCGTGTACGCGGCGTACAACTTCGTCGCTGCGATCGCGTCGTACCCCGCGGGTCAGCTCTCCGACGTCTGGGGACGCAAGCGCGTCATGGTCGCGACCCTCGCGATCTTCGCGGCCGCGTTCGGCGGTCTCGCCCTCGCGACGAGCGGGCTCGTCGTCGCCGTGCTGTTCGCGCTCTACGGCGTGCACCGCGGCGCGGTCCGCGCGGTCGGCAAGGCCCTCGCCGTGGACCTCGCGCCAGCCGAGGTACGCGCCTCGAGCGTCGGCTTGTACAGCAGCGTTGTCGGTCTCGCCGCGCTCGCCGCGGGCACGATGGCCGGCGCGCTGTGGGATCGCTTCGGTTCTCAGACGACGTTCGCGACGGCGGCCGCGCTCGCCCTCCTCGGTACGGTGCTGCTCGCGCTCCTCGTTCCCGCGCGCGCACGTGCCTAGAGCGTCACAGTCCGTCGAGCCGCGCGAGGTCGCACGAGGCCTACCATCGGCCTACGGCCAAACATCCAAGCCCACAGGATCTCGAGCGTCTCGCTGCGGACCTACGCGTGCTGGACAAGACGGGCATCGAACGCGCGGCGTGGGGCTGGGACCGTCACGAGTCGCGCGGCCTCGAGCCATACCACCGCGCCGAGAAGGCGGCGCTCGCGGCGATCGAGCGCACCGATCTCGGCGAGGCCTGGGACGAGTACCGCCGCCGCGTCTTCGGGCTCACCGAGGCGAAGGGCGCGCTCGTCGCGTGGAAGGCCTCGCACGGCGAGACCGGGCACAAGGCCGAGCGCGCCGCGTTCGGCGCAGCCCTCGGGCTCTTCGCGAAGCACGCGATCGGCGAGCGCGAGTACGCCGCGCTCGCTGAGCCCATGGCCGAAGCGCTCCCGTGGCTCCTCCCGCAGCAGCGGCCCGCGCCGCGCACCTAGTGCGCAAGACCTATCGCGGTAAGGACATCGAGGTTTCGTTCGACGTCGCGGTCTGTACCCACATCGGTGAATGCCTGCGGCGCTCGCCACAGGTCTTCCAGTTACGTCGCCGTCCGTGGATCATGCCCGACGCCGCGGACGCCGATGAGCTCGCGCGCGTCATCGAGCGCTGCCCAAGCGGTGCGCTCCAGTACCGCCGCCTCGACGGCGGGCTCGAGGAGCAGACGCCCGAGCCACCGCGCATCACGCCGATCCGCAACGGGCCGCTGCTGGTTCGGGGCCACATCGAGGTGCGGCACGAGGATGGATCCGTCGAGACGTTGCCGCGCGCATCGCTGTGCCGCTGCGGGCTCTCGCAGAACAAGCCGTTTTGCGACAACTCCCACCTGCGCTCGTCGTTCCGGGCGCCGGGCGAAGTCATCCACATCGAGCTCTCGCCGGTCCGCGAGCAGCCGGAGTGGCCGATGGCCACAGCGGACGATCCGCGCGGGGACGCTTAGCCGCGCCGCAGCGCGGCCTTCACCAGGCCCGGGATCTCGCTCGGTGCGTTCGCGACTGGAACTCCCGCGTCCTCGAATGCCTTGACCTTCGACTCCGCCGTGCCCTGATTGCCCGACACGATCGCGCCGGCGTGGCCCATCCGCTTTCCGGGCGGCGCGCTCCGTCCGGCGATGAACGCGACCGCGGGCTTCTTCCCGTGTGCGCGCATGTACTCCGCGGCGTGCTCCTCGGCGCTGCCGCCGATCTCGCCGACTATGACGATGACCTCAGTCGCGGGATCCTCGTTGAACAGCCGCACCGCCTCCGGCGTCGGCAGCCCGATGACCGGATCGCCGCCGATGCCGAGGCACGTGGTCTGACCGAGTCCGGCGCGCGAGAGCGCGTCCGCGATCTCATACGTGAGGGTGCCCGACCGCGAGACGAATCCGACGGGGCCCGGTGAGAAGTTCTCCGCGGGCATGATCCCGATCTTGCACTCGCCCGGTGTGATCAGGCCGGGGCAGTTCGGGCCGATGAGCGTCGTCGCGGATCGCTCGAGTAGGCTCGCGACCTTCGTCATGTCCTGCACCGGCGTTCCCTCGGTGATGCAGACGACCACCGAGAGCTCGTTGTCGATCGCCTCGAGCATCGCGTCCATCGCGCCGGGTGCGGGGACGAAGATGATCGACGCGTTCGCGCCCGTCTCGTCGACCGCCTGCGCGACCGTGTCGAACAGCGGGATGCCGTCGACCTTCGTCCCGCCCGCACCGGGTTTCGTTCCGGCGACGACTTTCGTGCCGTACTCCCTCATGCGCCCGGCGTGGAAGGTGCCCTCGCGCCCCAGACCCTGAACGACGACCCGCGTGTCCCGTCCAACGAGCACGCTCACGTGTTGAAGTGCGCCTTCCCGCCCGCCGCGAGGCGCACGGCCTCCTTCGCCGCCTCGTCCATCGTCGTACGTGACTCGAGCGGCGCGCCGACGAGCAGCTTGCGCCCGGCCTCGGCCTCGGTCCCCGAGAGACGAATGACCAGGGGCACGGCGGGCGGGTGCTGCGCGATGACCGAGAGGATCCCCTTCGCGACCTCGTCGCCGCGGGTGATGCCTCCGAAGATGTTGATGAGGACGCTCTACACCTTCTTATTGGCGAGCACGATCTCGAGCGCGGCCTTCACCACCGCCTCCTTCGCGCCGCCGCCAACGTCGAGGAAGTTCGCGGCGTGCCCGCCGACGTTCTTCACCGCGTCGAGTGTGCCCATCACGAGGCCCGCGCCGTTCCCGATGATCCCAACGTCGCCGTCGAGCTGGACGTAGGCGAAGCCGAGCGCGCGCGCTCGCTCCTCGACCTCCTCGTTCGGGCTCACCTCCTTCCAGTCACGGAGCTCGGTCTGGCGGAAGAGCGCGTTGTCGTCGATGTCGAGCTTCGCGTCGCCCGCGAGCACTGAGCCGTCGTTCTGGATGAAGAGCGGATTGATCTCGATGAGCGTCGCATCGGTCTTCGCGTACACCCCGTAGAGACGCTGCGCCATGTCCGCGACCGCATTGCGTTGCTCGGCGGGCACGCCCGCGTCGAAACAGAGCGCGCGCGCCTGATAGGGGAGGACGCCGAGGACGGGATCGGGCCAGCCGCGTGCGATCTTCTCCGGGGTGCTCGCCGCGACTTCCTCGATGTCCATGCCGCCGACCGTCGAGAGCATCACGACCGGACGTCGGCGATCGCGGTCGAGCGTGATGCCGAGGTAGAGCTCCTTCGCGATGGACGCGGCCCGCTCGACGTAGACCTTGCGAACGCGCAGCCCTTTGATCTGCTTGTGCAGGATCGCGCTCGCGTGCTCGCGCGCCTCATTGGGCGTCTTCGCGACCTTGATGCCGCCGGCTTTGCCGCGGCCGCCCGCGTGTACCTGCGCCTTCACGACGACGGTGCCATCCAGCGCGCGCGCGGCCGCCTCCGCCTCCTCCGGCGTCGTCGCGATGCGGCCTTCGGGTATGGGGATGCCCGCGCGCGCGAGTAGCTGCTTGGCCTGGTACTCGTGGAGCTTCAAGAGGCGAAGCGAGGATATCGTCGCGCGCGTGGAAGCGCCCCCGCGTCGCGTCTCGATCGTCGGGTCCACCGGAACGGGGAAGACCACGTATGCGCGCGAACTCGCGCTGGCGCTCGGCGTCCCGCACACCGAACTCGATGCCCTCGCATGGGGACCGAACTGGACGCTCGCGGACGCCGAGACGCTCCAGGCGCGAGTCCGTACGGCGATCGCAGGCGACGCGTGGGTCGTCGACGGCAACTACGGGGGACGCGGCGCGCGGCAGCTCGTTTGGGCGAGGGCCGACACGATCATCTGGCTCGACTTCTCGCTGCGCGTGATCTACGCGAACCTGTGGCGACGCACCGTCGCCCGCCTCCGCGACAAGCAGGAGCTGTGGCCGGGAACGGGCAACCGCGAGACGGTGCGTAACGCGTTCTTCTCCCGCGATTCGCTCTTCGTGTGGGCGCTGCGGACGTACTGGCGACGCAAGCGCAACTACGCGCGCCTGTTCGCCTCGCCCGACGTCGCCCACGCGCGAACGCTCCGCTTCCGCACGCCCGCGGAGGCCCGGGCCTGGATCGAGACGGAACGCCGCGCGGCAAGTGCGCGTATATAGACGGAATGGCGACCAGCGAAGCGACGTCCGCCGCACCGGCAGCCCTCGAGGGCGTCTCGTCCACGCTCGCCCGACGCATCCGTCTGGACTGGCTCATCGTCGCGGCCTCGGCGTGGCTTGGTGCCGGTCTGTACTGGGATGGCTGGGCGCACGGCTACGGGCTGCCGGACTCGTTCTGGACGATCTGGCACGCAGCGTTCTACTCGGGTTTCGGCGCGTGCGCCGCGGTCATCCTCGGCGCGGTCGTGCTCAAGAGACCGCGCGCCACGTCGTGGCGCGCCGCGATCCCAGCGGGTTACGAGTACGCGGTCGCGGGCGTCTTCATCTTCGGCGCGGGCGGCATCTTCGACATGCTCTGGCATTCGATCTTCGGCATCGAGTTCAGCACCGACGCGCTCCTCAGCCCGAGCCACCTCATCCTCGCCACCGGCGCCGCGCTCATCGTGAGCGCGCCGTTCGCGGCGGCGCGGCGCGCGCGGCGACCGGATCTCGCCCGGCAGCTCCCGGCGGTGATCTCGCTCACGTTCCTGCTCGGCACGTTCACCTTCTTCACGCTCTATGCGGGCCCGTACTCGGGTGTCATCGGCGCCGGCCTCCGTCCTTCCGACGCGACACTCGTGCGCGCCATGCTCGGCGTCATCCTCTTCAGCGCGCTCATCGTCGGCTGCGCCCTCGTCGGACTGCGTCGCGGCGTGCTCGTACCCGGAGCGCTCACGGTGATGCTCGGCCTCAACGGTGTCGGGATGATCCTCATGCGCGGACATGCGTCACTCGAGGTGCAGCTGACCTTCGCGCTCGTCGCGATCGCCGCGGGCGCGGTCGGCGACTTCCTCGTGTCGCGCCTCCGCCCATCGCCCGACCGCGTCATCGCCCTGCGCGCGTTCGCGTTCTTGCTGCCGGCGGCCTACTTCGCGATCTACCTGGGTGTGGTCGTCTGGCGCGTCGGCAGCGGGTGGACCGTGCACGAGCTCACGGGCATCGTGACCATGGCTGGCATCGTCGGATTGCTCACGAGCTTCGTCTTCGCCGCCGACGCGCGCCGCGAGGTGCCCGCCGCCTAACGCACCGGGTGGACGCTCAGGCCGCGCTCCACCCAGAACTTCACGAGCGTCAGCGCCTCACCCCAGCCGCTCGAGTTCCCGAGCGCCTGGTCGATACGCGCGAACCCGTACTCGCGAACGCGGACGATCGTGCCGTCCTCGCTCTCCTCGAATGTGAGCTCGACCGTCGTCGTCTCATCGGGATTCTCGATGCCCCACTGGTAGACGAAGCGCTCGGGACGACGCGCCTCGAGGACGCGTCCTTTGAACTCGGCGTTGATCTTGTCGGCTCCCCAGTCGACGAAGCGGAACACCATCGTGCCGCCGGGCCGCGCGTCGACCGCGCCGCCCTCGGTCCACCACGCGTTGAGCCCCTCGCTCGTCGCGAAGGCGTCATAGACCTGCTCGCGCGGCGCTCGGATGAACTCCTTGTGCTTGGCTTCGACCTTGGTGCGTTCGGTCATGTCAACTCCCCTCGAGATGGCTCTTGAGCCGCGACAGCCGCGCCTCCCACCGCGCGGTCACCGCCGCGATCCACTTCGCCGCCGCGTCGAGGCGCTCGGCCTCGATGCGATAGCGCACCTCTCTGCCGTCGCGGCGCTTCGCAACGATCCGCGCGTCCTCGAGGATCCCGAGATGCTTCACGACGGCCTGGCGCGTCACCGGCAGGCGCGCGGAGAGCTCGGTCGCGGTCGCAGGACGGACCGCCAGCCACTGCACGAGCTGGCGTCGTGTCGGGTCGCCAAGCGCGGCGAACGCGTCCATCTCCATGTGCAACCTGATAGTTGCACATGGTCGTCGCTCACGTCAAGAGTGGTGTTCGAACAGCATGAGCACCAGGAGCTGCACGACGATCGCGAGCGTGAAGAGGATGATCGTGCCGTAGGCGGCCATCTCGAGCGAGCCCTGCACGTTCGACCGCATGCCCGCGAGCAGCGCGACGCCCCAGACGACGGTCACCGCGACCGCGCGCATGACGATGCCAGGGATGTAGCGCCGCGTCTCGGGCCTGAGGTCACGCACCGCGTAGCGCCGCCGCGGTGTCGCGCTCGATCTCACGCATGAGGAAGCGCGGATTCGTGATGATCACCTCGAGCGCCTTCGCGATCGCTATGCGATGCGCCGGCGCGAGGTCGTCGGGCAGCTCGTCCTCGTCGAGGACATCGGCCGCGCCGGCGGTCGAGAGGAGCACGTCGACGGTGAGATCCTCGTATGCGACGCGCTCCGAGGTGATCTCCGTCTTCGCGACGACGTTGCAGTAATAGGCGAGCGTCCGTCCGCCGACGACCCAGTGGTAGACGTTGTACGGCCGGTCGGTCCAGTAGTGACTCACCGTCCACGCACCCTTCGGGACGACAAGCGCGCCGCCGGCGATGACCCACTCACGGTCGAGGACATAGCGGAGCACCGCGTGACGATCGGGCTCGAGGACGAGGACCTCGCACACGAAATCCTCCGTCGATCCGTCGAGACGGGTCTTGCGTTCGATGATTGTCGCGCTGGTTTGACGACTCACTACGCGTCGGTAGCATGACTGTGCCGCATGAGAGAGCTGTACCAGGTCGTGGAAGTCGGCCCCGCCTGGTATCAGGACAACATCCCCTGCCAGGAAGCGTGCCCGGTCCGGACCAATTGCCGCGGCTACCTCAACCTCGCCGCCGCCGGCGAGTTCGAGAAGGCCTGGGAGCTCGCGCTCGACCCGAACCCGATGGCCTCGATCTGCGGCTCCGTCTGCGCGGCGCCATGCGAGACCGCGTGCCGGCGCAAAGAGGTCGATAAGCCGCTCTCGATCCGCTATGTCAAGAAGTTCCTCTCCGACTGGACGCACCAAAACGTGCGCGTCGACGGCCACGGCTACACCCAGCCGGCCGCGCCGGTGTTCGGCAAGCCGAGCGGTCGCGTCGCCGTCGTCGGCGCAGGGTGCGCGGGACTCTCTGCCGCGTCCGATCTCGCGAAGCTCGGCTTCGGCGTCACGGTGTTGGACGCGCTCGACCAGGCCGGCGGCACGGCTCTCGCCGGCGTCCCGCCGTTCCGCCTGCCGCGCGAGGTCATCGACCGCGACATCAACGGCATCGTGAACGACAACGTCGAGCTGCGTCTGTCGACCTACGTCGGGCGCGATGTGACCCTGCGTCAACTGCGCGACGAGTACGACGCCGTGCTCATCACCGCGGGCTGCTTCGAGCCGAACTACCCGCCGGACATCAAGAACCTCGACGCCGCCGGTGTCATGGGCGGGATCGTCTTCCTCGAGCGCGCGTACCGCGGTCGCCCGGTCGAGGTGGGGAAGCGCGTCATCGTCCTCGGCGGTGGCTACACGGCGATGGACTGCGCGTCGACGTCGTGGCGCCTCGGCGCGGACGAGGTGTTCATCGTCTACCGCCGCGGCCGCGAGGAGATGGTCGTCGACGAGGAGGAGCTCGGCGAGACCGAGCGCGAGGGCATCAACTTCGTCTACCTCGCGGGGCCCGTCGAGGTCACGCTCGACGAGAAGGGCCACGCGAGCGGCGTGAAGTTCGTGCGCAACAAGCTCGGCGAGCCCGACAAGTCAGGGCGGCGCAGCCCGGAGCCGATCCCCGGATCGGAGTTCGTCATCCCGTGCGACAACGTGCTCCTCGCCCTCAGCCAGAACCCCGACACGACCTGGCTCGCGGACATTCCCGAGTTCCGCGTGAAGCGCGCGCGCGACCTGGGGATCGACGCCGAGACGTACCAGAGCGTCGTGCCGAAGATCTTCTTCGCCGGTGATTACCGGACCGGACCGACGACGATCATCGAGGCGGTCGCCGACGGTCGCAGCGCCGCCCAGCAGATCGCGCGCTTCCTCGATCCGATCGCCATCGCGGTGAACGTGCCCGAGTACCACGAGATCGTCACGCTGCGGCGCTCGAGCACGCCCGACAACGTCGGACAGATCGCGCTCGAGGGCGAGCTCGCGCGGATCTACCACAACATGTCCGTCGACTACGACCGCATCCCGCGCCAGGAGATGCCCAAGCTGCAGAAGAAGGATCGGCGCGGCCTCTTCCTCGAAGTGAACCAGGGCTACACCGAGGCACAGGCGGTCGCCGAGAGCGACCGCTGCCTCAAGTGCAACTTCAACATCGAGATCATCGGCGAGCTCTGCATCATCTGCGGCGGCTGCGTCGACGTCTGCCCGATGGACGTCATCCACATGGTCGACATGTCCGACATCGTCGACGACGGGGCGATCCCCGGCGTGGGCGAGGCGAAGAAGTGGGACAAGGGCGTCGCGTTCTTCCTCGACGAGACCGCCTGCATCCGCTGCGCGCTCTGCATCATCCGCTGCCCGACCGACGCGATCACGATGAACCGCTACGGAGCGGTGATGCCGTCGATCGGGAAGACGCTTCCGAAGGAATCGATCGACGACGAGATCCACCTCGACCTCACCATCGGCGCGAAGAAGGCCGCGCGGCCGCTACCGCTCTACGACCCGGCGCTCGCGGCAGGGTACAAGCCGATCACGAATGGCGGCATCAACGGCAACGGGAAGAACGGACACAATGGCAACGGACACCGTGGCCCAGGTAGTGAAGTCCTTGCTGGAACGCAACATGGTGCGCCGTCGGACCAAAGTACGCGAAAAGAAAAGGCCCACTGATGCTCGACATCCCGCTGCAGCTATGGCAGCGCGTCAAGACCGGCCCACTGTGGCGGTCGCTCTTCCGTCACGGTTACCCGGACTCGCGCAAGAACCAGTCGCTCGCGGTCTTCACCAACGTGTTCCTGCATCTGCATCCGGTCAAGGTGCGCCGCCACGCGCTCGCCATTCCGTACACGTGGTGCATGGGCGGGCTCTCGTTCTTCCTCTTCCTCGTGCTCACGCTCACGGGGACGCTGCTGATGTTCTACTACCGGCCCACGACCGAGTGGGCGTACTCGGACATCAAGGACCTCGAGACGGTCGTCGTCTTCGGTCAGCTGCTGCGGAACATGCATCGCTGGGCCGCGCACGGCATGGTCATCACCGTGTTCCTCCACATGATCCGCGTCTTCTACACCGGCTCGTACAAGCCGCCGCGTGAGTTCAACTGGGTCGTCGGCACCCTGCTCTTCTTCTTCACCATCCTGCTCTCCTACACCGGCTACCTGCTCCCATGGGATCAGCTCGCGCTCTGGGCGGTCACCGTGGGCTACGAGATCGCGCGCGCGACGCCGGCGGTCGGTGACGAGGTCGCGTTCCTCATCTTCGGCGGGTACCAGCTCGGTCCGAACGCGCTGCTTCGCTTCTACGTGCTGCACGTCGTCGCATTGCCGCTCGCGACTGGCTTCCTCATCGCCATCCATTTCTGGCGTATC
>VBJD01000185.1 GCA_005887995.1 Chloroflexota bacterium
GTGCACGAGGTCTTCTCGCCATCGGCGGACGAGATCGCCCGCGCGAAGCGGATCGTCGAGGCGTTCGAGGACGGCATCAAACGCGGCCTCGGCGCCGTAGCGCTAGACGGCGCGATGCTCGACGCGCCGATCGTCGAGCGCGCGCGTCGAGTGCTGCGCGATGCGGAGCGCATCGGTCGCGCGCGTTGACCGAGGCTGCTACATACACTCCTGGCCTCATGCCGGTCGACCGCGACCGTCTTCGCGCGTTGCGAGGGTCATTCCCCACGGGCGTGACCGTCGTCACGACGGTCGACGCGGCAGGCGCACCGAAGGGACTGACGACGCAGTCGTTCGTCGCGGTCTCCGCCGAGCCACCGCTCGTGCTCGTGACGCTCGAAAGGAGCTCACGGACGCTCGAGCCGCTGCGCGCAGCGAAGGCATTCGTCGTGAACTTCCTGAAGGTCGGCGCGGAGGAGATCGCGACACGGTTCGCGTCGAAGATCGAGGACAAATTCGAGGGCGTCGCATGGCGGCCGTCAAGGTTCGCGCGAGGTGCCCCGATCCTTGAGACAGCCTGCGTCGCCTATGCCGAGTGCCTGGTCGAACGCGAGATCGAGGCAGGCGATCACTGGATCTTCATCGCGGTCGTCGAAGGCGGCGAGGTGCTCGGCGATACGCCGCTCCTCTATTACCACCGTGCGTACGCGGCCTGGCCGCAGGAGAAGCCGGCGCCCCCGGAGAGCTGGTGAAGCTGACCACCTTCGACGCCGGACGGGGGCCGCGCGTCGGTCTCATCGCGTCCGACGGCACGCTCGTCCCCATCCACGACGTGATCGCCGACGCGCCGCTGGACATGCTCGGCGTGATCGCCGGCGGGGACGGTCTGCACGCGCGGCTGCGCGACCTCGCTGCGCGCGCGAAGGATGGCGCGAAGCTCGCGACGGTGAAGCTCCTCGCACCGATCCCGAAACCGAGACGCAATGTGCTCTGTGTCGGTTGGAACTATTCGGAGCACTTCGCCGAGGGCGCGGCGGTGCGTGCGCAGGCCGGCGCGCCCGCCCATGCTCGCGCGCCCGCGCAGGCTGGCGCGCCCGCGCAGGCCGGCGCGCCCGCGCAAAAGGAGATCCCGGAGTTTCCGGCGCTCTTCTCGAAGAACCCGGCGACGGTGACCGGGCCGGACTCGCCGATCTGGTTCCCCGCGCCGCACTCGGAGCAGCTCGACTGGGAGGTCGAGCTCGCGGTCGTCATCGGCAAGGGCGGCCGCGACATCGCGGAGGACCGCGCGATGGAGCACATCTTCGGGTACACGTGCGCGAACGACGTGTCGGTCCGCGACGTGCAGCGACGGCACGGCGGGCAATGGTTCAAGGGCAAGAACTTCGACAGCCACCTGCCGATGGGTCCGTGGATCGTGAGCGCCGACGAGCTCGATCCCGCGGCGCTCAGGCTGCAGACGCGCGTGAACGGCGTGACGAAGCAGGACTCGAGCACGAAGTTCATGGTGTTCAAGCTGCCCCGGCTCCTCCGGGAGTTCTCGGCGGGGACGGAGCTCGAGCCCGGTGACATCATCATCACCGGCACGCCCGAGGGCGTCGGGTTCGCCCGCAAGCCGCCCGAGTACATGAAGATCGGCGATGTCGTCGAGGTCGAGATCGAAGGCATCGGCGTGTTGCGAAACACGGTGCAGGGGAGATCGTGATGCTCGAGAACTTCACCTGGTATCAGCAGTCGGGGTTCCGCTTCAAGGGCGAGAGGCTCGTGCTCTACATCGATCCATGGAATCTGAAGGGCGATCTCCCGCCGGCCGATCTCGTGCTCATCACGCATGCGCATGGCGACCACTACTCGAGCGACGATCTGAAACGGATCAAGGGCCCGAAGACGCAGTTCGTCGCGCCGGCCGACGTGGCGAAAGAGCTGAGCGGCAACGTGAAGGCCGCCAAGCCCGGCGAGCGCTTCGACGCCGCTGGCGTCAAGCTCGAGACCGTGCCCGCGTACAACATCGACCCCGCGCGCCTGCAGGCGCATCCCAAGGCGAACAACTGGGTCGGCTACGTCATGCAGCTCGCGGGGCGGACGTACTACCACGCGGGCGACACCGACCACCTGCCGGAGCTCGACAAGATCAAGACCGACGTCGCGTTCGTCCCGATCGGGAATGGCGGCTTCGTCATGACCGTTGACGAAGCAGCGGCGCTCGTGAAGGCGATGAAGCCGAAGGTCGCCGTGCCGATGCACTACGGCTTCTACCCCGGCGTGGGCGTTGAGGCCGATGGCGAGCGCTTCAAGAAGGCCGCGAGTGGCGTCGAGGTGCAGATCCTGAAGCCAGTGAATCCATTCGCGAACAAGTGAGGGAAGAGGCCATGGCAGTAGCGGCGTCGCAGATCGCGAGCATCAATCCAGCGACCGACGAGGTCCTGCGCACGTTCGACGCGCACACACGAGAGCAGGTCGAGGACGCGATCGCCGGCGCGCAGGACGCGTTCGTCGCGTGGCGCGCGCGCTCGTTCGCCGAACGTGCCGTGCCGATGAACCGTCTCGCGGCGCTGTTGCGCGAACGAAGCGATCGCTACGCGCGCCTCATGACGCTCGAGATGGGCAAGCCGATCACCGAGGCCAAGGCCGAGATCGAGAAGTGCGCCTTGGGCTGCGAGTTCTTCGCCGAGAACGCGGAGCGGTTCCTCTCCCCCGAGATCGTGAAGACGACGGCGCAGAAGAGCTACGTCGCGTACGAGCCGCTCGGCATCGTCCTCGCGGTCATGCCGTGGAACTTTCCGTTCTGGCAGGTCATCCGCTTCGCCGCGCCGGCATTCATGGCCGGCAATGCGGCGATCCTCAAGCATGCATCGAACGTCCCGCAGTGCGCGCTCGCGATCGAGGAAGCGTTCCGCGATGCCGGCTTCCCCGACGGTCTGTTGCGCACGCTGCTCCTCGCCGGCGCGCAGGTCGAGCCGGTCATCGCCGATGAGCGCATCCGCGCGGTGACGCTCACCGGCAGCTCGGCGACGGGCGCGCGCATCGCAGCTGCAGCCGGGCGCGCGCTGAAGAAGGCCGTGCTCGAGCTGGGCGGCTCGGATCCCTTCATCGTCCTCGCCGATGCGGACGTCGCGAACGCCGCCGCGATCGGTGTGCGCGCTCGCAACCAGAACGCCGGCCAGTCCTGCATCGCCGCGAAGCGGTTCCTCGTCGCCGATCCGATCGGCGGCGAGTTCGAGAAGCGCTTCGTTGCCGGCGTCGAGGCGCTACGCATCGGCGACCCGCTCGACGCGAAGACGCAGATCGGTCCGCTTGCGCGCGCCGACCTGCGCGACAACCTCGAGCGTCAGGTGAAGGAGTCGGTGCGGATGGGGGCGCGGCTGCTCACCGGTGGCAAGCGCTGGGGTGATCGCGGCGCGTTCTACACGCCGACCGTACTCGCCGACGTGACACCGGACATGCCGGTGTTCGCGGAGGAGACGTTCGGCCCGGTGGCGGCGATCATCCGCGCGCGTGACGCCGATGAGGCGATCGAGCTCGCGAACAGGACGGAGTACGGCCTCGGCGCCAACCTCTGGACCCGTGATACGGCGACCGCGGAGCGTCTCGCGCGCCGGATCGAGTCCGGACAGGTCTTCATCAACGGCATGGTCGCGTCCGATCCGCGTCTGCCGTTCGGCGGCGTGAAGCATTCGGGCTTCGGGCGCGAGCTCTCGGCGTTCGGCATCCGTGAATTCGTGAACATCCAGACGGTCTGGATCGGTCCCGCGCAGACCGCACAGGCGACGCCGAAAGCGGAATAACGACTCAGGCGTTGACCGTCGCGGGCAGCAGGGGGCCGAACTGCTCCTCGA
>VBJD01000128.1 GCA_005887995.1 Chloroflexota bacterium
TGCACACGCATTCGATCCGCTCCGATGGAGCGCTCTCACCGTCCGACCTCGTGCGTCGCGCCGCGACGCGTGGTGTGACGATCCAGTCGCTCTCCGACCACGACACGCTCGCGGGCGTCGCCGAGGCGGTCGCCGAGGGCCAGCGGCTGGGCGTCCGGGTGATCCCCGCGACGGAGCTCAACACCGAGTCGGATTGGGGCGACGCGCATGTCCTGGCGTACTTCGTCGATCCGAATGACGCGGCGTTCGAGGAGCGCATGCGCTGGCTGCGCGAGAACCGCGGACGGCGCATCGAGCTCATGGTCGAGAACCTGAACCGGCTCGGCTACACCGTCTCCTTGCAGCGCGTGCAAGAGATCGCACAGGGCGGTTCCCTCGGAAGACCTCACCTTGCGCAAGCGCTGTTCGAGGCGGGGCACGTGCCGACGTACGACGCTGCGTTCGACACGCTAATCAGTAAGGAATCGCCCGCGTACGTGTCACGCGTTGGCCTCGCGCCGCTCGAGGCGGTGCAGCTCGCGCGCGCGCACGGCGGCGTGCCGGTGCTCGCGCATCCGGGCACGGTGCTGCGGCTCGAGGAACTCGTGCCGCAACTCGTCGACGCCGGTCTCGGCGGCATCGAGTGCTATTACGCCTCACACACACCCGCATGGACCGCGCTCTGTCTTCGCCTTGCGGCGCGTTACGACCTCGTGCCGACGGGTGGTTCGGACTTCCATGGCCGCGGAGATCACGGCGCGGATCTCGGTGGCGTGTTTGTCCCGCCCGAGAACGTCGAAGCGCTCGAATCGCGGCGAAAGATCGCTACCGCCTAGGGATACCGAGCAGGCGGACGAGCGTCTAACATTCGCTCTCCGTGGAAGGGGAGAGGTAGTGGCGGGCGAACTTCGACCGATCGTCCTGCTGATGCTCTTCGCATCCCTCCTGTTCGTCGCGGCCGGCGTCCTCGACGGCGTGTACCCCGGAGGACCTGTCCCCGTCACCGACCTCGCGGCGATCTCGTACGTCTTCGCGATGGTCAACACGTTCGTCGCGGTGCTCGTCGCGCGCGGCAGCGAACGCAGCCTCGCGCTACGTATGGGGCTCTCGCTCTTTTTCGTCGTCGAGCGTCCGCTCTCCGCCTTCGCCGTCGGCTCGAAGTCGCTGCCGTCGATCGGCGTGCATCTCGCGACCGCGCTCGTGGAGCTGATCATCCTGCTCTCGGCACTGCGTGTCTGGCGGCTTGGCCACTACACGCCCGTCGATCTGGATGCGCTCTTCTCGCTCGATGCCGCACCGGCGAAACCGGCGGTCGAGCCAGATCCTGCGGCGCGCAACGTCGCACTTCCGCCGCGCAACGCCTGGCTCATCGCGCTCACGACCCTCTTCCTTGCGGCGGTGCTCGTCGCCGACGGCGCGCTGTCGGGGTTCCTGCCCGGCGGGCGTGAGTGGGGCATGACCGGAGAGAACAGTGGGTGGCTCGTCTATCTCTTCGCGGTGGTCGCGCTCACCGTCGCGACGCGCGCCGTCCACGGCGGCCGCATCGCGTTGCGTCTCCTCACCGCCACGGCGCTCATCTTCTTCATCGAGCGCGCGTTCAGCCCGTTCGCACTGTCGATCGTCGATCCGGTCGCGCTCGGCCTGCACGGCCTCGCTGCGTTCATCGCCCTCGCGGTCGCGCTCTCGTCGGCCGCTGCGATACGCGGACAGGGCGCACGGCCCGAGCGTGAGGTCCCGTCGCTCGAAGCGGCCTAACGCTAGGCTCAGGCCGTGGCGCTTTCCGTCCAGGATGCCGCGAACAACCTCGTCGATCAGGTCGCGCGCGTCGTCGTCGGCAAGCGCCCCGCGGTCGAACAGCTCTTCGCGGCGCTGCTCGTGGAGGGTCACGTCCTGCTGGACGACGTGCCCGGGGTGGGGAAGACGACGCTCGCGCGGGCTGTCGCGCGATCGTTCTCGCTGACGTTCCACCGCATCCAATGCACGCCTGACCTTGTCCCGTCTGACATCACCGGCGTCTCGATCTACGACCAGCGAACGCAGCGCTTCGAATTCCGGCCGGGACCGATCATGTCGAACCTCCTCCTCGTCGATGAGATCAACCGCGCGACGCCGCGCGCACAATCGAGCCTGCTCGAAGCGATGCAGGAGCGCCAAGTCACGGTCGACGAGACGTCGCATCAGCTCCCCGAGCCGTTCTGCGTCATCGCGACGCAAAACCCCATCGAGCTCGAGGGCACGTTCCCGCTGCCCGAGGCGCAGCTCGATCGTTTCCTCTTCCTCGTCAAGCTCGGCTATCCCGCGCAGGAAGAGGAGGACCAGATCCTTCGTATGCACGGTCCGGCGACGGTCGGCACCGACACGCTCGAAGCGATCTACGACGCGAGCGCGCTCACCACGCTCCGCGACGAAGTGCGCGCCGTGAAGATGAGCGAAGCCGTTCGCCGCTACATCGGCGACATCGCACGCGCGACGCGCAGTGCCGATGGTGTCGAGCTTGGCGCGAGTCCGCGCGCCGCACTCGCGCTCTACCGCGCAGCGCAGGCGCATGCCGCGATCCGCGGACGCACGTATGTGCTGCCCGATGATGTGAAAGCGCAGGCGACCGCAGTGTTGCGCCACCGCATCTTCATGAGCGCCGACGCGCAGATGCGCGGCCGCACCGGCGCCGCCGTCGTGAGCGAAGTCCTCACTCGAACGCCGGTGCCCGCCGAAACGGACGCACGCGCAGCGGGATGACGCGGCGCGGGATGACGCGGCGCGACGCGGGCGGTGTTGGCCCTCGGCGGGCTACCAGCTTCGCGGTGCCAGCCCTCTCCTCGCAGCTGGCTACGCCGGCGGGGCGTTCATGTCGTCGTTGAAAGCACGGCCGGCTGGGCGCAGACGCTCGTCGAGGGCTGGCCCCGCTCCGCTCGTCGCCCGCCTGTCGTTCATCAGCCGGCTCGCATGACACGCAGTGGGCGGTTCGAGTGGCCCATCGTCCTCCTATTCGTATTGGTCGCGGCGATCAGTCGCGTGCCCGCGCTCATCGTCCTTGCCGCCGGCGGTCTCGTGGTGTGGCTGCTGGTCACGCTCACGGCGCGTCTTGCGCTCGTCGCGCTGGAGGCGAGCGTCGAAGTCGCGCCGGACCGCCTCATCGCGGGCGAGCCGCTCGTCGCAACGGTGCGTATCGCGAACCGCAAGCCCGTGCCGCTGCCGTGGCTCGACGTGCGGCTCTTTCTGCCCGAGGGCATCGAGCCCGCGAACGTCGGCGTCGGGCAGCCGCGCGGGTTCGTGAACGCCGGTTTCGCACCGCGCGGCCTCGAGCGGCTGTCGGTGCGTTTCCCCCTCGCGTCGGTGCAGCGCGGCGCGCACGCGATCGGACCGTTGCGCCTCCGCGCGAGCGACTGGCTCGGCTTCATGTCCATCGAGCAGACCATCGACGTGAAGATCCCGGTCATCGCGTATCCCGCGCCGCTGGCCACCCGCGACCGGCACCTCTCGAGCCATCGCCCACTCGCCGAGACCGCGGTGCGTCGCGGCCTGCTGCCGGATCCGCTTCGCTTTCGCGGCGTCCGCGAGCACCAGACCGGCGATCCGCGCAAAGACATCCACTGGAAGGCATCGGCTCGCCTCCGCGTGCTGCAGACGAAGCTCTACGAGCCCGCGACGAGCCTCGACGCGGTCTTCCTCGTGAACGTCGCGTCATATGACCAGTACTGGATCCAAGCCGATCCGGAATCCGTCGAGCTCGTCGTCTCCGCGGCAGCGGACCTCGTGCGGCACGCCGCCGACGCGGGCCGTCAGGTGGGACTCGTCACGAACGGCATCGACAACCTCACACATGAACGTCCGCGGTCCGCCCTCGCCCGCGGTCCACGGTCGCTGCAGCGCAGCCTCGAGATCCTCGCGCGCCTCGGCCCCTATGCGGTGAACTCGCCTGAGGCGGTGTTCCTTGCGGAGCGCGGCCGCATCCCGTGGGGCGCCACGCTCATCGTGGTGACGCCGAAGATCTCGACCGGCCTCGCCGGCGCGGTGCTCGCGCTGCGACGCGCGGGACACCGCGTGCTCGCGCTCAGCATCTCGCCGGTGTCGCAGGAGATGTCGACCCACCTCATTGCGCGGGGCATCGTGCTGGACGTCCTGCATCCCGCGGAGCTCCGGCGTGCGGGCTAGCGCGTTCGGCGTCCTCCTCGTCGCGTCGCGGTGCTTCGTCGAAGCCGTGGCCTTCGCGGCGCTCGCCACGCTCGTGCACGCGATCGCCGCCGGACGCGGCGCGGTGCCTGTGCTGGCCACGGTGCTCGCGCTCTTCGGGGTCGCGCTGCTCCTCGTCTCGATCATGCGCGAGATCAAGAGCGAGCGCACCAGCACGTTCGTGCTCGTCGTCGCGCTCGCCGGCGCCGTTGGATGGGGTTTCATCCTGCCGACGCGCGACGCCGACGGCTTCGCGCTGCTCTCGCGCGCAGTGCTGTTCGGCATCCTCGGCGAGGCGTACCTGTGGCGCATCCTCTCCATCGCGCGCGGCGCGACGCGGTGGACCGATGCCCGCAACGCCGCACCGTTCGCCGGCTTCGTCATCGCGCTCGCGGTCCTTCTGCCGCTCCCGGCCGACCACGTCGATCGCGGCGCGTTCGCACCGCTCGCGCTCATCGTCGTCGCGGCCGCCGGACTCGCGCTCTCGCTCGCGCGCACGACCGAGGAGCTCGCGCTGTCCCGCGGGACGACGGGATCCGCACGCGCATCGTCGGCGACGAGTGCGACCGTCGTGCTCGGCGCCGTCGCGATCGTGGCCGCGGCGCTCATGCCCGGCGTACAGGACCTGCTCGGCGCGGTCGGCAATTTCATCAGCCCGATCGTCGGCCGCATCCTTTACCTGCTGATCCTGCCGTTCGCATACCTCGCGGGCGCGCTCGTCGAATGGCTGCGTCCGCTCCTCGCGAACCGTCCATTCCTGCCACGGCCGGTGTTCACGCCGATGCCGCCCGATCAGGAGGAGGAGCTGCTGCGCCAGATCGAGCAGACACGGCCGTTCCTCTTCGGATTCGTCGAGCTCGTCGTCGCGGCGATCGCCGTGCTCATCGCGCTCGTGCTCCTCGATCGCATGCTGCGCGAGCGCCGGCTCGAGTTGCCCGAAGGGGTCACGCTCGAGCGCGAGCGCACGGCGGGCATGAGTCTGATGGATGCGCTGCGCGGACTGCGTCCGCGCGCGCGCGTCCGGCGCCGTCCGCCGGTCGACGATGGCACGCCGGTGGCCGCGATCCGTCTTCTGTACTGGCGTTTCCTCGGGCTCGCGGAGCGATACGGTCCCGGCTGGCGCGCGCGCGACGAGACGCCGTCGGAGCACGCGCGCCGTGCGGCGGCGCACGCTGCGGTATGGCGCGAGGCCGATCCGATCGTGCGCGCGTTCGAGGACGTGCGCTACGGCGAGCTCCGACCCCAAGAGGTCACCCTCGTGCACGCGCGCGAGGCGCTCGCGTCGCTGGAGCGTTCGATACGCGGGTCATAAGACCCGAGCCAGGCTCGGCCTGTACTCCAGGGCCCGCCAAGACGGGCCCTGTGGTAGCGATCGTCGGCCCGACAGCGTCGGGCAAGAGCGCGCTCGCGCTCGACATCGCGGAGACACACGATGGCGAGATCGTCTCGGCGGATTCGCGCCAGGTGTACCGCGGCCTCTCGATCGGTACCGCGAAGCCGACCGCGCAGGAGCGCGCGCGAGTACCGCACCATCTCATCGATGTCGCCGACGCCGTCGAGCGGTACGACGTCTCGCGATATCAGCGCGAGGCGCGCGCCGCGCTCGCCGACATCGCGCGCCGTGGACGGCTCGCGGTCGTCGTCGGTGGTACCGGACTGTACGTGCGCGCGCTCCTCGACGGCCTGGATCTCGATGCCGTCCCCACCGATCCGGACCTGCGTGCGAGCCTCGAGGCTGAGGCGGCCGCTGGGGCGGATCTGCACGCGCGCCTCGCGGCGATCGATCCGGAGGCCGCGGCGAACGTCGACGCGCGCAACGTCCGCCGCGTCATCCGCTACCTCGAGGCGTCGCTGCTCGGCGGCGCCGTGTCGGCGCGGTGGCGCAGACGTGACGCGATCCCGTCGACGAAGATCGGGCTCGACCCGCCGCGTCCGTGGCTCCTCGAGCGCATCGAGCGACGCGCGCGGGCAATGGTCGAGCAGGGCGTGCTCGACGAGGCGCGTGGGCTGCTCGCGCGCGCCATCGACCCGCGGCTGCCGAGCATGAGCGCGCACGGATACGTGCACTGGATGGCGCACCTCCGCGGCGAGATCGATCTCGAGCGCGCGATCCAGCTCACGATCCGTGACACGCGCGCGTACTCGCGCCGCCAGATGACCTGGTTCCGGCGCGACCCGGGCGTGCGGTGGTGCGATCCGACGAGCATCAACTCCGTCGCATTCGTGTCCGCTTTGCTCGGCGAGGCCGCATCATTGACGACGTGATCGAGACCCACGCACCCGCGGAGCGCGCGTACCTCGTCGCGCTCGACCGACCGCGCGCCCGTTTCGACGCCGATGACTCGCTCGACGAGCTCGGTGCGCTAGTCGAGGCGACGGGCGCGGTCGTCGCCGGCCGTGTCGTGCAGCAGCGCCGCGCGCCCGATCCGAAGACGTGGATCGGCAAGGGCAAGGCCGAGGAGCTCTCGCGCGAGGCGGCGCGTGTGAACGCGGACCTCATCGTGGCCGACGAGGAGCTCACGCCGACGCAGCAGCGCTCGCTCGAGGCGGTGACCTCACGCCGCGTCGTTGATCGCTCGGCGGTGATCCTCGACATCTTCGCGCGTCACGCGCGCACGCGCGAGGGACGTCTGCAGGTCGAGGTCGCGCAGTACGAGTACCAGCTGCCGCGACTGAAAGGCATCTGGAAAGGCCTCTCGCGCCTCGGCGGCGGCATCGGCACGCGCGGACCGGGTGAGTCGCTCCTCGAGACCGACCGGCGGGTGATCGAGCGCCGTCTACTCGATCTCCGGGCGCGTCTCAGCGAGGTGCAGCAGCAGCGCGAGCGCAGCCGCCAGTCGCGCACGCGCGAGGGCCTGTTCCTCGCCGCGCTCGTCGGGTACACGAATGTCGGTAAGTCGACGCTCATGAATGCGCTCGCCGGCGCGGACGTGCTCGTCGCCGATCAGCCTTTCGCGACGCTCGATCCGACGACGCGGCGCATGGCGCTGCCGCGCGGCGGCGCGATCCTCCTGTCGGACACCGTGGGCTTCGTGAACAAGCTGCCGCCCACGCTCGTCGCGGCGTTCCGCGCGACGCTCGAAGAGCTGAACGATGCCGATCTCCTCGTGCACGTCGCGGACGCCGGGCACCCGAACATCCACGAGCGCATCGCCGTGGTGCGCGAGACGCTCTCCTCGCTCGGCCTGTCGGACCGCCCGAGCCTCATCGTGTTCAACAAGGTCGACACGCTGCGCGGGCCTGAGGGCGCGTCCGTCCGCGAGGCGCTCGAGGGCGAGTTCCCGGGCGCGGTGTTCACGTCGGCGTCGACCGGCGGCGGTCTCGATGCGCTGCGCGCGCGGCTCGCTGAGGCCGCGGCGCGCGACTTCAAGCGCGTGCGGGTCGTCGTGCCGTACAGCCAGGGTGCGCTCGTGCAGCGCGTGCGCGAGCGGGGCACGCTTCACAACACGGCATACAGCGAGGCGGGTATCGAGATAGAGGCAGATGTCCCGCCCGACCTCGCACGCGAGCTCAACCAACCGCGTAGCGCGTAGCCGCACCCGATACTCGAAGGAGTGAGGAAGGCCGCCGCGGGCGTCGCGCTGGCGACGCTATTCGCGGTCACATCGCTGCTGTTCACGGCATCCGCGGCGAGCGCAGCGGCGTGCGCATCGACCGGAACGCCGACGCGGACGATCTACCTGCCGAACATCACGAAGACGCTGGGCGGACCGTCGGGGTGGGTGACGCCATTCATCGTGCAGAACATCGGCGTCGCGCCGACCGATCTCGATGTCTCCTTCTATCGCTTCGGTGACGGTGCGCTCATGGCCTGCCGCCGCGTCGTAGCACTGCAGCCGTTCCGCAGCTTCGCCGACTACCCGAACGCCGACATCGATCTGCCGGGCAACACGCAGTTCAGCGTCGTCGTCCGCTCGTTCGGCGCCGACGTCATCGCCGTCGTCAACGAGCACCAGGGTGCGGGGCCGACCGCGGAGGCGCTGTCGTACGTCGGCCTCGCGACCGGCGCGCGGACGCTCGCGCTGCCGTACGTCGCCAAGTTCGTGAGCGGCTGGCTCGTGAGGTTCGTCGTCCAGAACCTCGGCGCGGCGAACGCGAACGTGACCGCGCGCCTGCTGAGCTACGACGGGACGAAGAGCGCGTCGCTGACCCTGTCCGTGGCGCCGGGCGCGTCGCGCTTCGTCGATCCGTCCATCGAGCCGACGCTCCTCTTCGGTACCGAGTACTCGGTCGTCCTCACATCTGATCAGCCGATCGCCGCGATCGCGAACGCGCACAACGACGCGCCTGGCGCGATCGCGCCGATGGGCTTCTCCTACAACGCCGTGCCAGCGGTCGCCGCGGACCAGGTTTACGTGCCGTCCGTGGCGCGGAACTCCGAGGGCCGGAACAGCCGAGTGCTCATCGAGAACACCGGATCGTCGCCGGCGACACCGTCACTGCTCCTCCGGCGCGGCGGGCTGACCTCGTCGCTCAGCGCACCGAAGGCCATCGCTCCCGGAGCGACCTGGTCCTTCGACGCGCAGACGCTGCCGGATGGTGACTACTCCGCGACCGTCAGCGGTGGCCAGTTCGCGGCGCTCGCCGTCACGACGTCCGCGACGAGCGCGTTCGGCTCGATCGGCGCAGCGAACCCCGGCAACCGCGCGTACCTGCCGAACGTCACACGGACGCTCGGCGGTCCCGGTGGCTGGACGACGCCGATCCTCCTCCAGTCCGCGGGCGCGACGAGCGCGACGCTGCGCTGGTACCGCTTCGCCGACGGCCAGCTCCTCACGCGTCAGCAGGTCAGCGGGCTCGCGCCGGGCGCGACGGTTCGCGTCGATCCGCGCGCCGTGCCTGGGCTGCTCGACGACACGCAGTACGCGGTCGTCGTCGATGCGCAGGGCGGCAACATCGCCGCCACCGTCCTCGAACTCTCGTTCGCCGGTGGCGACGGTGCCATGGCCTACGAGGGTCTCGCCGCGACGGTGGGCACGACGAGCGTGCCGACCATGGTCGTCGTGTCGATACCGGCGACGACCGTGTACAACGGCGCGCGCGTGCAGGCGACCGCGGTCGTGAAGGACCAGTTCGACAACACGCTGAACGCGGCGGTGACGTGGTCCATCTCGCCCACGTCGCTCGGCCAGATCGGACCGACGGGACTCATCGTCGCGGCGGACGGCGCGAGCGGCGTCGCGACCGTCACGGCGACCAGCGGCGGCGCGAGCGCGACCGTGGCCCTCACGGTCGCACAGCGTCCGATCGTGGACGTCAGCGGTCTGCTCTTCGCGCTCGACGGAAGCGGTCGGGCCGACGTGTACACAGAACCGACGATCACCGGCAGCGACGCGAGCACGTTCGTCGCACAGGTCGACCAGGACGTGGCGCGCGTCGAGGGCGACCACGGACGCGCGTACGCGACGCGGCCGCGCCTCTTCTTCCTGCGCACGACCGCGACCTACGCGAATGCGCTCCAGGCGATCTTCGAGTACGACGCGGATACAGCGAGGCAGCTCTCGACGACGACCGCGGGCCTGTACCTGCCATCGCCGAACGCGGTGCTCATCGACTGGTCGAAGGTCCGTGGCAGCGTGCCGCTCTCGGCGCCGCGTCACGAGCTCACGCACATGATGGAATCGCAGATCGCGGGCGGAGCGTTCATCCCGGCGTGGTTCAACGAGGGCAGTGCGCGGCTCGAGGAGCTCACGATCCCGGAGACGCGGTATCTCGCGATGGTCAGCGCCTACGGCGCCGCGTCGATGGCCGCGAGCGGCACGCTCTTCTCGCTCGCCGACCTCCGCTCGCAGGCCGCGTGGAACGCGCGAGACGGCCTCGCCGGACAGTTCCAGTACCACGCCGCGTCGCAGGCCGTGCGGCAGCTGCGCGACCGTATCGGCATGACGGGAACGCTGCGGATCCTCGGCACGATGGGCGCGGGCATGTCCTTCGAGGAGGCCTACGCGTTCGTCGCGGGCGAGCCGTTCGACGCCTTCGCCGCGTCCTACGTGGCGCGCACGCTGGCGCTCGCGACGACGTATCCGGGGATCGCGACCGCGCCGGATACGGTCGTCGGACCGGGTCTGTCGATCATGTTCTACGGCTTCCGTCCGGGATCGCTGATCTCGTACTCGGTCAGCGGCGCGGGATCCTCGAGCAGCAGCACGTTCGCGTCGCAGTACGGCACGTACGTGAGCTTCCTCGGCAGCGACTGGCCGGCGGGCACGTACACGATCACCGCGACGTGGTCGGGGGGCGTCGTCACGACGGTCGCGACCAAGACGCGCTAGCTCCGGCCGACGATGATGGGCAACGACGGATCGTTGCCCCATTCCTCCCAGCTGCCGTCGTAGGTGCGCACGTCCTCATGGCCGAGCGCGGTGAGCACGAGGTGCGTGAACGCGGCGCGCACGCCGGCCTGGCAGTACGTGACCGCCGAGGTCTCGGGCCCGAAGCCCGCATTGGCGTACATCTCCTCGAGATCGTCGGCGTCGCGCAGCGTCCAATCGTCTTTGAGCGCGTCTTTCCAGAGGATGTTCACCGCGCCGGGGATGTGACCGCCGCGCGCTGCGCGCTTCTCCTCGCCGGTGAACTCGCTGTCACGGCGCACGTCGAGGAGCCACGGATCGCCTTTCCGCACCGCGCCCAGCACCTCATCCCTCGACGCGAGCACGCCCTCGCGCGAACGCGCTGTAAAGCGTGCTCGTGGCGGCGTCACCTCACCCGGTTCGGTCGCGCGGCTCTCGGCGACCCACTTCTGGATGCCGCCTTCCATGACCGCCATGGCGTCGTGCCCGTAGCGCCGCAGGCCCAGCCAGAGGCGCGCTGCGTGGTGACCGCCTTCCGCGTCGTAGCCGATGACGAACGTCTCGTCCCCGATGCCGAGACGCGCCATCGCGTCGGCGAACTCACGCGGCCCGAGAAGCATGTAGCGCGGATGGCCTGACGCGGGTGGGGGAGCGGACAGGTCGCGCGACCAGTCGCAGGGGACCGCGCCGGGAAGATGACCCGCGAGATAGTCCTTCTTCGCGTCGCCCTCGAACGTGAAGCGGCAATCGACGATGCGGACCTTCGGATCGCGCAAGCGCTTCGCTACCTCTGCGGTGGAAATGAACAGTTCTGGACGGGCAAAGGGCGACACGGTCAGACTCTAGCCCGCGCCGCATCCCGTCGTCGGCGCCAGGGAGGGACCATGCGCCATTCGTTCAGCGTGCTCTTCGCGATCGTCGCGTTCGTCGCGTCCTCGTTCCTCGCGCAGCCCGCGTTCGCGGCGAAGACGCTCCCCGCGCCGCAGATCAGCTTCACGCGCTTCGCCCTGAGCGGCGGCACGCCCGGCGCGGGAATCTCCAACACCGGCGGCACGCTGTCACTCACCAGTGGCGCGACCGACGGCACGTGGCTCTCGCCGTCGCAGGACGCGCAGTTCGACTTCGACGAGCTCGTCGCCTCGTGGAACGCGACGACGCCGTCGAACACGTGGATCACGATCGAGATGAGCGCGAGCGCGGTCGGCCGCACCGCGACGAAGTGGTACACGATGGGCATCTGGACGTCGGATCCCGTACCGGCGCACCGCACATCCGTCTCGCTGCAAGGCGACCCCGACGGGTTCGTCGCGACCGACACATTCATCCGCGCGAAGAAGGCGGCGCCGCTCCGCTCCTACCAGCTGCGCATCGGTCTCCACCGCAGTGGCACGAGCGCGACGCCGAGCGTGCGGTTCATCGGCGCGATGACCTCAGCGGCGGTCGATAAGTACGACATCCCCAGCACGCCCTACGGCCTCGGCTCCGTGCGTGACGACCTGGGCGTGCCGACGTACTCGCAGGAGATCCACAAGGGTGAGTTCATCGAGCTCGATGGCGGCGGTGAGGCGTGGTGCAGCCCGACCTCGACCGCGATGATCCTCGACTACTGGCACGCCGGGCCGACCGACGCCGAGCTCGCGATCTTCCCCGGTCCGACGAAGCCGGACGGCACCCCGTACAAGCGCCCGCAGGTCGACTTCGCGGCTCGCGCCGTCTTCGACTGGAACTACAACGGTGCGGGTAACTGGCCCTTCAACGCCGCCTACGCGGGCTCGCGCGACCTCGAGGGCTTCGTCACGCGTCTGCGTTCGCTGAACGAGGCGGAGCGCTTCATCGCGATGGGCATACCGCTGGTCGCGTCGATCAACGGACGTCTCCCCGGGTTCTTCTTCGGCAAGACGAACGGACATCTGCTCACAATCGTCGGCTTCACGGCGAGCGGCGACGTCATCTCGAACGACCCGGCGGTCCCGACCGAGGGCGAGGTGCACAAGACATACAACCGCGCCGACTTCGAGGACGTGTGGCTGGGCGGGTCGGGCGGCATCGTGTACGTCATCCACCCGATCGGCGGCGGCCTCCCGGCGAACATCCCTGGTCTGCCCAACAACTGGTGACACGACGCGCGGCAATCTGAGGCGCGGCCTCGCGCTCGTCCGCAAACGGACGCCGCGCGGGCCCGCGCGCCGAGTGCGCTTCTACGAGAAGGCCGACTGCGGGCTCTGCGCCGAGGCGTACCGAGCACTCACGCGCGTGCGCATGCGCATGCCGCTCGAGATCGAGCGCGTCGACATCCTCGTCGACCCGCTGCTCTTCGATCGCTACGCGCTACGGATTCCCGTGCTCGCGAGCGGCGAGCGAGAGCTCGACCTGGCTGGGCTCGACGAGGGCGTCATCGAGCGCTGGCTCACTACACTGAGACCGTAATTGGTCGCGCCAGCCGGTCTGGCCGAACTCGATGGCCGCCTTCGTGCGGCCGGCAAGCCGGCGCGCGCCAAATTCGACAAGGCGTACCTGAAAAGCGACCTGCGCTTTTACGGCGTGACGCTGCCGGAGATCCACCGCATCGCGCGGGAGTACGCGCGGGAGCATCCGGACCTCGATCGTCGCGCGCTGCGGGAACTGGCGCTCGGCGCCTACGCGACGGATAAGCATGACCTACGCACCGTCGCGATCGCCCTCCTCGATCGGCGGCGCCGCGTCCTCGAGGAGCGCGACCTGCAGTGGCTCATCGATCTCATCGACGGCTCGAACACCTGGGCGCACGTCGATTGGCTCGCCATCGGGGTGATCGGTGACGTCGTCGCGAGGTACCCGGCGTCGCTGCGCTGGCTCCCGAAGTGGGGGAAGCAGAAGAACTTCTGGATCCGCCGCACGGCGCTGCTCGCGCAGCACGATCAGCTGAAGGTCGGGAAGGGCGAGTGGCCCCTCTTTGCGCGGCTCGCGGATTCGATGCTCGACGAGCAGGAGTTCTTCATCCGCAAAGCGATCGGCTGGGTGCTGCGCGAGACGAGCAAGAAGCGGCCGAAGCTCGTGTACGACTACCTACGGCCGCGCCGCGACCGGATGAGCGGGCTCACGCTACGTGAGGGCGCGAAGTACCTCTCCGACGCGCAGCGTCGATCGCTCGGCCTTGCGCCGTGGCGCGATCGGGAGGGGAAGCCCTTCGGCGCTTAGCGGTTCGGGCGCTTCTTGGCGCTGGATGCCGTGCCCATGCGCGACAGTCCGTCGAACGTCGCGCCCTTCGCGACGCTGAGGGCCGGCGCGGTCACGTCGCCCTTCACGTGCGA
>VBJD01000188.1 GCA_005887995.1 Chloroflexota bacterium
TCGCGTCGGACACGCTCTTCGCACAGCGCGTGATCCAGGAGACGCTGCGGCTTCGCCCGACGACGCCGAAAGCGAAGCGCCGCGCCGAGGCGGCCACCGAGGTCGCGGGCGTGCGCGTCCCGAAGGATGCGCAAGTGATCCTCGACTTCGCGGCGGGCAATCGCGACCGCGCGATCTTCGGTCCCACGGCGGATGAGTTCGATCCGGATCGCGAGGTGCCCGCGAACGTCTCGCGGTGGGGCCTGTCGTTCGGCGGCGGTCCGCACCAGTGCCCCGGCCGCGCCGTCGGTGCGGGCTTCCCCGTGCCGGGCACGTTCAGCGTCGACGACGATCACGTGTACGGCCTCGTCGCGCTCGAGATGCAGGCGGTCGCGCGGCGCGGCGTGCGTCCCGATCCCGCGCGTGCACCGGAGCGCGACCTGCGCACTGCGCGCTTCACGCGCTGGCTGCACTATTACGTGCGTTTCGAGAAGAGGTCCGCCGCTATCCGCTGAGGCGCGGTTCTCTCAGATTCAGCCAGCCCGCGCGTTGGAGGATGTCCTCAGCGATGGTCGTCGGTTCGCGGCCCTCGGTCTCGACCAACATGTCCTCGACTGGATGCGCGTCCATCTCCGCTGCCAGTTCGACGGCGCGATTGAGATGCCAATCCATTCCCACGCCTTGACCGCGGTGGCGCACGCGCTGTTGGAGCGTCGCCGGTACCGCGCGCAGACGCACTAGAAGGATGTCAGCGCCGGGTATGGCGTCGCGGAATCCACCGAGTTCAAAGCGCGACTCGATCACGCGAGCAACGATCAGGCGACGAGCACCGGCCGCTTGGTAGTTCTTCCACAGCGCTGCGAGGTTCATCAGGCCGAGCTTGGTACCCCAGCGATCGTCGTCCGTGGGACGCGGATAGCACGCCGTGAGTTGGTCGAAGTCGACGGTCGCGACTGGCTGCTTCTTTGCCACGAGCAGATAGCCCATCTCCGCGGCCACGGTCGTTTTTCCCACGCCGACCGGGCCTGTGACGATGATGGTTGGCACCCTTAGTGACCCGACGTCCACTCCAACAACACCCTCAGCGTCTGCTCGGGATGTGACCAGAAGAATCCGTGCGCGGCGTCCTCGATGACGCGGCGTGTCGCGCCCGGGATGTGCTCGGCCAGGTAGTCGGACTGGTCGGTGTGCGATCCGGTCCCCATCACCGCGGTATCGCGGCCACCGATCACGATCAGCGTCGGCACGCGGATCTCCGCAATCCGCTCGGCCGTTTGATGCTCTTGACGCGCGACGACGTGACGTAGGTAGTTCTCCAGGTCTGGCCGATGCTGCCAGAAGGCGTCGTGTAGCCAGCGCACGACGTCAGGATGTTCGCGCGCGAACTCCGCCGTGAAGAACGTCGCCGCGATGTGGTCACGCATGTAGCGCTCGTAGCCCTTCTCCGCGAGCTCGACCGCCGCGTGCACCGGTACGCCGCGCGTGACCGGTCGATCGGATCGGAACTGACCCGGTCCCGTCGCCGCGAGGATGAGCGAGCGCACGCGATCGGGACGATCGAGGGCCATCCACTGCGCGACGCGTCCGCCCATCGAATGACCTACAACGTGCGCGGCCTCGAGACCGAGCGCATCGAGCAGACCGAGCGCATCGGCTGCGAAGAGCCGCGTCGAGTAGCGGCCGGACGACGCCGCGGTCGCACCGGTCCCGCGATGGTCGAACGTCACCACCGTGTGGCGCGCCGCGACCGCGTCGAGCAGATCGGGATGCCACGTCGCGCCGGGATAGCCGGTGCCGGCGATGAGAAGGAGAGGCACTCCCGAACCGCGACGCTCGTACGCGATCGCGTGGCCGGCGACGTCGACGTGGCCGCCCTTGCGCGTGCTGGGCGCGCGTATCCGCTCCGTCGAGCGCATCTGATTCGAGGCAAATTGTAGACGATGTGTCTGCCGTGGATTACATTCGCCGAGGTTCCAGACCTACGCGTTCGGGAGGTAATGGGGTGTCGTCGGTCTCTAAGATCGCACGTCTTCTCTTCATTTCGATCCTCGCCGCGGGACTCGTCGCGATCGCATGTGGCGGTGGCGGGACGACCACGGCGTCGCCTACCACTGGGGCCTCCGTGCAGCCGTCGGCGGCAGCCGGTGAGTTGCCGAAGCCGGAGCAGGCGTCGGTCCGCATCGGCATCAGCACGCCGAACGAGCCGGTGCAGTTCGCGGAAAAGCTCGCGGACGCGCTCGGCATCTACCAGAAGTACGGCATCACCAGTGTCACGGTCACCGGCTTCGAGGGTGACGCGAAGGCGCTGCAGGCGCTCGTTGCCGGACAGCTCGATTACTTCGTCGGTGGCGCATCGACAGCACTCAGCTCGGTCGCGACGGACACACCGGTGAAGGTCGTCGCGATGAACAGCACACGTCTCACGGACGGGCTCTGGTGCATCCCAGCCATCAAGACGAAGGAGGATGTGAAGGGCAAGTCGATCGCGATCTCCACGTTCGGTGGCACGTCGCACGGCTCCGCCATCCTGCTCCTCCAGGGCATCGGCTACACCGCGAAGGACGCGGTCATCACGCAGGTCGGCAACCAGGGTTCGCGCATCGCGGCGCTCAAGGGTGGCTCGGTCGGATGCGCCGTCGTCGACATGTCGCAGGAGAAGTCCATGCGCGACGCAGGCATGAACCTCCTCTTCGACGAGACGAAGGCGAACCTCCAGTGGGGCCGCTCAGGTCTCATGGGCAAGGCTGACTTCATCGCGAAGAACCCGAACACGACGCTCGTCGTCGTCGCGGCGACCCTCGAGGCGCAGCAGAAGATGTGGACTGACGCGTCGACCGCCTCGAAGGAGTTCGCGAAGTTCGCGCAGATCAAGGACGCTGACGCGGAGAGCTTGGTCAAAGACTTCCAGGGTTACGGCGCGCGCGACATGTCGTTCACCGAGGACGCGTTCAAGGCGCCGAAGGAAGTGCTCGCGACCCAGAACGCCGCCATCGCGAACGTCGATGTGACGAAGGCCTTCGACCTGAGCTTCCTCAAGAAGCTCAAGGACATCGGTTTCAACACGAAGATCGGCGTGCCCTCGTCCTAGTGAGCTCAGCGACCTAATCGAGACATGACCCGGTTCGGCCTGCTCGTCCCGCACTTCGGCCTCGAGGCCGATCAGGATCTGCTCGTCGAGGGCGCGCGCCTGGCCGAGCGCCATGGGTTCGACTCGCTCTGGGTCCGCGACCACCTCGTCTTCCACCCGCACGGCATGGAGGGCACGGACCGCACGTTCGTCGAGCCGTTCATCACGCTCACGTTCCTCGCCGGCGTCACCGACAAGATCGGACTCGGGGCAGCGACGATCATCCCGTTCCGTCACCCCATCCTCATGGCGTACAGCGTCGCCTCGATGTCGTGGATCACACGCCGCACGTTCGACCTCGGCATCGGCGCGGGCACGTTCGACCACGAGTTCGCGGTGATCGGTCAGGCCGATGAGGACCGCGTGCAGATGATGAAGGAGCAGGTGCTCATCGCGCGGCGTCTG
>VBJD01000189.1 GCA_005887995.1 Chloroflexota bacterium
CCTCTGCCACGCGCTCGATTCTGCGATATGTTCGCGCCGTGCCATTCTTGAACGCGTCGCGCCGACACCGATGATCCCGCTCGAGGACATACGCGCCGCGCGGCGGCGCATCGCCGGCGCAGCGATCCGCACGCCGCTCGTGCGCCTGAACGCCGATGCGCCCGCGGAGATCTGGTTGAAGCTCGAGAACCTACAACCGATCGGCTCGTTCAAGATCCGCGGCGCGAGCAACAAGATGGCGCAGGTCCCGCGCGAGGAGCTCGCGCGGGGCGTGTGGACCGCGAGCGCCGGGAACATGGCGCAGGGTGTCGCGTGGAACGCTCGTCGGCTGGGCGTCCCGTGCACGGTCGTCGTACCCGAGGGCGCTCCCGCGACGAAGATCAAGGCGGTCGAGCGCCTCGGCGGCACGGTCGTTCCCGTGCCGCACGACGAATGGTTCGACACGTTCCGCACGCACAAGCGCGAAGGCATCGACGGCCTTTTCGTCCACGCGTTCAGCGACGACGCGGTGATGGCGGGCAACGGGACCATCGGCCTCGAGGTGCTCGAGGACCTGCCGGATGTCGATGCGATCGTCGTCCCCTTCGGCGGCGGCGGTCTCGTCGCGGGCATCGCGTCGGCGGTCCGCGCGCTGCGACCGAAGGCGAAGGTGTACGCGGCGGAGGTCGCGACGAGCGCACCGCTTCAGGCGTCACTCGCGAAGGGACGACCGACCGAGATCGAACACCGGCGCACGTTCGTCGACGGCATCGGCGGACCGCGCGTCTTCCCCGAGATGTTCGCCCTGGCGAAGGAGCTTCTCGACGGCGTCATCGTCTCGCCGCTCGAGGAGGTCGCGGCTGCGGTGCGACTCCTCGCGGAACGCAACCGCGTCGTCGCCGAGGGCGCCGGTGCGACGGGCGTCGCGGGCGCGTTCGCGGGGAAAGCAGGCATCGGCAAGGTCGTGTGCATCGTCTCCGGCGGGAACATCGACGCCGCGACACTCGCGACGATCCTTCAAGGGAGCGTGCCCGCGTAACTCGTGCCACGGCCGCTGGTCATCACGGTCATCGGCAAGAGCGCGCGGGACGCGAACGACCCCGTGCCACCGAACGCGCTCGCGGCCGCCGAGGCGGTGGGCCGCCTCCTCGCGCAGCACGGCGCGGTTGTCGTGAGCGGAGGGCTCTCGGGCGTGATGGAGGCGGTGAGCCGTGGCGCGCAGCAAGCCGGCGGCCTCGTCATCGGGATCCTGCCCGGCTTCGACAAGCGCGACGCGAACCGGTACGTCGACGTCGCGCTCACGACGGGCATGGGCTGGATGCGCAACACGCTGACGGTCCGCGCCGCCGACGCGGTGATCATGATCTCGGGCGGCATCGGCACGCTGAACGAGCTCACTGTCGCCTACGAGGACAAGCCGACCGTGATCCTCGAAGGCACCGGCGGGTGGAGCGACCGTATCCGCGAGATCGCGTACGACGGCAAGCACCTGGACGAGGCGCATCGCGCGACGCTCCATTACGCGAAGACGCCGAAGGATGCGGTCGATCTCGCCCTCGACCTCGCGCGCCACGCGACGGGCACAGACGGGCGCAAGGAGTTCCAGACCTAGCGACGAAACGCGTGTCGCGAGCTGCTACAGCGGTGGTGAGCCCGGCGAGGGCAGCACGCCCTCGGCCCACATGGCCGAGGCCAGCAGGCGGTCATCGTCGCCGGGTGACGCGACGAGCTGCAGCCCCAGCGGCAGCCGCGAGGGACCGAGGCCCGTCGGGATGACGATCGCCGGCGCGCCGATGAGCGACCACCGGGAGCAGAACCGCGGATCGCCGGTGGACTCGAGGCCGGGTGCTTCGCCGGTCGTCGGAGGCGTGAGGATCGCGTCGTACGGCGCGGCCCAGTCGACGAACGCGGCGACGAGCTGATCGCGGGCGCGCAGCGCGTCTTGATACTGCCGTTCCGTCAGGCGCGCCCCCTCACCGAGCCGCTCGCGCGCGAGGGCGCTTACGAGCTGCGGCTTGCGCGCGATCTTCGGCAGCACCGCCTGCGCGCCCTCGTAGAGCATGATCGTGCGCAAGACGTCGGGTGCGTCATCGAGCCCCTTCGGCGGCGATGGCCACTCGATCGGTCCGCCGGCGTCGGCGAGGATGTCGACGTCGGCCTGGAAACGCTCGCGCATCGCGTCGCTCGCGTGCTCCCACTCGGCGGTCCGCAGCGCGGCGAAGCGCGGCACGCGCGCGGGCTCCGGCGTCGGCGCCCGTTCACGATCGCCCGCGAGGATCGCGGCGAAGAGTCCCGCGGATCGCACGCTGCGCCCGAGCACGCCCGCGTGGTCGAGCGTGCGCGCGAACTCGAACGCGCCCTCGAGGCTGATCCGTCCGACCGTCGGCTTGAATCCGACGACGCCGCAGAAGGCGGCGGGACGGATGACCGACCCGTTCGTCTGCGAACCGATCGCCGCCGGTAGGACACCGGCCGAGACCGCCGCCGCGGAGCCCATCGATGATCCGCCCGGCGTCCGCTCGGGATCCCATGGATTGCGCGTGGGTCCAGGCGTGAGGTACGCGAGCTCGGCGGTGATGGTCTTGCCGAGCACGATCGCGCCGGCCGACTCCGCGGCGCGCACCACGGCCGCGCTCTTCTCAGGGACGCGGCCTTCGAACAACGCGCTGCCGTTCTCCGTCGGGAGACCCGCCGTGTCGAAGATGTCCTTCACACCGATGGGGATGCCCTCGAGGCGACCCACCGGCGCACCGCTGCGCCTGCGCTCGTCCGACGCTGTCGCGAGCCGCTTCGCACGCTCCTCGTCGAGCCACGCGAACGCGTGGATGGTCGGCTCGGTCTCCGCGTACCGCCGCAGGGCGCGTTCGACGAGCCCCGTGCTGCTCAGCTCGCCGCGCGAAAGGCCGTCAGCGAGCGCGACGACGTCAAGGTCGGCGGTACGCATGTGCGTCGCAATAGTGCGCCCGTCAGCGTTTGGTGGCGCCGATCTTCGCGCGCATGGTGACGCGAGGCGCCCAGCCCCGCGGCAGATCGGGTCGCACGCCGCGCACCTTGCGGTAGCCGGCGCGCCGAAACTGCGCCTCGGTGCCGAACCACGCCGACTCGCTCGCGACTCGCGGCGCGTCGTCGGATCGCGGATATCCCTCTACGGCCGGCGCGCCCCTCTTCGCCGCGTAGTCGACCGCGGCGCGTAGCAGCGCGGTCGTCACGCCACGGTCGCGATGTGAACGACGCACGTACAGGCACGGAACGACCCAGACCGGGACATCGTCGATCCGCGGCGTGACCTTGGACGTGTCGACGCGCGGGTAGGCCGCGCGTGGCCCCGCGGAGATGAAGCCAACCGGTTCCTTGGCGTCATACGCAATGAGGCCGAAGGGTCGCCCTGAGCGGACGAGCGCGACCGCGTCGCGTCGGTTGCCCTCGGCTGCTCGCACGCGTTTCGACGTCCAGTACTTGCGGCGCGCGGCGCCGTCCGCGTTCAGGCGGCGCGGAAAGATGTCCCAGCAGCTCGCGGTGATCGCATTGCTGCGCATGAGCAACTCGAAGTCGAGTATCCGCGCCGGCGTGACCGGACGGATCAGGATGCGGTCGCGACTGCCGCCGGTCATGTCTTCCTCCGCGGGTCTCGAGCATATGCACGACGCGCTTTCTCGTCAGTTCGCGAAGTCACCGTGCGACCGACGTTTTTTGACGATTTGTCTACCTGATCCGTCATCTCGCGCTGGCTTGACGGCGATACCGTCAAGCGCGCCCACATCCACTTCCTTGGAGGCACATCTGTGATCCGACGATCCGTATTCGTCGCGCTGCTGACCCGCGCGTTGGTCACTCTCGCGGAGAGACCGACAAGCGATCGATCCGCAGCGGATGCTGCGACGGGCATCACGTTCTCCGTCCCAGTCCAGGTCGATCCGCAGCG
>VBJD01000190.1 GCA_005887995.1 Chloroflexota bacterium
TCGATCGCGGCGCCTGCGGCGAGCGGCTTCCCGCTCAGGGGCCAGCAGCTCATGCACGAGGCCGCCGGATCGGGCGTGCCTGCGGATGTGGGCGCGACGGATGGCGAGTTCGTCAGGGTGACTGACTCGCTCGGTGATGGAGCCTGGAAGCGAACGGCCTCGCCGCCGCAGGCGGCGCAGAGAAGACCGATAGTGACGATGATCGCGAGCGCTTTCGGCGCCGGTGCCTTCCTCATCCGCGTGAAATCGTACGCGAGTGCTCTCGCGAAGTCTCCCCCGCGTGACTCAGGTCACAGCGCGCTTTTGAGAAGTCTGTAAGACCAACTACACCCGGGCGTTCGTCTTAGAGCCATCTCATGAAGCGACACCTTCCGCGTGGTCTGCTCGGTACTGAAGCTGACGAGCGTGGAGGGTGTCGCCTTGCGGCAGTGGCTGGTCGAGTGCCTGCGGGCTGTTGCCTACGCGGCAGCGCCAGAGGCGAGCGGCAAGCGTGACCTGCGGATCGACCTCCTTCGCGGCATCTGCGTCTTCGTGATGATCGTCGACCACGTCGGCGGCGAGCAGTCCTGGTTCTACGCGCTCACCGGCGGGAACCGCTTCTTCGTGTCCGCAGCCGAGGGCTTCGTCCTGCTCTCCGGTCTGTCGATGGGGATGGTCCACGCGAACACCATCTCCCGCGAGGGCGCGCGCGTCATGCTCGCGAAGGTCTTCGGCCGCGTGCGCTTCCTCTACGCGCTCACCGTCGCGCTCACGATCACCTTCGCCGCGGCGTCGGTCGCTTTCGGCACGCCGTACGCGGCGGCGATGACGCCGGCGCGCGACGAGCTGTCGTTCGCGCTCGAGGTGATCACCTTCCATCGCTCGTACTCACTCACCGACGTGCTCGTCCTGTACACGCTGCTGGTGCTCGCGGCCGGGCCGGCGCTCTGGGCGATGTCGCGTGGTCTCACCTGGCTCGTGCTCGCGCTGTCGTTCGGCGCGTGGACGCTCGCGCAGATCTCGCTCGATCTCGTCCCGCGCGCCTGGCCCATCGTCGATGGCGGCTTCCCGTTCGCCGCGTGGCAGCTCCTCTTTTGCATCGGCCTCGCGGCCGGCTATCACCGCCGCCGCCTCGAGCCGTTCCTCGCGCCGGCGCGCCTCGTCGCACTCGGCGTCGCGTCGATCGCGGCGCTCGTCGCGATCAACGCCATCGCGTCGCAGGCGTTCGCGGGCTGGGTCGGCGTCGACGTGAAGGAGCTGCTCTTCGACAAGAACGACGCGCGTATCGGCCGCGTCCTCGCGCTGATCGCGACTGCCTCCCTCCTTTACGCGGGCCTGACCGTGGCGTGGCGTCCTGCGCGCCGCGCCACGGGCTGGCTCGCTCTGCCGCTGGGCCAGAGCGCGCTCTTCGCCTACGGCGTGCAGCTCTTCGTCGTCGCCTTCTGGTCGTCCGAGTTCATGGCGCCGGTGCGCCTCGATCGCGAGAACGCGCTGTTCCAGGGCGCGGCCGTGCTCATGGTCTGGGTCGCGACCCTGCTCCGGCCGCGCGTCGCGACGGCACTGGACCGCGCCCGCGTGTCCGCCGTCCACGCGCTCGAGGGTGCCGCGCGCGCGATGCGCACGTCGATGCGGCCGCGCGTCGGTCCGCGGGCGTCGCTCGCGATCGCCGCGCTCCTCCTCGCGGGCTGCGGCTTCGGGCGCGTGAGCGATCCGGCGCTGCTCGTCCGCGCCACGCCGTCGCCGACGGTCGCGTCGTCGTACACGTTCGAGCCAGCCGAGGCGAGCGAGGTCGCGGTCGATCCAGGGCCAGGCCGCGTCGAAGAGGGCACCTTCTACAGCACCGCGCTCAAGCGGACGATGCGCTACATCGTGTACCTGCCACCGGCGTACGCCGACACGGCCACGCGCTTCCCGACGCTGTACATGCTCCACGGCGGGAGCGGCTTCATCACCGAGTGGGTCGATTACGGCTTGCTCTCGACCGCCGACGCGATGATCCGCGACGGGTCGATCGAGCCGATGATCATCGTGCTGCCCGAGGGCGACCAGGAGTATTGGGTCGATCACGTCGTCGACGCGTCGACCGGCGCGAACGGCGAGAAGTGGGGGACCTACACCGCCAAGGAGGTCGTCGCGACGATCGACGCGCGCTATCGAACGATCCCCAGCGCGCGGCAGCGCGCGATCGGCGGGCTCTCGATGGGCGGGCACGGCGCGATGCAGCTGGCCCTGAATTTCCCGGGAACGTGGACGATCGTCGGTGCGCACAGCCCGTCGCTCCGGCCGGAGGGCGATGCGCCGACGTATCTCGGCCGCGGTACGCAGTTCGCGGCGCGCGATCCGTACGACATCATCGCGGCGACGCCGCAGGTCGCCAAGACGATCACCTGGTGGATCGACGCGGGCGACGTCGATCCGTGGCAGGTTCAGGCGAAGGCGATCAGTGACGAGCTGACGTTGCTCGGCCTCGCGAACAACTGGCACGAATACGCCGGAGATCACTCGGCCGCGTACTGGAGCGCGCACGTCGGCGATTACCTCGCGTTCTATTCGAACGCGTTCGCGTCGCGCTAGGAGAGGCGCACCGCCGCACCGAACCCAGCGCCGTTCTCGAGCGCGAGAGCGGTGTCGTAGTAATGGAGATAGTCCGCGAGGTGATGGCACCAGTACGAGGCTGAGTGATCGCCCGACCACTCGTGCCACTGGTGCGTGATCCCGAGAGTGTCGAGCTCGCCATTGAACTGCTCCGCAAGCTTCGCCCACGGATCGTCCTTGCCGATGTCGATCCAGAGCCGCAGGCGCTTCGCCATCGCGGGCTTGGCGACGACCAGCTGCATCGGGTCGCGCTTCGACCAGTCGCTCTGCGATCCGAAGTACGACGGCGCCGTGTCGAAGCGCCGCAGCACGAGGCTGTGCGCGCCGACGATGCTGAACGTGTCGGGGTAGTTCAACGCGAGCTGCACGGCGCCGTGCGCGCCCATGGACACGCCGCCGATGGCGCGATGCGCGAGATCCGCGACGGTCCGGTAGCGCTCGAAGATGCCGTACTCGCGCCACTCATCGTTCGTCCCGCTCATGCCGTGGAGCATGTAAAGGACGGGATAGGCGCGCTTCGACATCGCGTAGCCCGGCGGGAGGTAGATGGCGTAGGGCATCGCGCGGCCGAGCGCGAGGCTCTTGAAGGTCACGGTGCGAACGTCGGACTTTGGTGCGGTCTCCATGCCCGGGTCGAGCGTCGCGACGCTCGCGGTGTCGACGGTCTGCGCGGGCTCGATCGCTCGCATTACGCGAGGAGACGCGCAGGCGCCGGTCGTGGCGACGATCGCGAGTGCGATCAGGAAGAGCGCGGCGGTCCTCATCCTCACCTAACTAGAGGTTACTTCCGATCCCGCGCCATTTGTGTCGCTTTGGTCGCGGCGTGCGATATCGTCGTCTTAGCCGCGCGGGTGTGTTGTAGCGGCCGCAAACGACCCTTCCAAGGTTGGAGTGCGGGTTCGACTCCCGCCACCCGCTCAGATCAGCTCATCACGGTGCGCCGCGGCGCACGCTTACGCGCCGCGGCGCACCTCGCGCAAGGACTAACGCGTGTAGGTCGGCTCCGCCGGTACCTGCTTGCCGTTGCCCTGCGCTCGCTCGGGTGAGCCGGTCGGCACCGGAGCGCGCTTCGCGCCGTTGCCGACGCTCGACGCCTGAGAACGCAGATCGCGCCAGATGCCCGCGGCCTCCTCGCGGCCGCCCAGGCCGAAGGCGAGGCCGAATGCGAGCGCGATCGCGGCGATAAGCCCGGCGAACATGATGTCGATCAGCGTCGTCGCGACGCCGATCTGCGTCGCGGCGGCGACGACGCCGAAGCCGAACGTCGCCACGTACGCGAGCGTGCTGATCGCTCCCGCGTTCGACACGCCTGCGCCCTCGAGCGCGCCGTGCGACGCGCTGCGCGCGACGCCCGCGAGCCACGCGAACGCGCCGAGGATGAAGAGCGCGACGAGCAGGTTCGGGATGAACCCGAGGACCATGTTCACGACGGTGCTGATCGCCGTGAGGTGGACCGCCTCTGCGGCCATGAGGATGAATACGAGCCGCGCGTACCACTTCACGAAGCCGGCGATGATGTGTGGCACGTCAGCGTGAACCTGCGCGCGCTGGAGCGTTGCGGCGATGCCCGAACGCTCCGCCGCGACGTCGACGCGTGCGAGCCGTAGCGCTCGTTCGACGAGTCCCGCGACCGCGCCCGAGATGATCCAGCCGAGCACGAGCAGGACGAGTGCGGCGAGGATCGCCGGTAACGCGGCAAACAGCGCCATGAACGCTGCCGCGATGCCCGTGAATAGGGCGGTTCCGATATCTGTCACTGGGGCGGGCATGTTCAACCTCGCTTTCAAGTAGAGAGATCTAGCGGGCGGTTGCGGCAGTCTGCGCGCCCGCGTTAGCTCGCCTGCTCAACGATTGAGCAACACCACGCGCGCAAATTGGTGTCCGTTAACTCCTCGTATCCTTGTCGCGTGGTGATCGAGACGCGCATGCCGCCGTTCCTCGACACACCGGATCTGCGGCCGATCCGCGCCGAGATCGAGAAGCGCCACGACGAGAGTCTCCAGCGGCTGCAGAACTGGATACGCCATCCCTCGATCGCGGCTGAGAACCGTGGCATGGACGAGGGCTGCGAGCTCATGATCACTATGGCGCGCGACGCGGGATTCCAGACCGCGAAGCGCATCGATACCGATGGACACCCCGGCGTCTTCGCGACGCTCGACGCGGGCGCGCCGAAGACGTTCGGCCTCTACTTCATGTACGACGTGAAGCAGGCCGATCCAGCCGAATGGTCGTCGCCGCCGTTCGACGCCGCGATCGTCGACAAGCCGGGATTCGGCAAGGTCGTCATGGGTCGCGGTGCGGTGAACCAGAAGGGTCCTGAGGCCGCGTTCCTGGCCGCACTGCACGCGATCAAAGGCGCCGGCAAGAAGGTCCCGGTGAATATCGTCCTCGTCGCGGAAGGCGAGGAGGAGATCGGGTCGCCGCACTTCAAACAGGTCGTGCAACAGCCGGAGGTCGCGGCCGCGCTGAAGAAGACCGTCGGCGTCGTCATGCCCGCGGCGTGGCAGGACCCCGACGGCAACGTGAGCATCTACCTCGGCGCGAAGGGCGTCGTCGAGGTCGAGCTCATCGCGAGCGGCGAGAAGTGGGGACGCGGTCCGGGCATCGACGTGCACTCATCGAACCGCGCCCGTCTCGACAGCCCGGCGTTCCACCTCGTCCAGGCGCTCGCCTCGCTCGTTAACGCGGACGGCGATCCCGCGATCGAGGGCTTCGGACGCGAGGCGCGTCCGGCGACGCCGCAGCAGAAGCAGCTCCTCGATGAGTCCGCGAAGCGCCTCTCAGAAGAGACCGCGAAGAAGCTCCTGCACGCGAAGCGATGGGCGCACGACCTTGGATGGCGCGAGTCGCTCGAGCGTTTCCTCTTCACCCCGACGGTGAACATCGAGGGTCTCGTCGCGGGCTACACCGGGCCCGGCGGTAAGACGATCCAGCCGCATCGCGCCGTCGCGAAGCTCGACCTTCGTCTGGTGCCCGATATGAAGTTCGACACTGCGGTCGCGCAGCTGAAGGCGCACCTCGCGAAGCGCGGCTTCGGCGACATAGAGGTCGTGCCGAGCGGCGGCTATGACCCGACGGACACGCCGCTCGACGCGGCGCTCATCCAGTCGCAGATCTCGCTGCTGCGGCGCGTCGGGATCGAGCCGGCGGTCATGCCGCGCATCGCGGGCAGCTATCCCGGGTACGTGTTCACGGGCGATCCACTGCGCCTTCCCGCGGGACACTTCGGCATGGGCCACGGCAGTGGCGCGCATGCGCCCGACGAGTACTTCGTCATCGAACCGTCCAATCCGAAGGTCGCGACCTGGGACGGCGCGGTCGCCTCGCACGCGGCGTTCCTCTTCGAGCTC
>VBJD01000191.1 GCA_005887995.1 Chloroflexota bacterium
CCGAGCGCACCCGTCACGCGTGGCACGGCACGAAGGAGACCGACCGAGTACGGATGACGCGGCCGGTAGAACATGTCCTTCACCGCGGCGCGCTCGACGACCGTGCCCGCGTACATCGTGATCACGCGGTCGGCGAGCTCGGCGGCGAGCGAGAGATCGTGCGAGATGAAGATCATCGAGAAGCCGAGTTGCGCGCGCAGCTTGCGAAGCAGGTCGATGATCGAGCGCTGCGTCAGGATATCGAGCGCTGTCGTCGGCTCGTCGAGGATGACGATCGCGGGCTCGAGCAGAAGGCTCATCGCGATGAGGACGCGCTGCCGCATGCCTCCGCTGAGCTCGTGCGGGTACGCGCGCAGGACACGGTCGGGGTCGAGGTTCACCATGCGCAGCAGATCGCCCGATCGCGCGCGCACCTCGGTCGTCTTGTTCATCCCGTGGGCGCGCGCGGTGTCGAGGAACTGCTCCCAGATGTTGATGACCGGATTGAAGGAGTTGAGCGCGGCCTGGAAGACCATCGCGCACTCGCTCCAGCGGAACTCGCGAAGCTCCTCGCCGTCGAGCCTGGTGACATCGATCGTTGCGTCTTCGCCGCGGTAGAGGATCTGCCCCGACGTGATCTTCGCGGTGCGCGGTGATAGCCGGATGAGACTGACGGCCATCGTCGTCTTCCCGGACCCGCTCTCGCCGATGATCGCGAGCGTCTCGCCGCGTCGCAGCTCGAACGACACGTCGCGCACCGCCTGCACCGGGCCGCGCCGCGTGCGGTAGATGATCGAGAGGTCGCGCACCGAGAGAACGCTGTCGGGCGCGACGCTCGGGACCGGTTGTGGCTGCGGCACGCTAACCCGTGCTGCGCAGGCGCGGGTTGAAGATGTCCTCGAGCGCGGAGGCGAGCCACACGAGTGACAGCTGGAAGAGCGCGATCGCGAGGATCGGGCTGAGGATGTACCAGAGGCTGTCGCGGAAGAAGAGCGCGCCCCGGACGTACGCGAAATTCAGCATGAGGCCCCAGTTGCGTCCGGAGAGCGGGAACAGGCCCAGAAGCGTGAGTCCGGCGACGCCGTAGATCGCCGCCGTCATCGCGAGGATGAAGTGGATGGCGATGTAGCTGCGCATGTTCGGCAGGATCTCTTTGAAGATGATGTGGAAGAGTCCGAGGTCGAGGGACCGCGCGGCCTCGACGTAGTCGCGCTCCTTTAGCGAGAGCACCTGTGCCCGGACCTGCCGCAGCAGACCGGCCCACGCGAGCAGCGCGAGCAGCGCGGCGATGATGAAGATGCTGTTGAACTTCAGCACGCTGCCAAGCAACACGATGATCGGGATGTGCGGGATCGTCAGCCAGAAGTCGGTCGCGCCCGAGATGAGCGAGTCGACCTTTCCGCCCACGACGGCCGCGAGCGAGCCGAAGGTGACGGCGATGAGCGTCGAGAAGAATCCTGCGACGAGACCGACGATGAGGATGTCGCGCCCGCCGTCGACGATCTGATTGAGCACGTCGCGGCCGCTCGAATCGGTGCCGAGCGGATGCGCCCCGGAGGGTGGCTGGTAGATGGCGGTGACGTCGACCCTGTCCTGGTACGGGATGAAGATCGGGGCGACGAAGGCAAGGAAGAAGAAGAAGATGACACCGACGAGGCCGACGAGACCGAGCGGGCGGCGAGAGAGCAGTCGCAGGAAATCCAGGACCGCGTTGGAGAATCCGGTCACGCGGTCGCGGAAGGTCGGGCGGGCGAGCGCCGCGACGCTCATCCGTTCGCGCCTCCCGCGCGACCGATGCGCGGATCGAGCTTCGCATAGAGCAGGTCGGCGGCGAGATTCGCGACGACGACCGCCACCGTCAGCAGCAGGACGATGCCCTGCATCACGGTGTAGTCGCGTTGGTCGATCGACTTGAAGAGACGGAGCCCGAGGCCGGGGTACACGAGGATCGACTCGATGAAGAACGCGCCGCCGACGACATACCCGGCTTGGATCGCGAGCTGTGTCACCAGCGGAAGGACGGCATTGCGTCCGACGTACGCGGTCGTGATCCGGCCGTCGGTGAGGCCACGAGCGCGTGCCGCGTTCACGTAGTCCTCCTCGAGAGTCGCGAGCGTCGCGCTCTTCATGCTGAGGATCCAGTGCCCGATCGTCGCGAGGAAGTACACCGACACCGGGAGCACCGCATGGAACAGGATGTCGGCGACGAAGCCGATCGAGAATCCGGGCGCGACGCTCGGACTGGTCGCGCCGCGCATCTCAGCGATCGGCAGGAGCCGTAGCTGCGTGCCCAAGACCACGACGAGGAGGAGCGCGATGACGTAGTTCGGGATCGAGCTGAGCATCGAGCCTCCCGTCGAGACCAGGTGGTCGAACCACGAGTCGCGGCGATATGCCGCGACAAGCCCGAGTCCGACGCCGACGGTGAAGCTCAGCAGCAGTCCAAGCCCGACCGTGAACAGCGTCCACGGGAGGTACGCGACGATGATCGAGAAGACCGGCGTGCCCTGCGAGAGCATCGAGTTGCCGAGATCGCCGCGCAGAAGACCGCCGAGGAACTTGAAGTACTGCTCGTGGATCGGCGCGTTGAGGTCGAGCTGGAAGAGCGACGACGCCTGCTGCTTCGCGTCTTCGTAGCTGAGCAGCTGCTCTTGCATGATCTGCTGGATGTAGTTGTCGACGGCGTTCCCCGGCATGAGCCGGATGAGGACGAAATTCAGCGTCGTGACGAGGAAGATGGTGATGAACGCGCGCACGAGCGCGCGGGCGATCGGCTTGTCCCACATCCACGCCAGCGCCGCGCGCCCGCGCGCGTATCGCGAGTAGCGATAGAGGTCGCTGGCCAGCCGAGCGTCGGCTGGTGTGGTGGCCGCCACGCTCGACAGACTAATCCCGGGCGAGGACGGCGAGGACCGACTCGAGCGGCGTCGCGGCGAGCGACCCGATACGCAGATCGGCGCCGCTCAGATCCATCCCCGCGGTGAGCGGGTTCGGTACCGCGACGCAGCGCAGACCCGCGCCCTTCGCGGCCGCGATCCCGTTCGGCGAGTCCTCCAACGCAAGCGCCTCATGCGGCGCGACGCCGAGCGCGTCGACAGCCGCGACGTAGAGGTCGGGAGCGGGCTTCGGTCGCGCGACATCTTCGCGCGCTTTCACGGTGTGCCAGCACGCCGCGAATCCAAGGCGTTCGAGATGCCCGAGCACCCAGGCGCGCGTCGAGCTCGAGGCGATGCCGAGCCGCAGCTCGAGTCGCGTCGCGTCGTCGACGTACTGACGCACGCCGTCCATCAGATCGAGCGCCGCGACGAGCTCGTTCTTCCGCTTGTCGCGTCGCGCTTGCGTCACGACCTTATCCAGGCCCTCGCCCACGAGCGCAGCGAGGTGCTCGACCGGCTCGAAGCCGCGGTCGCTGCCGATGAAACCGTGCCACAGGTCCATCGGGATCTCGTGGCCGTGCTCCTTGTAGATCTCCGACCACGACTGGAGCGCGGGCATCTCCGTCTCGAGGATGAGGCCGTCGAAATCGAAGATGACCGCGCGTATCACTGCTGCGTCGCGTACCGCCCGTACAGCGCGACCGTCGCGCGGAGGGCTTTCCAGTAGTTGTCGAGCAGGATGTGTTCGTTCGGCGCGTGCGCGCCGGCATTCGGGTGGCCCATGCCGAGCGTGACGTTCGCGAGCGATCGTTTGCCGCA
>VBJD01000129.1 GCA_005887995.1 Chloroflexota bacterium
GCGCTCGGCGACTTCCTCATCGAAGCGAAGGACGCCGGCTGGGACGTCGAGGGTGTCGAGATCTCGCACTACGCCGCGCAGCGCGCGCGCGAGCGCGGCCTCCGCGTCTCCGCGGGGCGGATCGAAGACCTCGATCTTCCCGCAGCGAGCTTCGACGTCATCACGCTCTACGACTCGATCGAGCACATGACCGATCCGGTCGCGACGCTCGCGGCCGTGCGGCGGCTCCTCGTGCCTGGCGGCCTCGTGCACGTCGTCACGCCGAACGTGGGTGGCCTGCAGGCGCGCGCGCTCGGCCGCTTCTGGTACCACTTCAAGCCCGGCGAGCACCTCTTCTATTTCTCCCCCGACACATTGCGCGCGACGCTGGAGCGGTCCGGCCTGCGGTGGGCGGGCTGGCACCGCTCCGCGTCGTACCTCACGTTCACCTACTGCTTCAACCGCCTGCGCTACTACGCGCCCGCGCCCTTCGCCTTCCTCGAGTGGCTCGGTCGCACGTTCCGCTTCGGCCCGTACGCCTTCCGTGTTCCCGTCGGTGAGATGGAGGCGTGGTCCCGCTGCGAGGATCTCGCCGGGTCCTAATCGTCGTCGATATCGTCGTCGTAGCGGTCGTAGCGCGGTCGCGGCGGCGCGGGCACGAACGCGGTGCGCCGGCGCGCGAGCAATAGCGCGAGTAGACCGCCGACGATCGTCAGGCCCCAGGCGATCCAACCGACAGTGAGCGTGCTCGAGTACTCGTAGATCACCGTCCCCGGCCCGGGTGGGAGCACCAGCATGAGCCCTGGTCCGGCGTACGCGATCCGCAGCGGGCGCTGCGCGCCGTCGAGGCCGACGAAGCGGGCGCTCCACTTGGGATAGATCGACTCCTTCAGCAGGACCGCCGCGCCATCCGTCTCGATCTCGCGCCGTTCGGGATCGACGAATTGCCATCGCGCCGCCGTCTCGGCGCCGCTCGCCGCGTCGCCAAGGAACGACAGGACGTAGCGTCGCTCCGCGGCACTCGCTTTGGACTGTGCGTGGTACAGGAGGTTGCCGCCGACGATCGTGAGCGTCCCCTTGCCGCGCGGCGTGGAGATGACGAGCGGCTGCTCGCCGAGGGACAGCTCCGTCGTCGCACCGGCGGACGCGGACACGGGAACCGTGGCGCCCCACGGCCCGCCCTCGAACGACGCCGGCGAGAAGTCGCTTTCCATGATGCGCCCGGCGCGATCCTTGACCACCCACCGGTCGATGCTGGTGCGCCGGACGGCGCTCGCGGGCCATGGCGCTGGCAGCGAGGCATCACCCAGATCGCCGACGTCCCAGATGATCCTCGTGCCGGCGTTGGTGAGGACATCGAGGTTCCGCGCGGCAGCCAGCGCGTCCCCCAGGTGGTCGCCGACGACAATGACCGACGCGCTCCGCGCGAGGAGGTCGTCCGGTAGATCAGCGAGCGTGCCGTTCCACCAGACGGGCACCCGGGTGCGCGAGCTCGCGCCCTCGTCGAAGAGCAGTCGCGCGACGCGGTCGTAGTCACTGCGAGCTCCGATGACGACAACGAGCGGTGCCGTCGTCGTCGCCCCGATCGTTGTCGGCGCGTCCACGCGGTACAGCCGGAACTGGGTGTTTCTTGTTTCCGGCACGAGGTGCATGAACGGAAGGCTGGCGATCTCCGGCTCGCCCTTGTCATCCGACGACGAGAAGGTCATCGCATCGAGCGCGTACCAGTCGAGCACCGCCTGGTATCGCCCGACGTTGACCGGTGGGTGGTACAGGGTGTCGTACGCCCAGTAGAGCCAATCGACGTTGAGCTGCGCGAAGGCGTAGTAGTCCCGCAGCTCCGGTTTTCGGTAGAAGTAGTTGAACATGACCGACTCGGTCGCACTGAGCGGCGCGATGCGATGGGCGAGGTCGTCGCCGTCGACGATCAGGCTGCGCCGCGCGGCCTGTTCGGTGGCGCCTGGGGAGCTCGTGTCATTGACGTACCCCGACGCGTACATCGCCGGGACCGCCACCGCCGCGTTGACCGCGACGATGACCGTGGTGCCGATGAGCACGACGCGTCTGATCCTGGGCGAGAGCGAAGGCGCGAGCGCGGCGAAGCAGAGCCCGCCCACGATGACCAGGAAGTACGGCACGGTGGCCGGGTCGATCCCGTTGATGTAGTAGTAGCGCGTCGGCACGCGCCAGTTGGGCGCGAACATGTACGCGATGATCGCGAGGAGGCCGAGGCCCGCGCCGAGGGACCTCCAGAATCGGCGCGGCAGCTGCAGCAGCACGACGAGCGTTGGAATGCAGAACGCGGCGAATCCCGCGAACTGTGGAGCGATGAGCTGGACCGGGCTTGAATAGCCCAGCTCCGGGCGATCCACGCCGAGGATCGTCCCGCCGATGCCGAATGAGAGCGACGACAGGATCGGCTGCGCCGCGAGCAGGAAGGAGAGTCCCGCGAGCGCGATGAGCGGTCGGATGCCGCCGAACCCCCGCTCCGAGAGCTGCACGAGTGCGACGTAGCCGGCGACGAACGCGCCGGTCACCGGATGGCAAGCGATCGTCGCCGCGATGAGGACCGCCGTGAGCGCCCACCAGCGTCCGCTCTGCCGCGAGAGCGCCATGGCGTGCGCCCACCACGCCAGGCCACCGAACCCCATGGCGACGACGCGGGCGTACACCCCGCTCGCGAGGGTGAAATGCCATATCGCCATCGAGGTCACGACCATCAGCGCGGCAAGGAGCGCGATGTCGATCCGTCCCGTCCGCACGCGGAGGTGTCCGTACAGGCCAAGACCGAACGCCACCATCGCCGCGAGCGCCATGAGTTCGAGCGTGGCCGTGTCGCCGAACAGCCGAACGAAGGGGAGCGCCGCGACGTACGGCAGTCCGGGATAGTTGTCGAACATCGGCATGCCGGCGGCCCACGCGTAGAACCAGTTGTGATGCGGGAAGTGGTCCGCGACGAACTTCAGCCGAGTCAAGTGCTGATACGCATCGACGCCTTTAGGGAAGCCGACCCACGCGCCGAGCAGCACCCCCATGACGACGACCACGACGATGACCGCCGCCACCGCCGCGACCTCGCGCGACTTCGCGCTCAGTTCCGCCTCCATCTGGCGCGGAGTCCGCGAAACAAGAGCGCAAGCGCGGTGACGATTGCGACCGCCAGACCGGCAATGAAGTCGAGATGGACACGGCGCTCGAGCTCGATCACGTGCCGGCCGGGTGCGACTGGAAGGCTCAGCATCCCGAGGGCATCGGGGGCGGCGTCCACGCCCTTGCCGTCGACCGTGACGCGCCAACCGCTGTCGTACGCCTGGCGCACGACGAGCCTGCCTCCCGATGATCCGGTGTCGACTCGCGAGCGGCCGAGCTCGCCCGCGACCGTCGCTGGGGTTTCCGCTTGCGCGACCGCGCTGACATAGCTCTCGAGCGCGGGCCGGTCGATGCCGTTCGTCGGCGCGCGTAGGTCGGAGGCGGGCGTCACGACCGCGCGGGTATCGCCCACGAGGGGCACTTCGTAGATACGGACTCCCCGTTCATCGAAGACCATGGGGAACACCCCGTCGAACTTCGCTGGATTAGTGAAGTCGCGGTAGATCTCGGATGACGCTGGGGTCGTGACCACGAGATAGCGCACCGCGAACGCCTGGAGCCAGAGCTTTGAGATCGCGACGTCGGCCCCGGTGTTGATCTGAAAGGCGGCGTGGGCAGGCCAGGGATCGACCGCAGAGAAATCCTGTCCACCGCGCACCTGCGGCACGTCCGCGAAAACGTTCAGCCAGAACGCGTGGTCGCCGGTGAGGAACGCGCGCTCTCCCGGACGCAGACGATCGGCGAGCCAGAGCGCGACCCGACGCTCGCTCCAGGTCTGCCACGAGAGGTCCGGCGCGAGGCGCGCCTGCACACCGAGCCACGCGGGGAGGCCGATCGCGAGGAACGCGAGTCCCGCGACCGCGACACCGGCGGCACGGACCGCCACGTGCCGGGTCACGCGCTCGATCGCCCACGTCACCGCGATGCCGACCGCGATGGCGAACGCCGCGTCGAGCTCGAGTGAGTAGCGGATCGGCTGAGGGGCGACGCCGATCCCGAAGAGCTGTTTCATCACGACGATCGCTCCAATGAGGAAGAGCCAGAGGACCACGACGTCTGCACCGAGCGGCAACCGTTTGAGGGGCAACGCGGCGACAGCGATCACCGCGGCGAGGGCGACGAGCGGAAGAGCGAGATAGAAGGAAGCTGTGTCACCGCCTCCGGGCTGCGAGAACGCGCGCATGAAGCCGAGGCTGTACCAGCCCATGGAGAAAAGGACCGTCAGCAGGCCAAGCTTCCAGAGGCCGCTCCACTTTGCCGCAAAGGTCGCCGCCGGGCCGTTGGCAATGGCTATGCCGAAGACGAGGATCGCCACACCAAGAGCGCCGATGAGATTGGTGAGCGCGACCGCGACCAGCGCGAGGACCGCGACCATGAGCCGCGCCGCCGACGGCGCGCGAAGATAGCGAATCGTCGCGGCGACGCCGAGCAGTGCGAGCGACAGCGAAAGCACGTGGGGTCCCTCGCCGTACTCGACGAGCGCGACAAGACGCCAGGGCGGCGGCAGGAATGTGCCGGAGAGCGCCGCTCCGTCTGATCGGATGGGCGGAAAGGCGTACGTGAGCGAAGGAAGCAGAAGAAAGGCTGCTGCGGAAAGCAGTGCCGCGCGGCGCGACCGCGTTAGCTCGCGCGCCGCGAGGTACAACGCTGGCAGCCCGAGGGCGTAGCCGGTCGCCGCGACGATCCGATACGCCTGCGGGATATCGCCGCCGATCTTTCCGAGCAGCGCCACGATGCCGGGCAGGAGCGGTGTGTAGAACAGCTCGAAGGGGAAGCCGAGATACCAGTACGGGTACCAGGACAGGTCGGGGAAGCGCTCGGCGATGAAGCGCGCGTTGGCGATGAACGTCGCCTCGATGCTGCCTCGGAACTGCGTGAACTGACCGGTGAAGAGCGGCGCGATCAGCAAGGCCTGCAACGCGAAGAGCAGGACCACGATGGCCAGCTCGACCAGGAACTGACCCTTCGGCGTCGTCTTCCTCTCCTCGATGTCGCCGAGTATGGAGCCGCGTGTAGGTCGGGATGGCCACCTGCTCGACAGAAGCGCGAAGTGCGACCGCTCCGAGACGCTCGGCGATCGCCTGGGTTCCGTCGCGGTCGAGCGCGCGCCGCTAGTTCACCGCGAGGAGCTGGCGTGTCCCTTCGATGCCTTTGAGCTCGTGCGTGCCGCGATCCGCGAACGCGAGCCCGGAGCCGGCGACGAGATCGCGCACCGTGCTCGACACGAGGATCTCGTTCGCGCTGGCCACTGCCGCGATGCGCGCGGCGGTGTGGACGGCGATGCCGCGCAGCGCGCCCTTGTCGCGCTCGACCTCGCCGGTGTGCACGCCGGCCCGCGCTTCGAGGCCGAGCTCGCGCGCCGCGCGCTCGATGGCGCCCGCGCACTTCACCGCTTTGCCCGGACCGTCGAAGTGGGCGAGCAGACCGTCACCCGCGGTGTCCACCTCCACGCCGCCGTAGATCGCGAGCTCGCGCCGAGCCTCCGCGTAGTACTTCGCGAGCAGCTGCTTCCACGCAGCGTCGCCGATCTTGTTGATCCGCTCCGTGGAGCGCACGAGGTCGACGAAGAGGATCGTCGCCAGGAACCGTTCGCTCGGCGCCGCCTCGATGACCTCGGTGACCCACTCCTCGACGATCCGCGAGAACTCCGCCCCGTTCTGCCCCAGGAGATGCCCTTCGCCTTCGATCGACACAAGGCGCGCACCGGGAATACGCGATGCGAGGTCGCGCGCGCAGTCTGGCGGGAAGATTGGATCGGCGGTCTTCGCGATGATGAGAGTGGGCACGCGGATCGTCGGTAGCACGTCGCGCACGTCGATCTTCTGGTTCATCCTCGAAAGAGCGATCCGGGCTGCGGGCGTCGCGGCCATCCGCTGCATGCGGGCAAACTCTTCGAGGAACTGCGGATCATCACGGAGGCCGGGTCCCAGCCACCTGCGCCAGAAGTCCGACGACAAGTCGATCCGCAGGCCGTTCGCGATCGATTGTTCGAGGTTGGCCTCGGACTCCTCCAGCGTCGGCCCCCACGGATAGTCAGGGGTGCGGGTCCAGCGCGGGCGCGCGCCGTAGAGGAGCAGCGATCGCGTGCGATCGGGGAACGTCGCGGCAAAGAGCATCGCCATCGACCCGCCTTCGGACAGGCCCATGACGTGGGCCCGCTGGCTCTGCGCGGCATCCATCACGGCGCGGATGTCGTCGATGCGCTCCTCGAGCGTTGGAATGCCCGCGGGCCGATCGGACATCCCGGTCCCGCGCTTGTCGAAGAAGATGACGCGCGCGAACCTTGCTGCCCGGTCGATGTGCCCGGCGAGCTCAGGGACATGCGGCGTCAGTTCTTGGTGCGACAGACTGCCGGGGCACCACACGACGTCCGGTCCGCTGCCGGTGATCGTGTACGCAATGTTGATCTCGCCGCTCTTCGCGTAGAGGACAGGTGAGGCCATGCGGCGACCAGACTAACGCTGGTGCGTAGCGCCTAGCCTACGAGGATGCGCATCGTGTCGCTCGTGCCCGCGGCGACCGAGATCGCGTTCGCGCTCGGTTCGGGCGACGACGTTGTTGCGGTGACGCACGACTGCGACTATCCCGAGGCGGCGCGCGCCCTTCCGCGCGTCACGCGCTCGACGATCCCTGCGGGCACTTCGAGCCGAGACATCGACGTCGCGGTGCGTGCCGCCGCCGCAGAGGGCGACAGCACCTTCCATGTCGACGCGTCGGCGCTCGCAGACGCTCGCCCGGACATCCTCCTCGGCCAGACGCTCTGCCGGGTCTGCGCGGTCACCGTGTCGCAGCTGCCGTCGGTCATGGATCCGTCGCCCGAGATCCTCCCGCTTGATGGGGACTCGATCGCAGGCATCTTCGACGACATCGAGCGCGTGGGTGAGGCGATCGGCCGCGCACGCGAGGCCGCGTCCTTCGTCGCCTCTCTGCGCGAGCGGATCGATCGCGTGCGCGAGCGCGTCGCCGGCCTGCCGCATCCGACGGTCGTCGCGCTCGAGTGGGTCGATCCGTTGTTCAGCGCAGGCCACTGGGTGCCCGAACAGGTCGCAGCCGCGGGCGGCGTCGAGCTCATCGGCCGAGCGAATGCCCGCTCGAAAGAGATCTCGCTCGACGACGTCGTCGCGGCGGATCCCGACTACGTGCTCATCCTGCCGTGTGGCTTCGACGCGGAGCGCGCCGCGCGCGAGTCGCGCGTCCTGATCGCCGACGAACGATGGACCCAGCTCCGCGCGGTGCGCGACGGCCACGTGCTCACGCTCGACGGGAACGCGTACTTCAGCCGGCCCGGCCCGCGCGTCGTCGACGGCATCGAGCTGCTCGCCTCGGCGCTTCACGGGAAAGTTCCCGCGCGCGTCGTCTAGCGGCGGAGGAGCAGCCCCGCGGTCATCGAGTGCGACGTCCGCGATCGCGCCGGTCTGCCTGCCTGCTCGAACGTGTTCAGAAAGTCAAGGAAGGCGACCGCGGTGACGAGCCAGGTGAGCGAGGCCGCCACGCGGGGCGACAGGCCCAGGAGTCGCGGCGCGGGGCGTGCAGGGTCTGACGCGCCACATTGTCCACAGGGGAGGACAGCGATGAAGGTCGCATGCGTGCTCGCGAACGGGTTCGAGGATTCCGAGTTCCGTCAACCGTACGACGCGCTCCAGGACGCCGGACACGACGTCACCATCGTCGGCCTCCAAGCCGGGCAGGAGCTCAAGGGCGACAAGGGCCGCGAGACAGCGACGGTCGAGCGTTCATTCGCCGACGCGCAGCCGAACGAGTTCGACGCACTCCTCATCCCCGGAGGCTTTTCGCCCGACCGGCTGCGCGCACATCAGCAGGCCGTTGACTTCGTGAAGGCATTCTTCGCGGCGAACAAGCCGATCATGGCGATCTGCCACGGACCGCAGATCTTCATTCCCGCCGGGACATACGGAGGTCACCGCATGACCGCCTGGAAGACGATCCAGTCGGATCTCCGGCTCCTCGGCGCGAACGTCGTCGATGAAGAGGTCGTCGTCGATCGAAACCTCGTCACGTCTCGTCAGCCGCAGGACATCCCGGCGTTCATCCGGGAGGGACTCAAGCTGCTCGAGAGGACACCCGCCGCAGCACGTTGATCGACGTCCAGCACCTCAGCCGCCGTTTCGGAGATGTCGTCGCGCTCGACGACGCGTCCTTTCAGGTCCAGCCCGGCGAGATCGTCGCGCTGCTCGGCCCGAATGGCGCGGGCAAGACGACCGCGAGCCGGATCATCGGCGGGATCCTCGCCCCGAGTGATGGCGACGTTCTCGTCGATGGGCTCTCGGTCCGAACGGATGCCGATCGCGTGCGAGCGCGCTGCGGGTTCGTGACCGACCAGCCCTCGCTGTACGAGCGCATGCCGCTTCGCGTCTATCTCGGTTTCTTCGCGCGTCTCTACGACGTCCGAGACCCAGACGCCCGGGCCGTGGCGCTCGCGAAGCTCCTCGGCCTCGACGACGTGCTCGACAAGCGGCTCGGCGCGTTCTCCCGCGGGATGCGGCAGAAGGTCGCGATCGCGCGGGCGCTCGTGCACGATCCTCCCGTCCTCCTGTTGGATGAGCCGGCCACCGCGCTCGACCCGGAGATGGCCCAGACGCTCCGGGCATTCATCGTGTCGCTGCGCGCGCGGCACCGCGCGATCCTCCTCACGACCCATGACCTCGACGAAGCGCAGCGGATCGCCGATCGCGTCGTCGTGCTGTTCCGCGGCAGAGTCGCTCGTATCGGAGGGACGCAGGAGCTGCGCTCAGGTGGACGCCCGAGCTTTCGCGTGTCCTTCGCGGGCGGTGCCGACGCTGCGCTGGCAGCTCTCGCGCCGCTCGCTCTCGGCGCGACGGTACTCCCGCCGGAGAATGGCCTCTCGACCGTGCGCTTCGAGACGGATGATCCGGCGAACATCAACCCGCGCGCGCTGCGCGCCTTGCTCGACGCCAACGTCCGCGTGATAACTGTCGCGGCCGAAGAGCGCACGCTCGAGGACGCGTACATGGCCATCCTCGCCGAGGCGCGCGGGTGACTCGATGAAGTGGTGGCTCATCGCGTGGCGGGAGATCCGTTGGGAAGTGTTCCTTGACCGGGCATCACTGCTGCGCACCGCGATCTTCGTCCTCGTCCCGATGCTGCTCATCTTCTCGAACCGCAGCATCGGCCCGGGCGGTGCCGGCGACATCGCGATCATCGGGCTCGCGCTTCAGAGCGTGCTCTTCCCGTCTCTCGGCGGGGTCGCGCTCATCGCGGCCACGTTCACGGCGGAGAAGGAGAACGGCACGATCGTGCCGCTCCTCGCCGCGCCGATCCGCGATTTCGACATCGTGCTCGGCAAGCTCGTGGGCATGGTCATACCGGTGATGGTGTCGTGCGCAGTGACGCTCACCGCGGCGTACGTGCTCGCGGGCTTTCGCTACGGCGCCGAGCGAGTCGCGCACGTGCTGACGCCGGAGCTGCTCTTCGCGCTCCTCGTCCTGTCACTGCTGTATGTCGTGACGACCGGCAGCATCGCGATGATCGTCGCGGCGCGCGTCCGCTCCAGCCGGGCTGCGCAGCAGATCGCCGGCCTCGTCATCGCGCTGTCGATCGCGCTCTTCGCAACGCTCGGGTTCGTCGCGTCGCAGGTCGCCGGTGGATGGCCCCTGCTCGCGCTGGGTCTCGTGCTTCTCGCCTTTGACGTCGCAGCGCTCGAGGTCGCGCGCCGCGTGTGGCAGCGCGGAGAGGTCATCGGTCGCATCTAGCGTTCGTGACGTAAGTCACAATTGCATGCAGCCGATTCCGTTCGGCCTGAGAGTGCGAGGCATCCGGTGATGTCCTCGGTCTTCAAAACCGCTGACGGGGCGCGTTGCGTTCCGTGGTGGGTTCGACTCCCATGCACTCTCGCAGTCGGCCATTGCTGAAGCGTCCGGCGTCCGGTGCCGTGTCAGTACACGATTGGCGCACGCAGCACGACGATGGCGCGCCGCGTTAGCGCGCTCTGGCCTCGAGCGCGGCCTTCATCCGGTTTAGGCTTCGCTGGTCGGCCCGTGCGGCGACGCGTCGCGTGATCGGTGAGAGCAGGGCGAGGATCCCGGTGGTCTCGAGGTTCCCGTCGCGCGTCACGCTCGTGCCGCCGCGCTCCGGCTCGAACGTCCACTGGATCGTGTAGCGATACGGCTTCTCGCTACGGGTGCCGAACCGCGTCGGCGGTGTGAACTCCGTGACCTGGCCGACGGTCTCGACCGCGCGCCCCATCAGCGTCCGCTTCGCGCGTACGACCGTACCCGGCCGGAGCGGTGTCTCCGATGCGCTCGCCTCGATCGTCGTCTCGTCCCATGCGGGTGCCTTGCTGACGTCGGTCACGAACGCGAAGACGTCGGCCGGCGCCCGATCGACGTAGATGCGCTGCACGATCCGTCCCATTCGCTCCTCGATGCGGAAGCGTACGCCCGTGCTGCCACGCGAACGTGACCGTTCCCGCACACTGAAGTGGTGACGAAAGAGCGCCTCGCTCCCGAGCTGGCGATCGAAGGCGCGCTCGACGAGGCCAGTGCCGCCGAACCGGGCCGCACCTCGTTCGTCGCGGCGCTCGGCTACCGCGATTTCCGTCTGTTCTGGACCGGACTCGTCGTCTCGAACGTCGGGACCTGGATGCAGATCTTCGGTCTCGGCTGGCTCGTCGTGCAGCTCGCGGTGAAGGACGGCGTCCCGCAGCTCGCGCCGCTCTACCTCGGCTTCGTCGGGCTCGCGCGCGCGATCCCCGGCCTGACGTTCGGCCTTGTCGCGGGTGTCGTCGCCGACCGCACGGATCGCCGTCGCCTCCTCATGGTCACGCAGAGCGCGGCGGGCATCACCGCAGGGATCCTCGCGGCGCTCACGATCGCCGACCGCATCAACATCGTCGAGGTCCTGCTCCTCGTCGCGCTCAACTCGATCGTGTTCTCCTTCGACGCGCCCACGCGGCAGGCGATGGTCTCGCGTCTCGTCACCGACCGCGAGCTCATGAGCGCGATCGGTCTCAACTCCGCCGCGTTCAACGGCGCGACGCTCGTCGGCCCGCTCGTCGGTGGTTTGCTGATCGTTCCGATCGGCGTGGGTGGGCTCATGCTCATCAACGCGCTCAGCTACCTCGTCATCGTCGGCGCGCTCGTCCTCATGACGCCGCAGCCGGTCGTCGAGATGCGTCAGCGCCGATCGATGATCGACTCGATCAAGGAAGGCGTCGGCTTCGTGCGACGCGACCCCGTGCTTCGCTGGGTCGTCGTCCTCGCGGTCGCGACCGCCGGCCTCACGCGCCCCTACATCCAGCTCATGCCGGCCGAGGCGCAGTTCCTCGGCGTCGGCGCGCAGGAGCTCTCATGGCTCCTCGCGGCATCCGGCGCCGGCGCACTGGGCGGCGCGCTCGCGACCGCGTCACTCGGCGGAGCGCAACGTCGCGGCCTCCTGCTGGTCAGCGCTGCGTTCACCCATGGGCTGCTGCTGTTGCTGTTCGCGTTCCAGCGATCGCTCCTCGGCGCGATGGTCTTTATCGCGGGCACGAGCTTCGCCGTCATGCTCTTCCTCGGCATGGCGAACACGCTCATGCAGACGCGCTCTCCCGATCATCTCCGCGGCCGCGTGATGAGCGTCCACACGATGGTGTTCATGGGCTTCATGCCCCTTGGTCAGCTCGTGCTCGGTGCGCTCGGCACGGTCGTGGGGATCAACAACGCGTTCCTTGTCGGCGGCACAGCGGTCGCGCTGGTCGCGACGTACGCGGTGCTTCGCGCGCCGGCGCTGCGCATGCCGATGGCAACGCCTGCGGGCCCGCGCGCCGTCGCTCGGTCCGGGTAGTACTTCAACGGCGTAAGTCGGATTCACGCAAGGCGCGTCGCGCGTTAGCGTCGTCGTATGCGTGTGCGCGTCCTCGCCATCGTCATGCTCGTCTCGGCGTGTGCGCCGGTGACGACCGCGCCGTCGGCATCCACACCGTCGGCATCCGCGTCACCGACCCCGATGGAGCCATTCCTCCCGAACGAGACGCCGGTCGCGCTTGCGAGCCCGAGCCCGATGGTGGAGACACCTGCACCGTACGTTGCGCCGCCGCCGGACGATCCGCGCCTCACACCAACGGTGAAGGTGAGCCCGGGAGTCTTCCCGATCCTCACGACCTATCGCACGAAGCTCGCGGTGGTCGATGAAGGAGTCGTGAACCTAGCGCGCTGGGGCGTCGAGCGCTACCTGAGCAGCATCGACAGCTATCGCAACGGTCAGTCACCCGTCCTGCCGATCACCGGTCCGTTCCTCGTGGCGGTCTCCGCCGCACTGAAGGAATCAGCCACGTCGGGGGTGCAGCGCAAGTTCGAGATCGAATCGCTGAGCATCGACCATCATGTGCAGAAGCCGTGGGGCACGCATGCGTACGTCGACGTGACGGTGAGCCTTGTCGATCGTGCGGTGGACGGGAACGCGCCCGATCAGCGCGAGACCGGGAAGCTGCGCCTCAGCGGGGACAAGCTCTTCGTCACCGACGGCTGGGACTACGACCACGACCGCTGGTTCAACGGCTTCGGCCCGCTGCCGCTCGACCAAGTGCGCAGCGGTGTCACCGATGCAGTAAGTCAGTACCTGTGGTTCGAGAGTTGGCTCCCGAACACACCAGAGCCGTCGTGGACGCTGGAAGGCAGTCCCTATCAACGCGCGCGCACGAGCCGGCTGAGCGCGGTCGATCGTCGTCAGGTCACCTCGCAGCTCTTCGAGAATTTGAACGCGACGATCGAGCGGTTCGAGACGATCGATGGCCTCTGGTCGGGCGTCGCGACCGTGCGCGTGGGCGGCAACGCCGTGACGACGTACGCCGGCGGCAACACCGTGGTCACGAAGCTCGATCGTCATGTGCGGGTGTTCCTGCTGGGGAACTGGATGCCCGAGGTCGTCGACGAACAGTTGCCCTTCCGTGACTGGGCATCCGGTGGGGATCTCGCGCTCGGAGAGATCGACGTCAACCGGGCCTGATAAGGCCCATCGACCGGCGGTCGCCGGCCTCCGAAGAAAGAGCAAAAACCCAATGTTTTTTGCCGTATTGACAGCGCGTGCGGTCCTTCCTAGGTTGTAGAACAAACGTTCTAATAGTCCTGACGGCCAGACAGGACACAGCCCAAAGGGGGAGCGCTGTGGGAGCCACGGCATTAGCCGACGCGATCGCGCGCATCGAGAACCGCTACGGCATGCGGGCGGTCGTCCGAGGCGACGTTGCCGAGCGACAGGATGACGAACGACGCATCCGCACCGGCGGATCGCTCGATCGCGTCACCGGCGGCGGCATCCGCGCGGGCGAGCCGCTCGCGTTCATCGGGCCGGCGACCGCGGGAAAGCTCTCCCTTGCCCTGAGCGTGGCAGCTGCAGCCCAGCGTGAAGGCGGCATGGCGGCGTGGATCGATGCCTCCGCCTCGTTCGACCCGCTTGCCGCCCTTCGCGCGGGCATCGACCTCGACCGTCTCGTCGTCGTGCGCGCTGCCGACGCCGACGAGGTGCGCCTCGCAGGGTCTGCGGTCCTGCGAAGCGAGGGCTATCGCCTCGCGGTAGTCGACCT
>VBJD01000186.1 GCA_005887995.1 Chloroflexota bacterium
GTACAGGTCTGTGTCCAATGCGGCGCCGAATTCGCGCCATATCCCGTCATCAACGGCGTGAAGCTGAAGCTAGGCGGTCGAAAGCACTGTCTCGAATGCAAGCCACTCCGGCATCTGACTCGCCCGCGCAAGCCCGTTGTGCGTCCGCGTTCGATGAAGACCTGCGAAGCGTGCGGACGTCTATTTCCGGTCAAGCTCGTCATCGACGGGAAGATGCGTTCGCTCTACGGCCGGCGCTTTTGTTTGGACTGTTCTCCATTCGGCGTTCACAACACGTCAAGACGCCCACCGGGGACGCTTTCGTCCACCGATCTCCTTGAGATGCGCCGCAAACGGCGGAACGCGAAGACATATAGGTACCAGAAGAAAAGAAGGAAATCGGTCAAGGCCAAACTAGTCGCTGCCTTAGGCGGGAAATGTGCCGACTGCAGTTACGCGGCTAACTCGAATGCACTCGAGTTTCATCATCTCGTCGCGGCGACCAAAGAGTTCACCATCAGCAAGTTCGCGGCACAGCTTGCGTTCGACAAGCTTCTGGTCGAAGCGCGCAAGTGCGTTCTGCTGTGCGCGAACTGCCATCGCATTCGCCACGCATCGGTCCCCACCGACGGCGACGATCCGGTCGTGCGGTTTCGGCGAGAACTCAAAGTGCGAGCCATCACATTCATGGGCGCAATTTGCGTGGGCTGCAGTCGAGACGGTCCAAACGCAGTATTCGAGTTTCACCATCGCGACGCAGCGACGAAAGAGTTCGGTATCGGAGACGAGGGCGTGCCGCGAAGTTGGCAGCGAATCGTCGCCGAGCTCGCGAAATGCGTGATGCTCTGCGCGAACTGTCACCGCGAGGTCCACGCCGGCGTGCGCACGCTCGACGGCCAGTCGCAGCTCGCCGAAGAGGCGCTGGAGTACGCCGCGTAGCACGCGTGGCACTATCGCCACGGTGTCCGCAAGATCGTTCGAAGACTTCAAGGCCGGTGACGTCTATCGATCGCGCGTCGGCCGCACGATCAGCCAGGCCGACAACACGCACTTCACCCTGCTGACGCACAACACGAATCAGATCCACTTCAACACGCACTACGCGGCGCAGACTGAGTTCGAGAAGCCGCTCGTGAACAGCTTCCTCACGCTCGCGATCGTGACCGGGCTCATGACGCCGGACACGAGTGAGCGCGGGTTCGCGCTCGGCATCAAAGACGTGACGCTTCCCGCGCCGCTCTTCGAGGGCGACACGCTCTACGCCGACACGGAGGTCCTCGAGGCGCGGCCGTCGCGATCGCGGCCGGGGTGGGGCATCGTCACGCTGAAGCAGCGCGGCATCAAGCAGGACGGCACGATCGTGCTCGTGATGACGCGCGTGATCATGGTCCCGACGCGCGCCCTCGCAGCGAGCGTGCGCTTTCCCGAGCCGCGGGCATAGCTATGGATCCCCGCACCGCGGCCGAGTAGAGCGCACGGCCCGACGTGGACTTCCGGACGACTCCCGAACAGGACGCGATCCGCGATGCGGTGCGTTCGTTATGCACGCGTTTTCCCGACGAGTACTGGCGCGACCTCGATCGTCGCGCCGCATATCCCGACGCGTTCGTGAAGGCGCTCACCGATGCCGGCTGGCTGGCGGCGCTCATTCCAACGGAGTACGGGGGCGCGGGGCTCGGTGTGACCGAGGCCTCGCTCATCCTCGAGGAGATCAACGCGTCAGGCGGCAATGCGGCGAGCGCGCACGCGCAGATGTACACGATGGGCACGCTCCTCCGGCATGGGAGCGACGCGCAGAAGCGGATGTATCTGCCGAAGATCGCGAAGGGCGAGCTGCGGCTGCAGGCGTTCGGCATCACCGAACCCGAGGCGGGCTCGGAGACGACGCGCATCCGGACGACGGCAGTGAAGAAGCGCGACCGCTACATCGTCAGCGGCAAGAAGATCTTCATCTCGCGCACGCTGCAATCGGACCTGCTGCTCCTTCTCGCGCGCACGACGCCATACGAATCACTCGAGGACAAGACACAGGGCCTCTCGGTCTTCCTCGTCGATCTGAAAGCCGCGGTCGCCGCGAAGAAGATCACGATCCGGCCCATCGAGACGATGCTCAATCACCACACGACCGAGCTGTTCATCGATGGTCTCGAGCTCGAGAAGAGTGCGCTCGTTGGCAACGAGGGCATGGGCTTCCGTCACATCATCGATTCGTGGAATGCGGAGCGGATCCTCATCGCGTCGGAGTCGCTCGGTGACGGACGCTGGTTCATCGAGCGCGCCTCGCGCTACGCCGGCGAGCGGGTCGTCTTCGGGCGTCCGATCGGCGCGAACCAGGGCGTGCAGTTCCCGCTCGCGCAGGCGCACGCGCACGTCGTCGCCGCGCGGCTCGTTCGTGACAAGGCGGCGTGGCTGTTCGATCGGGGCGAGCCCTGCGGACCCGAGGCGAACACGGCGAAGCTACTGGCGTCGCAGGCGGCATGGGCGGCCGGGAACGCGGCGATGGACACATACGGCGGCTACGCGTTCGCGAAGGAGTTCGACGTCGAGCGCAAGTTCCGCGAGACGCGGCTCTTCCTCACCGCGCCGGTGAACAACAACCTCGTCCTCGCATACATCGCCGAGCACGTGCTCGGCCTGCCGAAGTCGTACTGATGAGGCCGCGTGTCGACGTGCCGATGCGGAGCCTGCTCTATACGCCGGGTCACCGTGCGGAGATGGTCGCGAAAGTCCTCGGCGGCCGGCTCGACGCGAGCCCCGATGTCGCGCTCCTCGATCTCGAGGACGGCGTACCTCCCGCGGAGAAGGAGAACGCGCGACGCGAGATCGCAGCCGCTCTCGCCGCAGCTGATCGCGGTCTGGCGTCGAAGGAGCGCGAGAACGAGCACCGACCGCTGCGCTTCGCGCGGATCCGGCCGGCGCTGTTCGAAGACGTCGCGCTCGATCTCGCAGCCGTCGTGCGCCCCGGGCTCGATGGCGTCGTCGTACCCAAGGTACGCCGCGCCGAAGAACTTGAGCTGCTCGACGGCGTCATCGCCGAGCGTGAGCGCGAGGCAGGCCTCGAGCCACACACAGTCAACGTGATCGCGTCGGTCGAGTCGGCCGCGGGCGTCCTCGAGGCGCCGCGCATCGCGCGCGGGCCGCGCGTGATCGCGCTGATGTTCGGATCGGAGGACTTCGCCGCGGACCTCGGTCTCCCCGCGGCGCGAGAGGGTGAGGCGGAGGAGATGCTCTTCGCACGCTCGGCCGTCGTCGTTGCCGCGGTCGCCGCGGGGATCCCTGCGTTCGACGGCATCTGGGCAGACTTCCGCGACGAGGCGGGACTGCGCAAGGACGCCATGCGGGGCCGGCGCCTCGGCTTCAGTGGCCGCCAATGCATCCATCCGGCGCAGCTGCGCATCGTGCACGAGGTCTTCTCGCCGTCGGCGGACGAGATCGCCCGCGCGAAACGGATCGTCGAG
>VBJD01000130.1 GCA_005887995.1 Chloroflexota bacterium
AGTTCCGCGCCCTGGGCCGCCTGCGCAAGCTGATGACGGCCGAAGTCGCCTAACCACCTCACTATCGCGACCTGAAACTTCGGTCCGACCCGACTCATACACTCGACGCATGACCCTGCCCCGTCTGCCGCTCGCGCTCGTCCTCGCTTTCGTCGCGGTCAGCTGTTCGATCCTCCCGCCGGATCTCGCGCGCGAGCTCGCGCCGACGCAGACGCAATACACGACGCTCCAGGCGGCCTACCAGATCATCATCGACAAGCACGTCGACAAGCCGACGTCGAAACAGCTCATCCCCGGCACGCTCGACGGCGTCGAGAAGTGGCTTCAAAGCCAGAATGTCGCGAGCGCCCCGGTCGTGGAACGACCGGATCTCACAGGTAGCGAGTGGTCCGATTTCGCGAAGCTTTCAGCCTCCCTGGACGCGGTCCTCTCCCGCTACTCGACGGTGAAGAAGGACCTCCTCGAGCGCGCGGCGACCGACAGCATGGCCCGCTCGATGAACGAGTGCCACACCTACTACCTCGACCCTGACCGGGCGAAGACCTTCAACAAGCCGCCGTCGCCCGTGTCCGGCATCGGCGTGACCATTAATCAGGCCGAGCCGCAGCAGCCCATAGAGGTCATCGACGTCATCGCGAACACACCCGCGGAGCGCGCGGGCGTGAAGAAGGGCGACAAGATCATCAAGGTCAACGGCGACGACGTGACCAAGCTCACGACCTCGGAGGTCGCCGACCGAGTGCGCGGACCTGAGGGCTCGCAGGTGACGATCGTCTTCGACCGCGACGGCACCCAGGTCGAGCTCACCATCACGCGCGCCCGCTTCGTCTCGCCGCTCACCGAGTCACGTCCCGAGGGCGGCGGCGACATCGCCTACGTGCGGATCAAGCAGCTCATCTCGAGCGTCACCGACGACGCCGTGCAGGCTCTGCGGAAGCTACAGGGAGCGCGGGGCGTCATCCTTGACCTGCGCGACGACCCAGGCGGCGAGCTCTCCGTCGCCGTCGACGTCGGCAGCCTCTTTGTGAAGACCGGGCCGCTCGTGTACCAGACCGGGCGCGACGGCAACAAGAACCCGATCGACGTGAACCCGCGCCGCTATCTCGGCCTGAGCACCCCGCTCGTCGTGCTCGTCAACAAGAACTCGGCCTCAGGCTCAGAGATCATCGCGGCGGGCGTGCGGTCGAGCGGCTCCGGGACGGTCATGGGGACGCGCACCGCCGGGTGCGTCGGCAGCGGCCAGCCGCGCGACCTCCCGGACGGTGGTCTCCTCCTCGTCACGCTCACCAAGATGCAGGACGCGAAGACGGGCGAAGATCTCAACGGGCCGGGCAAGGGTGTCCTGCCGGATCAGAGCGTCGAGGACGACACCAAGACGCCGAACGTCGACGAGGCGATCCAGGCCGCGGTCGCGTACCTCCACTCGCACGTTTAGCTCTGCAGCCCGAGCGCGATGAGGCCCGCGATGAGCACGAGCACGCCCACGTACTGATTCGGCGCGAGCCGCTCGCGCAGCACGAGGATCGCGAGCACCGCCGGGATGAGCGGATAGGCGCCGCTTCCGGTCATCACGAACGAGGCGAACCCCGACTCGATACCGAGCATGAGCAAGACGTTCGCGCCGGTGTCCAGCGTGCCGACGAGCGCGATGAGGGCGAGGGTCGCGGCCGTCCCGAGCGGCGCGAGACTCACTCCCCGCCACAGGACGAACGCGGCGACGAGCGCGATGGCAAAGACGCGAGAGATCATCACGAGCGCGTAGAGATCATTCGCGCGTGTCGCCGCGGAGAGCAGCACGCCCCAGACGCCGAAGCCGATCGTCGCGAGCGCGCCGACCCGAACCCCCTCGACGGGACGTCCCAACGTCCGTCGGAGCTCGCGCACGTCTGTCGAGGCGACGGCGACGCCGACGAAGGTGACGGCGATCGCGGCGACCTGACCTGGCGTCAGACGTTCGCCGAGGAACACGACGATGCCGATGACGCTGAGCGCCGCGTAGCTCGCGACGATCGGGCTCACGACCGCGATCGGTCCGAGCGCGAACGCGCGGTAGAGCGCCGCGAGCGAGGTCGTTCCGACAAGAGCGAGCGCGAATGACCACGGCAGCTGCGACCACTCGAAGCGCGGCCAGCGGCCAAACGCCGCGATCAGCACCGCGACGACGGCGAGGCCCAGCGTGAGCATGCCGAGCGACGCGAGCGCGACGCCGATGCGGCGTGAGGCCATGGCACCGGCGTAGTCGGCGAAACCGAACGCGACCGCGGCGCCGACGCCGAAGAGCAGCGCTTCCAGCGGCTACTAGCTTCCGGGGCGCGCCGCTACACCAGGAGCTGACGCGGTGCGCGTGTGAGGTTGCGTGATCCGGTCTCGGTGACGACGAGCATGTCCTCGAGGCGTACGCCGCCGATCTCCGGGTCGTACACGCCGGGTTCGCAGGTGACGACGTCGCCTGCACGCAGTGGCGAGGTCCCGCTGCTCCCGACCGACGGCTCTTCGTGGATCTCGAGCCCGACACCGTGCCCGAGGCCATGGATGAATCCCTTGGGCAGTGCGCCATTCGTGCGAGGCTGGTGCTGCTGGCCTTTGCGTAGCGTGTCGTAACCGGCCTCGAAGATGAGGTCCTCGACCATCTGATGGACCTCGCGTCCGGTGACCCCAGGCCGCAGCGCCTTGATGCCTGCGTCCTGCGCGCGACTCACGACCTCGTACATCTTCTTGATATCGGCCGATGGCTCGCCCTTCGACACGGTGCGCGTCATATCGGCCCAGTACCGCGTCTGCTTGTGCTGCGGGAAGATGTCCATGACGATCGGCTCGCCCTCGTGCAGCGGTCCCGTGCCCATCATGTGCGGGTCCGCGCCCTGCGGACCTGGGGCGATGATCGCGCCGTCCGACGCGTAGCCGAGCTCGAGCAGGCGGCCCTCGACGATCGCTCGCAGCCGTTCTGCGGTGAACGGCGCGCCGTCGAGCTGAAGCACGCGTTCCTTGCCAACGGTCGAGCGGCGCAGTGCATCGACGCCTCTCGCCCAGGCGTCTTCGCAGGCGCGCTGCGCCGCCTCGAGCGCCTCGATCTCGTCGGGCCGCTTCGCGCGCCGGCGGTCGCCGAGGTCGAACCTAACAGTCGTCTCGATGCCGAGCGCTCGCAGTCGCTCGGCCATGCCGACCGGGAAGTACGGCGCGACGGTGACGCGCTTCGTCCCGCGCGATGCGAGGAAGCGCGCGATGACGTTCGCATCCATCTCCTCGCGCGACATGCCCTTGGCCATGAAGTCCTTCCCGCCGAACTCGTCGATGTTGAACACCGACGTCGCGCGCGACTGCTTGCGCACACGGCCCTCCTCGAGCGAGATCGCGACGACCACAATCTCGTCGCCATCCTCGAGCGCGATGATCGGATCGGGCGAGAGGAAGCGCGTCAGGTGGTAGACATCCGGGAACTTGTACCCGTCGGCGTAGAAGAGGAGCGGCGAGCCGTCGGACCGACCCATCCGGGTCAATCTACGGCAGCGACTGCGATGGCGGCAGGACGCCGAGGGGATCGACCGGTTGGCCATTGAAGTGGACCGCGAAGTGAAGATGCGGCCCGGTCGTCAGTCCGGTCATCCCGACATAGCCGATGACCTGACCGCGCGCCACGCGCTGACCTGTGGCGACCGGCGGGGGCGCGAACGTGTCGTCGAGATGCGCGGCCATGGACACGAATCCGTCGTCGTGCTGTAGGACGACGACCATCGCGCCGTCGGGAAGATGTCCCACGAAGACGATGCGGCCGCTTGCCGGAGCGGTCACGACTGACCCGAGCGACCCCGCGATGTCGATCGCGTCGTGGAAGTGCGTGAAACGGACGCCCAGGTACGTCACGGGTGGTTCGAGCCCGAGCGCGCTCGGACCGAAACGCTGCGTGATCACGCCGCGTAGCGGCCACGTCCACGTCGCTGCCGGCGCATCGGTGGCACCGGCGCCCTGAAGCAGCTCCGAGATCGTCATGGTCACGCGCGACGATTCGTCGGCGAGATCGCGGAGCACCGCGAGCTCGCCGTTCACGGAGACCAGCATCTGCGAGCGCGCGTCGAGCCGACGGAGCTCGTCCTCCTTTGCGGCGACGCTCTCGAGCGTGGCCTCGAGCGAGACCGAGTCGTCCGTGAGACGACGCGCGCGCTCCTCTAACGCGGCGCTCACCGCTGCCTGCTCCTCGAGAGCGAGCTGCGTCTCATCCGCCGACATCGCGGGGTGCGCCGCGCCACCGATCGCGCGAAGGGCGTCGCGGAGCACGCGGTCGCGCAAACGGGCGCGGTTGTCGACGAGCGCGGTGAAGGCGGACCGGTCGGTCTCGGTGGTCGCCAGCGCGTCGGAGAGCGTCTGCAGACGATCGCGCAACGCGGCGAGTTCGGCGCGCGCGAGCCGAGCTCGCGCCTCGATGAGCGCCGCGAGCGATGACGCGACCATGAGTCGGTCGACATCGATGCGGTACGTCACCGGCGCGGCGCTCGGGGTCGGAGCGGGTGTCGCGGACGGGGCCGGCGTCGCGGGGCTCGGTGCTGGGCTGGCCGTCGCGCCCGACGGCGCACTGGCCGTCGCGCTCGCGCGCGGCGCAGGACTGGGGCTGCCCGATGTGCTCGGGCTCACGCTCGCTGACGGTGACGGCGTGGCTGACTTCGCTGACCCTGTGGCGGTCGCGCTGGCGCTCGCCGACGCGCTTGGCGAGGGACGCGTCGACGGCATCGCGGTGGACGGCGTCGCGGTGGGTGACGGCGATGGAGACGGCGTCGGCGTCGTGTCAGCGCGCGCGGAGACTGCCGCCAAAAGCGAGAAGAGGAGCACGCCCGCTGCGACGGAAGCGCAGCGCCACACGGCTCACGAGGGATGCAGTCTCAATGCCCCTCGCCGCAAAGTGAGTCGGCCGTGACACGTTCGTCACATACCGGCGCCCTAGCCAGTTCGCAGCGCGCCAGGGGCGATGACCGGGAGCGTCTCCCAGCGCAGCGCGTAGGTCCGCAGCGGAAAGATTCGCGTGCCGTGGCGGCCTCCGAGCACGCCCGACGATGCGACGTGCGCAACGACGTCGTCGACGAGGATCGCGACCGAACGCGTCCGCGACCCGTCCGTGTCGAGCGCGAAGTCGAGTCGCTGGGGCGGCCGTCGGCGGCGCGCGAGGAGGACGTCGATGCCCTCGGGCATGCCAGTGACGAGACGAGCGCGGTCGATCTCGAGCGACGCGCCCTGCGCGTCGGTGAGGAGGACCGCGGTCTTCGTGAGCCAGCGCGCGAGGATGACGCGATCGGCCGCCGGTATGGGCCCCGAGCGCCGGCGCGCGAACAACACACGACGGAACGCGACCTCGAGCGAGCTCATCCATCCAGCGTTGCAGTCCGCGCACACACTGGTGACCACGCGCGCGATCCGCAGCGGCGCGACGTTCGCCTCGCCGCGCGTTGACGCGGAGGGGACGAGCCGTCCACCGTGGACCTGCCGCACGAGCCAGTGCGCGAAGACGTGTTCGCGCGTCATGGGGCGGTCGGCGCGCAGGCAGAACGGACAGCGCATCGAGCTCATCGATCGGTCACGTTAGAGCCGCTGGTCGTATCGTCGCGAGGTGCGGACGCCGCGGACTCGGGTGAAGCGATTGCCCAAGCGCGGCCACTACGACCGCGACACGATCGACGCGATCCTCGACGAGGGCATCGTCTGCCACCTCGGCTTCATCCACGCGGGCTCGCCATTCGTGATCCCGACGCTGTACGCGCGCTCGGGCGACGCGGTGCTCTTCCACGGCTCCGCGGCGAGCCGCGCGCTGGAGATCGCGAAGGGAACGCTGCCGGTGTGCCTCACCGTGACGCTGGTCGACGGGCTCGTTCTCGCGCGCTCTGCGTTCCATCACTCGGCGAACTACCGCTCCGCGGTCCTGCTTGGCAACGCACGGGAGATCACCGAGCCGAATGAGAAGCTCCGCGCGCTCGAGGCGATCAGCGAGCACCTCATCCCCGGCCGCTGGGCCGAGGTGCGCCGACCGTCGAAGAAAGAGCTGCTCGCCACGTCGGTGCTGAAGATGCCGATCGACGAGGCGTCGGCGAAGATCCGCGAGGGCGGCCCGCTCGACGAGGACGACGACTACACGCGCGATGTGTGGGCCGGCATCATCCCGCTCGAGCTGCGCGCGCTCGCGCCGGTCGCGGACGAGCGCCTGCGACGCGGGATCGCGGCGCCGGCATACGCGAGGCGCTACGCGCGCCCGAGGCGCTGATGGAGTTCATCGATCCGCCGGGCCTCTGGAAGTCGCCACGCTACGCGAACATCGTCGTCGCCGGCGAGTTCGCGTTCATCGCCGGACAGACCGCGTTCGACGAGCAGGGCAACGTGGTCGGCGTGGGCGACATCGACGCGCAGTGCGAGCGCGCTCTGCAGAATCTGATGATCTGCCTACGCGCGGTGAAGGCGACGCCGCAGGACATCGTGAAGGTGACGAACTACGTGACAGACCGCGCGTACCTCGCGCGGCTCGTCGAGGCGCGCAACCGGATCATCGGCGAGCTGCGGACCGCGAGCACTGCGGTCGTCTCCGGCCTCGCGCGCGACACGCTGCTCGTCGAGGTCGACGCGATCGCGCATCTCGGCCGGCGCTAGGCACTCACGGCGTCACCAGACGCGGCTCGACTACGCGACGCGTGTGCCCTGCTGGTAGACCGCCCACACACGCCAGAGCGCGCGCGGGTCGGAGAGCGGATCGCCGTGCACGAGCACGAGATCCGCGGGCAGACCCTCCGCGACGCGACCAGCGTGCGCGACGCCGTAGAGGTCCCCGCCGTTCCGTGTCGCCGACGCGAGCGCTTCATGCGGCTCGAGCCCTGCGGCGACGAGGAGCTCGACCTCCCACGCAAGGTGTCCCGCGCGCACCGACCCGCCGCCGAAGTCCGATCCAGTTGCGATCCGCACGCCCGCGCGCTTCGCCGCTGCGATCGACGCATATGCGCCCTCTTTGCGCTTCCCCATGCGCTGTTTCCCTTCGGCGCCGGTGAACCGTTCGATCGTGGTGGTCCGTGCGAACGTCTCCCACGACGCGAAGACCGACAGCGTCGAGACGAGCGTCACGTTGTTGCGCTTCATGGTCTTCGCGATGTCGTCGTCGAGCTCCATGCCGTGCTCGATCGAATCAACGCCCGCCTCGGCCGCAACACGCGCGCCGTCGAGGTATCCCGAATGCGCCGCGACCTTGGCGCCACGGGCGTGGACCGCGGCGACCGTGGCCCGTGCCGCGTCGACGGTGAAGGGCGAATCGCGCACGCCACCGGGCGCGTCCATGTACAGCTTCACCAGGTCGGTGCCGAGATCGAGCTGACCGAGCGCGGCATCCTTGAGCCCGGCGCTGTCGGTCGTGACCCACATGTCCGGGTAGCCGATCTTCCCGATCCACGTGCCCGCGACGCGCATGTACGGCGCTCCGCGCTTGCCCTTGTGCTCCTCGCGGACCGCGATCGACAGCGGTACGCCCTCCGCGGACGGCGCGCCGACGTCACGCGCCCAGAGGATGCCCGCGTCCGCAAGTCGCTTCGCGTTGTCGCGCGCCACCTGGCGGAGGACCGCCGGCGCGTCGTTGCCGCGGTCGATCCAGTGCGACCCGCCCTGCATCGTGAGGTGGCTGTGGCAATCGACCATCGCCGGCACGATCGTCGCGCCACCGGCATCTATGACCTCGGCGCGCGTCTTGTCGGCCGAGTCGTTGGGGCCGATCCAGGCGATCTTCCCGTCCTCGATCGTGAGCGAGATCCCCGTGCGCAACGCCGGCGACGCGCCATCGGCGAACGCGGCGTCATGCAGGAGGATCCTTCCCACCGCGGCGGATGGTAGGTGAGGCGCGCATGCCATTGAGATCGCGGGCTCGGGCATTGAGCGCGAGCTCATCGTGCCCTTCGCGGGCGCCTTAACCGCTCGACGCCGTAGTGCGACCGGCGCGCTCCCGCCTGACGCGCTCGGACAGGAGACGCTTCGCGCGCTCGAGCTCTTCGCGCCGACTCTTGGACAGCCCGCGCCCGCCGCGGTTGATGAAATAGGTCAACATCCGCATCCCCGATCCGGGCCCTTTTGGGGAGACGCGCTTCGAGGCGAGGGTCCGCGCGATGGTCCGAGCGTCCTTGGTGAACAGACCCTTTGGCGGGTGCGTCGAGTCCGTGGTGACGGTCCGCACCCAGCGCTTCGGCTTTCGGCGCCTGCGGTCGGCCATCGGAAGGCGACGCTAGCGGCGGACAGGAGACCGAGCTCCCTCTCGATCGCCTCAATGCCTGGCATCCCTTGGCCTTAACTGTGCAGAGCGTTCATCCGAGCCACACGTGATGCCACACGGATGCGCCCTGCCCTCCACGTCGGCGCGCGCGCGAACGGATCGGATCGCGTGAGCGCTCTTCTCACTCCGCGCGACGAACAGGAGCGCGTGCGCGCGCGGCTCGAGCTCGTCACCCGGCTCGGCGAGACGATCGGCGACGCGCGCGATCTCGTCGAGCTCTTCCGCACCCTTCACGCGGAGACCAGCCGCGTGATGGACGCGACGGTGTTCCTCCTGTCGATGTACGACGCGGCGAGCGAGACGGTGCACGTCGTGCGTCAGATCGACCGCGGCGAGGAGCACGAGGGAGGGTCGTTCCCGCTCGGAAAGGGCTTTACGAGCGAGGTGATCCGCACGGGAATGCCCAAGCTCGTGCGCCGTTGGGCCACGGAGGGTCCGCCGATCCGGCTCCTGTACGGGACCGAATCCGGCGAGCTCGTCACGCCGCAATCCGCCGCGATCGTGCCGATCATTTCGAAGGGTCAGGTCGTCGGCGTGATCTCGACACAGAGCTATGCACCGCAGGCGTACGACGACACCGATATCGCGACGCTCGGTGCCATCGCGTCGCACGCGGCCACGGCGATCAAGCACATGCGCGCCACCGAGCAGATGGCCCTCGCATACCGGCGTCACGCGCTGGAACTGGAGGCTGTGCTCGCCAACATGAGTGACGCACTCGTCATCGTCGATGCGCGCGGCGCGATCGTGCGCCTCAACCGCGAGGCCCGGGAGCTGCTCGGCCTCGACGGCGCGAGCCTCGTGCTCGGGCAGCCCTTCGACGCTCAGCGACTCGAGCATCTTCCGAAGAGCGCACGAGAGATCGCGGCGGCGCTCTTGCCGATCGTCGACTCGGTTCGCGCCGGTGCGAGCGTCGACGAGCGCGATGTCGAGCTCACGATCGGCCAGCATCGCGTGCTCAGCGTGAGCGCGACGGTGCTGGGCGCAGCGGGGGCGGAGCCGCAGGGCGGCGTGATCGTCTTCCGCGACGTCACGAGCCAGCGCGAGCTCGAACGCCTCCGCGAGGACGTCTTCGCGATGGCCTGGCACGACATGCACACGCCGATCACGGTCATCCGCGGACACGCCGCGCTCCTCCTCGCGCGTGTGAAGCATGGCCGCCTCGACAAGAAGTCGTTCGTCAATGCGGCCGAGCTCATCGTCAAGCATTCGGACCGGCTTGCGGACCTGCTCACCGCCCTGTTCGACATTCGCTGCCTCCAGGCCGGCATGCTCAAGCTGTCACGCTGGCCCACCGATCTCGGGCTGCTCGCGGCGGAGCTCGTCGAGGGCCTGAACGCGACGAGCCGGCACAAGCTCGTCGTCGACGCGAGCGACGGTGTCATCGGGGAGTGGGATGAGCGACGGATCCGGCAGGTGCTCACGAATTTGCTCAGCAACGCCGCGAAGTACTCGAGCGAAGGCTCGACGATCAGCGTCTCGGTGCGCGCCGACAGCGACCATGCGACCGTCAGCGTCCGCGATGAGGGCATCGGCATGGAGGCAGACGAGATCGCGCAGGTCTTCCGACGTGGTTATCGGGCCAACCGGGCGCTGAACGTTCGTGGCGGCGGGCTCGGCCTCTACCTCGCGCACGGGCTTGTTTCGGCGCACGGCGGGCGGATGTGGGCCGAGTCACCGGGACACGACCGCGGAAGCACGTTCTCTTTCGCGCTGCCGATCGGCACGCGGGAGGGTGAGACCGGGACGGCGTAGTGAGACGACGCGCACTCGGCACGGTCTGCGTCATCGCGCTTCTGCTTTCGCTCGTCCCCGCTCGCGCCCACGCGCTCGACGGAGCGAGCGACAAGATCGACCCCGCGCTGCTCGCTCTCATGACCGCGAACCCCGCTGCGTTGCAGCCGGTCATCGTCGAGATGCAGCCGCCCCCCTCGACCGCAACGGGAACACCGAACCTCGCGCGAGCGAGCGACGCGCTCGACCTGCTGCGCACCTACGGTCGCGCCGTCGGTGGGCTCGCGATCATCGATTCCGCGGCTGGGTTCGCGGATGCGAATGGGATCAATGCGATCAGCCTGCTGCCCGCAGTCGCGTACATCCACTACGACGCCACGGTGCTCGCGAGCATCGATCCTCTCCCGACACCCACGCCTCTCCCGACGCCGACGCCGCTCGCGCTGCCGACGCCCACGCCGGTCCTGCCAACGCCGACGCTCACCCCGCTTCTCTCGCCGCCGGTCACGACGCCGCCCGCTTCGATCACACCGCTGCCGACGCCAACCCCGACTCCAACACTGCCTCCGACCCCATCACCGACGCCGGCTCCATCAGTGGCGCCGACGCCGAGCCCGACGATCGCGCCGGCAGCCACCCTCTTGCCGTCGGTATCACCCGCCGCGACGACGACATCGCCGTCGCCCACTCCATCACCCACACCGTTGTCCGCGCCGACCAGCTATCCGGCTGTCTACCCCGTCGTCGTCGGCGCGAGCGCGCTGTGGACCGAAGGCGTTCGCGGTCGCGGTGTGTCCGTCGCCGTACTCGACTCGGGTGTGGCGCCGGATGCCGACCTCGCGAACCGAGTCATCGCCTCGGTCAACTTCGCTGACCCGCGCAGCGCTGCCGATCCGGGTGGTCACGGGACGCATGTCGCGGGGATCGTCGCGGGCGACGGCACGCGCTCCGACGGCGAGTTCGTCGGGGTCGCGCCGCAAGCGAACATCGTCGACGTCCGCGTGCTCGATAGCAAAGGCGCCGGACGCCTGTCGTCCGTCATCCGCGGGATCGAATGGGTGCTGGCGCATCGCAACACGTACGGCATCCGCGTGATCAACATGTCCTTCGGCGCGCCGGCGCGGACCTCTTACCGCGCGGATCCGCTCGCCGCCGCCGTCGAGATCGCGTGGAAGGCCGGAGTCGTGGTCGTCGCGGCATCGGGCAACAACGGACCGGCGCGCGACAGCACAGTGTCGCCAGGCATCGACCCGTACGCGATCACAGTGGGCGCGAGCGACGACGCGGGCACGGTGACCCTCGCTGACGACTCGCTCGCGCCGTTCTCCGCCTGGGGTACCGCTGACGGGAACGCAAAGCCGGACCTCGTCGCACCTGGGCGGCGCATCGTGTCGATCCGCGTCGCGGGCAGCCTCCTCGACACGTTGTTCCCCGATCGCATCGTCCGTGCGCACAACGGCGCGACATACCTGCGCTTGTCGGGGACGTCGATGTCGACCCCGGTCGTATCCGGCGCGGTCGCGCTGCTCCTGCAGCGCAACGCCAGCCTCACACCCGATCAGGTCAAGGGGATGCTCACGCGATCCGCACGCAGCTACGGAACGCCACCGCCCGACCCGACCGCGAACGGCAGCGGGCTGCTCGACGTATTCGGCGCGTCGCGCGTCTCCGTGACGACGACCTCAGGCGTTGCGACGACGAGCCTTGTGAACACGACGACCCTCAGAAAGCAGGCGCGCCCCGCGAACGCGTTCGCGCGAACGACGTTCGTTCTGCTCGCGCGATCCACGCCGCTGCGCTGGATCGACGCGACGCTCGGCGGGATCTCTTGGGACACGTTCACGTGGGACAGCGTCGTGTGGGACAGCATCGCGTGGGACAACTTCGACTGGGAATCCGTGGCCTGGGACTCCGTCGCGTGGGATGAGAGCGTGGCCTGGGACGAGAGCGTCGCTTGGGACTCCGTCGCCTGGGACGAAAGCGTCGCCTGGGACGAGAGCGTCGCCTGGGACACCTTCCGGTCCGACTGACGCCCGCCGACTGAGCCCAGCACCCTCCGGCTAAACGCAGCCCCAGGCCCAGTTCACAAGGGCTTGTATCCTTGCGCTAGCACGCGGGGTGGTATGGGGCGCGACAACGGGGGACGCAACAGACGGGCGGTCCTCCTGGTCGACGACGAGCAGGCTGTCATCGACCTGCTCGCAGCGATCGTCCAGCAGGCTGGCTTTGCCCCGCTCGTCGCCAAGAACCCAAAGACCGCGATCGAGCTCTACGAGAAGGAGCATCCACTCCTCGCGGTCATCGACCTCAATCTCCGCCCCTTCGACGGCTTCGCGCTGATCATCGACTTGCGCCGGCGCAGCGCGCAGCTGCCGATCATCGTGCTCACCGGCCGGGACATCGAGGAGGACAAGGTGCGCGCCCTTGAGATGGGTGCGGACGACTACGTCGTGAAGCCATTCGGCCATCGCGAGATCCTCGCCCGCATCCGCGCGCACGCGCGCCGATCGGACGCCGGACAAGCGGACGAGCTCGGACCCGCGCTCGAGGTCGGGTCGCTTCGGCTCGATCCGGAGGAGCGCACGCTCGAACGCGACGGCGTCGCCACACGCCTCACGGGCACGGAGTTTCGCCTGATGCACTTCCTCATGAGCCAGAGCGGGAGTGTCGTGCCGACCGCGGCGATCGCGCGGCACGTCTGGGGTTTCGACGACGCTCCGGCGCGCGAGGTCGTGCGCGTCACCGTGCACCGCCTCCGCCGCAAGCTCGGCGACGACGGCGCGCACCAGCGATTCATCCACACCGTGCCCGGCGTCGGTCTTCGTCTGCGCGCCGATCCTTAACGATCGCGTTACGTAGCCCCGCTGTAACGCGAATGTTCTGCCCAGAGCCGAACGCCGGTCGATATCGTGCCAGTCAATCCTCAATCCGACGACTGCAGTCGTCACACATGGCGGGGGGAGCAAGTGATCAAGATCCTTGTAGTCGAAGACGATCCCGACGCACTCGACCTCGCGGCCTATGTACTGCGGCGCGAACGGTTCGTCGTGCTCGAGGCGAGCGACGGCGCGCAGGCGATCAGGCGGTGGAAAGCGGATCGTCCTGATCTGGTGATCCTCGACCTCGGTCTTCCGAGCATGGACGGGTTCGAGGTGCTGCGGCGGATCCGGTCGGAGGACCAGACGCCGGTCCTGGTGCTCACCGGGCGGCGAGACGCACAAGACATGCTGCGCACGTTCAACCTCGGCACGGACGACTTCCTGCCGAAGCCGTTCGAGTTCCGCGAGCTCGTCGCGCGCATCCGCGCGCTGCTGCGCCGCGCGAAAGTGACGCCGGTCGAAGCAAGTGAGCCGAGCGTCCAGGTCGATGGACTGAAGCTCGATCCCGAGACGTACGAGGTCACCTGGCGGTCGTCATGCATCCGTCTAACGCCGACCGAGTTCCGGATCCTGTATCTGCTCGTCACGAACGCCGGCCACGTCGTGCCGGCGAGCCGCCTCTATACGTACGTGTGGGGCAGCGAGGGCGCGGACGCGAACGCACTGCGCTCGCACATGAGTCACCTGCGCCGCAAGCTGGAGGCGGACGGGGACGCTCCCGGGTCGATCAGCTCCGTGCCATCTGTTGGCTACGTCTATCGCCGGATCGCGCAGGCGGCGAAGCCGGCACCGGTCGAGGCACCGGTCGCCGCAGAGCTGGAGGCCGTAGCGGCGTCGACGTCCTGAGTTAGGTCAGCTCGTCCAGTCCATTACGACCTTCCCGCACTGGCCGCTGCGCACGACATCGAACGCCTGCGCGAAGTCTTTCGCGGCGAAGCGATGCGTGATGACCGGGGTGATGTCGAGCCCGCTCTGCAACATCGACCCCATGCGATACCACGTCTCGAACATCTCGCGGCCGTAGATGCCCTTGAGCGTGAGGCCCCGGAAGATCACCTGATCCCAGTCGATCGCGATCTGCTCGCTTGGGATGCCGAGCAGCGCGACGCGCCCGCCGTGATTCATGAACTGCAGCATCGAGCGCAGCGCCGCGGGGCTGCCCGACATCTCGAGGCCGATGTCGAACCCCTCGAGCATGCCGAGCTCTTTCATGACCTGGTCGAGCGACGTCGTGCGGTAGTCGACGGCGAGCGTCGCACCCATCCGGCGCGCGAGGTTCAGGCGGTACGCGTTGCTGTCGGTGACGACGATGTACCGCGCGCCGACCATCTTGCTCACCGCCGCGGACATGACGCCGATCGGGCCTGCACCGGTGATGAGCACGTCCTCGCCCGCCAGCTCGAACGAGAGCGCGCTGTGCACCGCGTTGCCGAGCGGATCGAGGCACGAGCCGATCTCGTCGGGCATGCCGGGCGGCAGGACGTACACGTTGACTGCCGGCACGGACACGAACTCCGCGAACGCGCCGGGACGGTTCACGCCGATGCCCTTCGTGTTGCGACAGAGGTGCCGCCTCCCCGCCCTGCAGTTGCGACAGTGCCCGCAGGTAACGTGTCCCTCGACGGCGACGCGCTGCCCGGCGGAGAGGCCCTCGACCTCGCTGCCGACCTCGATGATGCTGCCCTCGAACTCGTGCCCGACGACGAGCGGCACTTTGATGGTGCGCTGCGCCCACGCGTCCCAGTTCACGATGTGCAGATCGGTTCCGCAGATCGACGTGTGGTGCACGCGTATGAGGACGTCGTTCGGTCCGATCGAAGGCCTCGGAACGTCCTCCAT
>VBJD01000192.1 GCA_005887995.1 Chloroflexota bacterium
GAAGTAGATCCGCGAGACCCGACGTGCGATCGGACCGACCTCTCCGGTGCCCACAGATCGGTGGTCGATGCTCGTGATCGGTGAGATCTGCACGCCGGTGCCGCAGAAGAACGCCTCGTCGGAGATGTATAGCTCCGTGCGGTCGATGCGACGGATCTCGACGGGGATCTTCTCGTCCTTCGCGATCCGCAGCACGCTGCTACGCACGATGCCCTCGAGGATGTTGTCCGACGCGGGCGCCGTGATGAGCGTGCCGTCGCGCACGAGGAAGAGGTTCGCCGCGCTGCCCTCGGAGACGTGTCCGTCGTCGGTGAGGACGATCGCCTCGTCGAATCCCGACTCCTCCGCGTCGGTCTTCTGGAGCGCGGCGTTGACGTACGAACCGGTGATCTTGCTTCGCGCGGGGATGGCGTTGTCGTCAACGCGCCGCCACGACGAGACCTGACACGAGATGCCGCCCTCGATCGGCACGTAGTTACCGAAGGGGACAGCAAAGACGGTGAACGAGTTCTCGAGGTTGTGGAGTCTGACGCCGATGAGCTCGCTGGAGGTGTAGACGATGGGCCTGATGTACGCGTCCTCGCGGTACCCGCACTTCCGAAGGAGCTCGATGGTGATGTCCACGAGGTCCTCCGCGGAATGCGGGAGCGTAAGTCGCATGATCCGGCACGAGCGGAGAAGCCGCTTGTAGTGCTCGCGGAAGTGCAGCCCGTAGAGCTGCTCCTCGTCGGCGTTCCAGTACGCCCGAATCCCCTCAAAGACACCCGTGCCGTAGTTGAAGGCATGGGTCATGACGCTGATCTTCGCCTCGCGGATCGGAACGAACTTCCCACCCAGGTACGCCCAGGCGGTGTCGGGCGCAGCGCCCTTCGCCAGCTTGGGTCGCACTAGCTCCTGCACCATGCCGTTCTCCTTACGGGCCACCTTCGGTGTCCCTTGACCGGCCGACCGCACGCCCCGTGCCGACCCCTCTTACCGCATTGTGACACCGGCGCCTGTCGTACCGGGTTCAGAGCGGCATCCGGCTGGCTGCAATGGACGGCGTACCTTTAGCATCCGGCCCGGTCAGACCGCTTTGACCCTAGGCGGCGACCTGAACGTACGGGTCCTTGGAGGTGCTCATGTGTTGTTAGCCGGAGGAAGGCGATTCCTCGCCGTCATCAGCGCGGGTCTGTTCATCGCGTCAGCATGCGGCGGGACGACTCCCGCAGCGTCCGGTGCGCCATCGGCGTCGGCCACGGAGGCGCCGGTGCTCACTCATCCCGCGGAATTCGTCATCAGCACCGCGCCCGGCGGCGGTTCCGACCTCTACGCGCGCAAGATGCAGGCGATCATTGAGGCGCTCAAGCTCTCGCCGCAGCCCGTGCAGCCGATCAACAAGGAGGGGGCATCGGGCGCAGTCGCGTTCACGTACGTGTTCGAGAAGAAGGGCGATCCTCACTACATCATGATCACCCTCAACTCGTTCTTCACAACGATCATCGTGAACAAGCTGCCCTACAAGTCGACGGACTTCACGCCGATCGCGAACATGGCCCTCGATCCGTTCTTCCTCTGGGTGAACGCGGACAGTCCGTGGAAGACCGCGCAGGACTTCGTTGATGCCGCGAAGAAGGACTCCCTTGTCGTCGCTGGCACGCAAACGAAGCAAGAGGACGAGGCGCTCTTCCGGCGCATCGAGGACACGATGAAGACGAAGCCGTTCACGTACGTCCCGCAGTCCTCGGGCGCTACCGTCGCGGCCGCGGTAGCCGGCAAACAAGGTGGTGTCGTCGCCTCGGTGAACAACCCCAGCGAGGGGAAGCCGTTCTACGAGGGCGCCGACAAGAAGATGAGGCCGCTCTGCGCGTTCACGCCGGACAGCCCGAAGTCGGGTCTCTATTCGGGCCTGGCGACGTGCAAGTCGCAGGGCATCGCGATCGACGACTACTACATCATGCGAGCCATCGTCGCGGCCCCCGGCCTCACACCGGCGCAGCAGAACTTCTGGGTGGACGTATTCAAGAAAGTGTTCGATTCCGCCGACTGGAAGAAGTTCATGGACGACAACGTCCTGCAGCCCGACTTCCGCAGCGGCGTGGAGTTTCGGCAGTTCCTCAGCCAGTACCAAAAGGTTCACGAGGACATCGCAGCGAAGTTCAAGTGGGTCCAGTAACCCTCGCGTGAGGCCCTACCAGGTAGGAACGGCGGCGGCGATCGTCCTGATCGCCGCCGTCGCCATGTTCGACTCCCGAAGGGTCTTGAGTCCCGCGCCCGGCACGGCACCGGGTGACGTCGGATCGGCGTGGTACCCGTTCTGGGCGGCGGCGGTCGTCGCGTTCGGCGCGGCAGTCGCCGGATATCAGGCCCTCACGAGGCCGCAGCCGAAGGAGGGTGTCTTCGCAGGCGCAGGCAGCGTCGCGGCGGTCGCCAAGCTGGTCATCCCCATGCTGCTGTACGCCGTCTCGTTCGCTTGGCTCGGCTTCTACCTCGCGACTGGCGTGTACATGGGCTTCTTCGCCGCGTACATCGGTAGGTACAAGCCGTGGTGGTCTCTCGCGAGCGCGGTGCTGACGCCGCTCGCGATCTTCCTGCTCTTCGAGGTCGGCTTCCGCCTCATCCTGCCCAGGAGCATCTTCTATCCGGGGATCCCCTTCTAATGGAGGTGCTCGGCAACCTCTTCGGCGGCTTCGCGACGGCGCTCCAGCCGGTCAACATCGCATTCCTCTTCATCGGGGTGACGCTCGGTCTCGTCATCGGTGTTCTGCCGGGGCTGGGCGGGACGAGCGGAGTGGCAATCCTCCTGCCGATCAGCGTGGTCATCGCGCGCGGCGACATCGCCGGCGCGAACGCGACGACGGCTGTCATCCTCCTCGCGGGCATCTACTGGGGCGCGCTCTTCGGCGGGGTCATCACGTCGATCCTCTTCAATATCCCCGGCGAGCCGTGGTCGGTCGTCCTGCTCTTCGATGGCTTCCCGCTCGCGAAGCGCAGAGGAAAGCCGGGGCTCGCGCTGACCTCGTCATTCCTCGCGTCGTTCGTCGGCGCGTTCATCGCCACCCTGTTGTTCACCTTCTTCGCGCAATTCGTGGCGGAGAAGGCCCTCTCTTTTGGCCCGGCGGAGCTCTTCGCCGTTTTCGTCCTGTCGTTCGCCACGCTCGTCGGCCTCGGCGCAGAGTCGCCCTTCAAGGCGCTCGCAATGCTTGCCACGGGTCTCCTCCTCGCGGCCGTCGGCTTCGACACGATCAGCGGCTCGCAGCGGCTCATCCCGCTCGTCGGCGTCGAGAACGACGCCCTCCGAAGCTTTCAGATCAACCTGCTCTCCGGCATCGGCTTCGTTCCGGTCACCATCGGGCTCTTCGGCATCGGCGAGATCCTCGCCTCGGCGGAGGAGCAGGGCATCGGCTACATGGAGAAGATCAGCGCGCGCCTCGGCTTCAGCGACCTTCTCGAGGCACTCGCCGCGCTCCGACAGCGCATCCGACTGGTCGTCTCGAACTCGATCATCGGCTTCCTCTTCGGCGTCCTGCCAGGGCACGGCGCGACGGCCGCGTCATTCCTTGGCTACGGCCTCGCGCGTCAGTACGCGAAGAACAAGCAGGACTTCGGCAAGGGCGAGATCAGCGGGATCATGGGCCCGCAGGCGACCGCCGACGCCGCGGGCGTCGCGTCGCTCGTCCCGATGGTCACCCTGGGCGTGCCCGGCTCACCCACCTCGGCCGTGATCATGGCCGGCCTCTTCGTGTGGGGACTCCAGCCGGGGCCGCTGCTCTTCACCGAGCACAAGGACTTCGTGTGGGGTCTCATCGCGAG
>VBJD01000193.1 GCA_005887995.1 Chloroflexota bacterium
AGCGCAGAGGCGACCGCTCCTCTACGCGCGAGCGGGTGCTTCAGGCCGCGGATCGGCTATGGAGCGCCTCGGGCGTTCGCGGTGCCTCGCTCGAGGACATCGCGCGCGAAGCGCAGGTGACGAAGCCGACCGTCTACTACTACTTCTCGGACAAGAGCGCGCTGTTCACCGAGGTCGTTTGCAGCGTGCTCGAGGAGCACGGGGCCGGGCTCAAGACCGCGGCGCGCCGTGGCGGCCGCGCGCGCGAGCGGCTCGTGTCGGCGCTGGCGTACCTCGTGGGCGCGCGCTGCAGCGGCCCGCGCCTCTTACGCGAGGGCGGGGTGTCTCTGACCGTCGATCAGACCAGTCAGGCGCGCAGCGCGTTCTTTCGCCACTTCTTCTCGCCGCTTCAGCAGATCCTCGATGAGGGCGTCGCCGCCGGTGAGCTTCGGCAGCTCGACACCGCGTTCGCCACGCAGGCGCTGCTCAACCTGCTCGATCCGTGGACCGGCCGCGATCCCCTCCCGGGCGGCCGCTCACCGCAGCAGCTCGCGTCGGACCTCGTCGGTCTGGTGGTCGACGGGATCGGCGTCTAGCGAGCCGCCTCTTACTGCGGCGTGCCCGAAGGGCACACGCCAAGCAGAGAGGCGCAGCGCAGCTGCGCATCTACTGACCGGTAGGTAGACGCTTTCGCTGCGGGCTAATCCGCCAACTGCTTAAACACCTGTCCGTCGCGCATGACGAGCGTGATGCGCTCGGCCTGCTGGAGCACGGCGATGTCCGCGAGCGGATCGCCCGCGACGGCGACGACATCGGCGCGCTTGCCGACCTCGAGCGTCCCGGTGAGCTTCCCAAGACGCGCACAGGCGGCCGCGGTCTTCGTCGTCGCGACGATGGCCTGCATCGGCGTCATACCGAGCTTCACCATGAGCGCCAGCTCCTCGGCGTTCGTCCCGTGCTCGCCGACGCCCGTGTCGGTTCCCATCGCGATCAGCACACCCATCTTCGTCGCCATGGTGAACATCTTCTGATGCGTCTCGATGACCTCCTCGGCCTTGCGGACCGCGTACGCCGGCATCATCCCCGGCTTGCGCTCCGCGAGGCGCGTCACCCAGAGCGGCGCGACGAGCGTCGGGACGAGGTACGTGCCCTTCTTCTTCATGAGCTCGGCGGTGTCCTCGTCGAGGTAGATCCCGTGTTCGATCGACTCGACGCCCGCCTCGACGGCGTTGCGGATCCCCTGCAGCGCCTGCGCGTGGCTCATCACCGTCTTCCCCGCGGCGTGCGCCTCATACACGATCGCGGCGATCTCCTCGGGTGAGAACCCCGTCGCGCCCGGCTCGTCCGACGGCGAGAGGACGCCGCCTGACGTCATCACCTTGATCTGATCCGCGCCGGCGCGAAGGAGCTCGCGCGTCACCTTGCGCGCCGGCTCGACGCCGTCGACGACCGTCAGCGGATGCTCCGGATGCGGGACGCGAAGATCGACGCCGCTCGGGAACCGGGCGTCGCCGTGACCGCCGGTCTGGGACAGCGCGCCGACGGCGATGCGCAGCCGCGGTCCCGGGAACAGGCCGCGCTCGATGGCCTGCTTCACACCGCGTGGCGTGCCGGCGGCGTCGCGGACGGTGGTGAATCCCGCTTCGAGCGTCGTCCTCGCGTTCTTCAAGGCTTCGGCGACGAGGAACGAGTACGGCTTCTGGATCCGCTCCTCGAGCGACGACGGGTTGCTTATGAGATGGACATGGCAGTCGATCATCCCGGGCATCACCGTCTGCTCGGATCGATCGATCACCGTCGCGTCGCGTGGTGCATCGCCGCCGACCTTGACGATCGTCGTCCCGTCGATGTGCAGGTTGACGTCGCGCCTCGGGTCGGCGCCGGTGCCGTCGATGTATCGCCCGGCGCGGACGACGATCACGATCGCGTTACGCGCGTACGGCGGCGGGGCGCGCGGTCTTCGCCCATTCGGCGATGCGCTGTACGGCGAGTTCGAGGTTCTCGAGCGAGTTGGCGTAGGAGAGCCGTAGGTGCCCCTCGCCGATCGGACCGAACGCGGTCCCGGCGAGCACCGCGACGCCGGCTTCGATCAGCACGCGGCCGGCGACGGTCGCGGCGTTCCCACAGCGGAGCCCGGTGATGTTCGGGAAGACGTAGAACGCGCCGGCGGGCGTCCGGCAGGTGATGCCCTCGATCTTGTTGAGCCCGGCGACGATGGCGTCGCGGCGCGTGCGGAACGCCTTCACCATCTCATCCACCTCCGGCGGGCGCTGGCTGAGCGCGACGATGCCCGCGCGCTGCGTGAACGTCGCCGTGCACGAGACGGAGTTGGTGACGAGCTTCGTCACCGGCTCGACGAGCGGCTTCGGGAACGCGCCGTAGCCGAGGCGCCATCCGGTCATCGCGAACGTCTTGCTGAAGCCGTCGAGGACGATGGTGCGCTCGAGCATCCCTTCTTCTCGCCCTATCGGATGGTGCTTGCCGTCGTAGAGCAGGTCCGCATAGATCTCGTCCGAGAGCACCCAGATGTCGTTGTCGCGCGCGAGCCGCGCGATCTCGCGCACCGCTTCCTTTGAGAGCGCGCCACCGGTCGGGTTGTGCGGGCTGTTGAGGATGATGAGCTTCGTCTTCGCCGTGACGAGGCGGCGCAGCTCGTCGAGGTCGGGGACGTAGTCGTTCTCCTCGCGCAGCGCGAGCGGCACGGGTGTGCCGCCGGCGAAGTCGATCATCGACGAGTAGATGGGGAAGCCCGGGTCGGGGTAGATCGCCTCGTCGCCCGCTTCGACGAGCGCGAGGATCGCGTAGAACATGATCGGCTTCGCGCCCGGCGCGACGACGATCTGCGACGCGTCGTACGAGAGCGCGCGCGTGCGCGAGAGGTAGCTAGCGATCGCCTCCCGGAGCTCGATGATGCCCGCGGACGGCGTGTAGTGCGTCTCGCCGCGTTCGATCGCGGCGATGCCCGCGGCGGTGATCGCACGTGGCGTGTCGAAGTCGGGTTCCCCGATCTCGAGATGCACGATATGCCGGCCCTGCGCCTCGAGCGCGCGGGCGCGCGCGAGTACTTCGAACGCCGTCTCCGTGCCGAGCCGCCCCATGCGGCGCGCGAGAGGACGCATAGCGGCGAGTTTAGTCCGGAAGCTTCCCTTCGATGCACGTGCAGCCGGTCGGTCCGACGACCGCGGCGTGCGCGGTGCCCGACGGCAACACCATGCGATCGCCTGGCTCGAGGTGGATGGTCTTCCCGTCACGCAGGCGGAAGTCGATCGAGCCGCGCGTGCAGTACAGGAGCTTGTTGTACAGGTGCGCGTGCTCCCCGTAGCGATCGCCGGGTCCGGTCGACCACGAGTAGACGTCGCGCGCCTCGGTGCGGATGCGCTCCTCGATCTCCACGCGGCGACGATACGCGCGCCGTCCGATACTCGGGCAATGCGCGTCGGTGTCGTGTTCCCCCAGACCGAGAGCGGTACGGACATCGGCGCGATCCGCGAGTACCTGCAGACGATCGAGCAGCTCGGTTACGCGCACGTTGTCGCGTACGACCACGTCCTCGGCGCCGACCGCTCGTCGCGCCCCGAGTGGAAGGGACCGTACGACGCGCGCTCCTCGTTCCACGAGCCGTTCGTCCTCTTCGGCTTCGTCGCCGCGGTCACCGGGCTCGAGGTCGCGCCCGCCGTCATCGTCCTGCCGCAGCGG
>VBJD01000187.1 GCA_005887995.1 Chloroflexota bacterium
ATTTTTCGTCCGCGAAGCGATAGCCGACACCGTGCACGGTCAGGAGATACCGCGGCTCGCGCGGGTCAGGCTCGAGCTTGCGACGGATGTTCTTCACGTGCGCGTCGATCGCGCGTTCGTATGACTCGAACGCGACGCCGTGCACCGCGTCGAGCAGCTGGGCACGGGTGAAGACACGGCCCGGCGAGCGCGCAAGCGCGAGCAGCAGCTGGAATTCCGTCGGTGTGAGCTCGACTCCGCGATCTTTCACCTTGACGGAGAGACGAGGCACGTCGAGGGTGACGTCGCCGGCGCGCACGACATCGGCGGGGTTCGACGCGAGCTCCGAACGCCGCAGGACGGCGCGGACGCGCGCGACGAGCTCCTTCGGGCTGAACGGTTTGGTGACGTAGTCGTCGGCCCCGAGCTCGAGCCCGGCTACGCGATCGGTCTCGTCGCCACGGCCGGTGAGCATGACGATCGGTACGTTCGAGCTCTTGCGGATGGCGCGCGCGACGTCGAGACCGTCGAGCGTCGGCAATCCGAGGTCGAGCACGACGAGGTCAGGTGCGTCCCGGCGGAACGATGCGAGCGCCTCCTTGCCATCGGAGGCGCTCGCGACGCGGAAGCCCGCGTGCTCCAGGTAATCCCGCGTGAGCTGAACGATCTTCGGCTCGTCGTCGACGACGAGGACCGTCTTCATCGCGGGGATGCTATGGGCTCGATGACGTACCGCCGCTGCGAGGCGCTGCGGGCTTCTCGCCATGAAGCTCTTTGTGAAGATCCTCCATGCGCGCGCGGGCCTCGTCGCTCCACGGCCCATGCATGTAGCCGTAGCGGTGGCCCCAGCCACGGCCGCCGCCGAACGCGGCGCGAAGCAGACCGAAGAACAGGAAGATGGCCAGGATCCAGAAGAGGAAGCCGAAGATCCCGAACCCGAAGCCGAAGCCCCAGTGGTACGGGTAGTAGTACGGGACGGGCGCGCCGCTGGCGGCAGGGAGCTGCGCGGCGATGTTCTGCGTGACGCCGATCTGGTAGCCGACCAGGCCGACGACGACGGCGAGGACGAGGATCGCGATGGCTCGTGCGGTGTTCATGCGTTCGTCTCCTTTGTTTGCGTGAGACGAGCGTCGCGCTACGCGATGAAGGAGTTGTGAAGGCGACCCGGAGGGATAGCGCGGACTGTCGCGCCGCTAACGTAGCGCGGCGTCGAGCCAGCGTGCGACGTGCTCCACCGCCTCGCGTTCGTGCGAGCCGAGTTCGTGTCCGGCACCGGCAATGACGATGAGGTCGATGAGCGGCGACTGGCCCGCGATGCGCTCGAGCACGGCGACGGGGCCGAGCTCGTCCTCGCTGCCCTGCACGACGAGCGTCCGGCAGCGCGTCGCGGCGAGCGCGGATTCGTCGCGCGGACGCGGCCGTCCCGGCGGCGCGATGGGATGTCCGACGATCGCGAGCGCGTCGGGCGGCTCCTGTTCGGCAAGGAACGCGCACATCCGTCCGCCGAAGCTGCGACCAACGAGCGCAACGAGGTGATGCGACCGCCGGAGCTCGTCACGCGCGGTGCGCAGGTCCGCGAGCTCATCGGCGTAGTCGCGGCTCGGCCGCCTGCCGCTCGTGCGGAACGTGATGGGCAGCGCGTCGATGTTGTACGCGGCGAGCGCTTTCGTAAGCGAACGCAGGATCGGCTGCGTCGCGCTGCCGCCGTAGCCGGGAGCGAGGACGGCCGCGCGGGTCATCCTCCGCTCGTCGCGCGACTCATTTCTTTCTTGTCGCGACGCGGGTCGGCTTCGCGGGGACCGAGACCGACGCGCGCGGCAGTCTCTGCTCGAGGTCGAGCATCCCTGCGAGGAGATCGCCCGTCGCGGCGAGCCGCTCGCCCATGTTGCGTATGGTGAACGCGTCGGGACGGCCGAGCGAGGCGATCTCGTCCCAGACGAGCGGCGCCGACACCGGCGCGCGGCGAATGGGACGCACGCTGTACGCGCCCGCGGTGGTCTTGCCGCCCACGTTCTGCAGGTAGTCGATGTACACGCCGCGCCGGCGATCCTTCACCGTCTCGAGCGTCACAAGCTTCGGCTTCTTCTCGCGCGCGATCCGCCCGACGTCGAACACGAACCCGCGCGATTCCTCGAACGTGTACTTGCGCCCGATCGGGACGTAGATGTGGATGCCGCGCGATCCGGTCGTCTTCGGGAACCCGACGATGTCGAGATCATCGAGGACGCTCTTGGTGAGCTCGGCGGTCTCCTTCACGTCGTCCCAGGTCGCTCCGGCCGACGGGTCGAGGTCGATGATCGCGATGTCCGGGTTGTCGGGCATGTCGACGCGCGAGAGCCAGGGGTGGATCTCGATCGCGGTGTAGTTGGCGAGCCATACGAGCGTCGCGAGGTTGTTCCCGAGGATGTAGTCGATCCCACCCTCGCGATCCGCGGTGGTGTCGACGTACGTGTCGATCCACTTCGGCGTGAAACCGGGCTTGTCCTTCTGATAGAAGTGCATCGACGCGATTCCGTCTGGGAAGAGCTTGAGCGTGAGCGGCCGGTCGTGGATGACCGGCAGCAGGTACGGCGAGACCTCGGTGTAGTACCGGATGAGGTCGGCCTTCGTGTAGCCGTCCTCGGGGAAGATGACCTTCTCGAGATTCGTGAGCCGGATCGAGTGGCCGTCGATCGTCAGCACGCTTGGCACGCGCTGCTGCGCGCTTTCTGACGTTCCTTTTGACGTCACGACACCATCGCCTGTCTCCTCGGCGCTCGCGCGCGCGGCCGCCTTCAACGCACTCTTCGTGGACTCACGATGCTCCTCGCCGGTGCACTCCTTCGGATCGACGTCCGCACGCAGACCCCGGTAGCTCGGCGCGCGGAGCGTGCCATCGCGCGTCATCTCGACGTACCGCACCTCGCATACGAGCTCCGGCTCGCACCAGTGCGGTGTGGTGTTCGCTCGCACCTCAGCCGCGAACGGTGACCGCGCGACCTCGCGCTCCTTCAGCGTGGCGAGCAGCTCCTTCAGCGTGCGCTCGTCGAATCCGCTGCCGACATGTCCGACCGGAATGAGCTTGTCATCCTTGTAGATGCCGAGGAGCAGCGCGCCGAGACCCTGCGCGCGACCGCCCAGTCCCTCGGTCCACCCGCCGACCACGCACTCCATCGTGCGAAAGGCCTTGACCTTCACCCACGCCGCTGATCGCGTCGTCGCGTAGGGCGAGTCGAGTCGCTTCGCGATGATCCCCTCGAGGCCCTGCTCTTGCACCGCGGTGAAGAGCGCGGTGCCGGTCCCGATGAACTGCTCTGAGCGGCGGATGTTGCCCATCGGCGTGAGCGCCTCGTCGAGGAGCTGCTGCCGCTCGCGCAGCGGCCGTTTCGTGAGGTCGCGCCCGTCCGCCCAGAGGATGTCGAAGACCTCGTAGACGACGGGCGTCGACTTACGAAGTCGTCGCAGCTCCGACTCGTTGCGCTGATGCATCCGCGGCTGGAGCTTCTGGAACGACGGCACGCCCTTCTCGTCGAGCGCGACGATCTCGCCGTCGACGATCGCCTGGTACGCGCCCGTGAGCGCCTCCGCGATCTGATGCGCCTCGGGGTACTGCGCGGTGCAGTCGAGCAGGTTGCGCGTCTGGAGACGCACGACGCCGCCGTCAACGAAGGCGAGCGTGCGGACGCCATCCCATTTTGGCTCGAACGCGA
>VBJD01000131.1 GCA_005887995.1 Chloroflexota bacterium
ACGGGTAGTAGTAGGTCATGTCCACGCTGACATGCGCGCCGTCGTACGACAGACCCGATGCCTTGCCATACGCGTCCTTCACATCGGCAAGCAGCCGGTCCTCGAACGGACCGCGCAGCGGGCCGTGCGCCATCTTGAAGCCGCTGAGCTCGCCAACGCCGTCGCTGTCGGCGTGGAGCGCGAGGAACGCGTCCGCGACGTAGCCCGGCGGGATCGTCGCGGGTAGCAGATCGACCGTGACCCCCTGACGCCGCAACAGTGCGGCGACCTTCCGAGCGACGTCGAGGTTCACGTCGACCTCATGCACGTCTTCCCAGGTCGCACCCGTTTGGGCGCGCAGCTTGTCTTGCTCGGCGGGCACCTCGTCGATCTTCCAGTGACCGACCTGGATGCCTATTCGTCGCGCCCCGAGCGGTGGCGACGGCGCGCGCAGGATGATCGTGTTCGTCGAGTGGCGAAGGATGACGCCGCCGGGCGGCGCGATCGCCGGCTTGAACGAGTCGTCGTCGGTCGGGTCCGATGTGAGGGATGACTGGAGGACAGGGAGCGGCGCGCCCGCGGGTATGAACGTCTCGTCGGGGTTCAGCGGCGAGCCCTGGGCCGGTATCGGGATCGCGCCCTGGCAGGCGACGAGGACCGAGCACACGAGGGTGACCGCGATCCGCACCGACACGACTCGGTCGGACCTCATCTGCTGCGGACTCGCTGCGCGGCGACGACGAGCCGCGCTGTCGGCAGGAGATACAGCAGATGGATGAGCACGAAGCCCGCGATCGACAGCCGCGCGTCGATCGCGGCAAGCGCGATCGTGAGCGCGTACAGGAATGGCCCGACGAGCCACGTGATCGTGAGCGCGCGACGCTCCCTCGCCGACAGGCGTGGCGAGGTCGCGCGAACGCGGTAGGCGCCGTACCACCACAGCAGGTTGTGCGCGATGCCGAACGCCATGAGCGTCCCTGCGTAGAAGACCACCGCGACGGCGCGGTCGCGGTCGTTCGCGAGCCAGCTCCCGAGCACTCCAGTCGGTACGGGAAGGAACGCGACGAACATGAGCGTCAGAACCTTGAGGAGGACGATGCCGCGATCGGTCCGCACGAAGTGGCTGAACATGACGTGGTCGTTCGCCCAGACGATGCCAACGGTCACGAAGCTGAGGGCGAATGCGAAGTAGCTTGGCCATTGAGCGATCACGAGGTCGCGGAGGCCGGATGACGCATCCGGGTCATCGGGCCTCGGGATACGAATCCCGAGCGCGAGGAGTGTGGCTGCGAATGCGAAGACCCCGTCGCTGAACGCTTCGACCCGCCCGACATCGCGATGCCGCTCGAGCGCTACCTCAGCTTGCGCGGTGCGGCTGGCCACGCCGGAAGGCTATCTGCTCAGACGACGGCGGGGTGCGACGGATTTTCGCGCGCGCTCTCCCCGTTTCGCGCCACAGGCGCTCGCTGCGAATGCGGCCGTGGTCGAGCTCCTCAAGCGGGTCGCCGACCGGAAGAACGCGACGCCTGCGCAGATCGCGCTCGCATGGCTCCTCGCGCGGAAGCCGTGGATCGTGCCGATCCCGGGGACCACGAAGCTGCACCGACTCGAGGAGAACATCGGCGCGGCGTCCCTGCAGCTCACGAAGGACGACGTGCGAGAGATCGACGACGCGGCGTCCAAGATCGATGTCTCGGGAGAGCGCCTTCCAGAGGACGCGCTCGGACTCACGAACCGGTAGACGCTCAGATCACTCTCTGCTCGCCTTTGATCTCTGCTCGCCTTTAAGAGGAACCGCGCTCGTGCCTGCCGGGTCGATCTGCTTGCCTCCGCTACCGTCAGCGAATGCGTCGCGTCGGTATCGCGCTGCTGCTAGTCGTCTCGTGCGCACCCGCGGCGCCGGACAACGCTTCGGTACAGCGCGACTACGCCGAACGCCGATCGCTCGTCGAGGTCACGGCAGAGGGTGTGGTCACGAGCGTGCTGGCTGACGAGAGCGGTCCGTCCGGTATGCACCAACGTTTCATCATTCGACTCGCTGGAGCATCGCAGACGGTGCTCGTCGACAACAACGTGACCATCGGCCAGCGGGCCCCGGTGGCCCTCGGTGATGACGTGATCGTGCACGGCGAGTACGTCTGGAACGATCAAGGCGGGCTCATCCACTTCACCCATCACGACCCCGCGCCGGCACACGAGGGCGGGTGGATCGAGCTACACGGGATGCGCTACCAGTAACCCCACGCCGCTCGCGGCTTCAAGATCAGGTGTTGGTGGCGACCCCGTTCATGGCCTTCCTCGCAAGACTGAGAGCCGCACTCTTTGCGAAATCGTCGTCATGGGTGTGCGCTCGGCGCGCACGATTGGAAAAAATCCGCTGAGGCGACGGTGGGAATCGAACCCACGGTCGGGGTTTTGCAGACCCCTGCCTTGGCCACTTGGCTACGTCGCCTAGGAGCCTGGAAACGGCAAACCGCAGTTTGACGATTTCAGGCGACGACGGCGACGAGGCCGCGTAGCGGCCTACGGCGCCATCGGAAACCTAAGTTTACCGACCCGGACCCGTCAGGCGGGCGAGTTGCATACTCCCTGCGCCATGCTCCCGATCGGAGACGATGACCAGCCGGGCGGCGGACTGCCGATCGTCAACCTCGCCATCATCGGGATCAACGTCCTCGTCTTCGTCCTGCTGCAGCTCCCGAGTGACGCGTTCACGATGGGCTTCAGCGCGATCCCGCGCGAGATCACGCATGGCATCGACCTGACCGGACCACAGACCGTCGCGCTACCCGACGGCACGTCGGCGGTGATCGATGAAGCGCCGGGGCCGAGCCCGATCTGGCTCACGCTGTTCAGCTCGATGTTCATGCACGGCGGATGGCTGCACCTCGGCGGCAACATGCTGTTCCTCTTCATCTTCGGCGACAACGTCGAGCGCCTCTACGGCTGGCTCAAGTACGCGGTCTTCTATCTCATCTGCGGTCTGGTCGCCGCGTACGCGCAGATCCTCTCGAACCCGGAGTCGGTGATCCCGAGCCTCGGCGCATCGGGCGCGATCAGCGGTGTGCTCGCCGCGTACCTCGTGAACTTCCCGAACAACCGCGTGCGCGTGCTCGTCGGATTCCGCTACGTCACGCAGGTGCCGGCGCTCGTGATGATCGGCCTCTGGGCGCTGCTGCAGTTCGTGAACGGCATCGGCTCGATCGCGGTGACCGACCAGACCGGCGGCGTCGCGTACTGGGCACACATCGGTGGCTTCATCGCCGGGATCGTGCTCGCGTTCCTACTGAGGCTCGTCATTGGACGCGGCAGCGGCGCCGCGCCGACGTACGCGAGTTAGAGGATCCGGGCCAGGCGCTCGACGTCCTCGGCGACCTCGCGCCGTCCATCGAGCCGATACGCGTGACCGAGGAGCGTGCACTTCTCCTTCGCGACGTCGCGACGGCCGAGTGCGCAGTCGACCTCGATGAGGAGTCGCTGCGCCTCGCGGTCCGCGAAGCCGTGCGCGATGAGGTCGAGCAGGACGTCGGATGCGGTCTGCAGCTTGCCGAGCGCGAGGAGCCGCTGCGCCGCGTCCAGCGCGGCCTCGGTCGCGCGCTTGTCGCGCGCGCTCGTGAGCAGCGCGGCGCGTGAAGCGGCCATGGCCGCCGCGTCGATGCCGCTACCTGTCGGCGTGAGCGTCTTGAGGAGCGGCTCGATGTCCACACCTGGGCGCGCCTCGGGCTTCGGCTTTACCACACCGGTGCGGATGAGCATGTCGACGGGCGCTTCGGTCTCCACCGGCTCGGCGTGCGTGAATGTCCGCGCACCCTTGAGGAAGACCGCGGTCTCGGATGCTGCGTGGCGCGTCTTCGACGCATCCTTCGCTGGCGCTGGCTCGGCCTTCGCTGGCGCTGGCTCGGCCTTCGCTGGCGCTGGCTCGGCCTTCGCCGGCGCGGGTTCGGGTGTGGTCATCGTCTGCATCGCGAGCGCCTCGAGACGCGGATCGGGACGAGCTTCGACGGGGGTCGGCTGAGGCGCCGGCGCGGCTTTCGCGGTCGGCGCGGTCGGCTTCGCCTTCGCCTGAGGAGCCGCTTTCGCGACGGGTGCCGGTGCGGGTTGCGCGAACGTCAGCTCAGGCTGCGAGCGGGGTGCGGCGGGCTGCTTCGCCGAGGAAGGCGGAGCAGCCCGCACGCTCGTCGGGGCGGGGGGCATGTTGATGCGGAACTCCGACGACTTCGTCGGTGCCCGCAGCGCGGCGAGCCGGAGATCGACGGGACCGTCGATGCGTCGCGGTTCACTGATCGGATCCATACGCGGAGCCATCGGGCTCTGCACGCGATCGACGAGGGCGACAAGACGGGGAAGATCGCCAAGCGTCTCGCGGCCATAACTGAGCTCGAGGAGCGCGCGACGCGAATCGCCGATCGCCATCGCGGCGTCGACGAACCGCGCGTACTCCTCGACGGCGCCTCCGAGGTCGCCTTGGTTGGCGAGCGCGGCCGCGAGGCGGCGATGTGCGGAAAGGTCGAGCGGCACGAGCGCGACCGCCTCCGCGAGGAGGGAGACCGCGTTGCCGCGATCGCCGGCGCGCGCCATCTTCGCCGCGCCTTCGCGAAGCGTCTCGACCGCGGCGGGCTCATCTTCGAGCGCCGCCTGCGCGCGTGCGAGGCCGATGTACGACTCGCGATCACCGTGCTTGGTGACGAGCTCGAGGTAGGCCCTCTCCGCCTGACGAAGCTTGCCGGAGGCGAAGAGCTTCGCCGCGGCGTCGCTCGCGAGCTTGTGGCCGCCGCCGGCCTTCGCACGAGCAGTGTCGCCCTCGCACCGCGCGAGCGCGTCCGCGAGCTCCGTCGCCCTGTCCGCTCCCATGAGACGGACGGCGTGCTCGCGGACCGCTTCGGCGAGTGACGCGATGTGCTGCGGCTCGACCGTGTTCGCGCTCACGCCGAGCGCGTGCAGCTCGGTGGACAGGAACTGCTGTGAGGCCGGGCCGAGATAACCCTTGGCCACACCGAGCAGCTGCTGCGCGAGCGCGTTCAGTCGTCGCCCCCAGCGGGCTCGTCCGAGAGCGCGTAGAAGCGCAGCGCGTTGAGCATCCGGTCGAAGGCCGACGCGACCTCCCGCGTGATGTCGTCGCCGGTGCGGGTGTCGAACGCGGCGACGCGCAGGTCGACGTCACCGGTCGACACCGCGGTCGCGTCGCCGACGAGGCGGCGCAGCGGACCGACGAGTGATCGCGTCAACAGAACGCCGATGACGAAGGAGAGCAGCAGCCCGATGACCACGACGGAGAGCGCGTTGAACGTCGCGTCGTCCGCGGCCTTCGTGTACGTCGTGATCGGGACAGCGAGGATGTACGCCCATGGCTTCGCGACGAGACGCGTGACGACGCCGCGCTGCTCGTCCACACCGGCGCCATATGAGAACTGCGCGGTGGTGCTCTTGCCCTTCGGCAGCGCGTCGAGCGCGGTCTTCAGCGTCGGCAGCGGATCGATGACCAGCTGCTCCGGCGTCTTCTGGCCGAAGCGCTTGTCGGCTGCGAGCTTCTTCGCGGTGTCCGCCTCGATCGGCGCGATCGGCTTGTAGATGAGCGATTCAGCCTGGTCGCGGTGGCCCTTCGTCTCGGAGACCGCGAGGCGGATGCCGTAGTCGTCGACGAGGAAGCCGTGCGCGCCCTCACCGACGGAACCGGCGTCGGTCTCGACGATGTCCCAGACCGCCGCCATGTTCACGCGCGTGCGCACGACGGCGTACACGAGCTTGCCGTCGGTGATCGGCGCGGAGAAGAACAGCGCCGGCTTGTTCGTGATGACCGAGTAGCTCGGGTCACTGATGTAGGGCGTGCCCTTCAACGCGGTGAGGAAGTACTCGCGGAACTTCACGCTCGTGCCCTCGTCCGTCTGGATGGACGCGGCGACGATCGTGCCGTCCGGGTCGACGACCGCGATCGATTCGTACTCCGGTGAGCGCGCAGCCGCGGCGACAAGCGCCTGACGCGCCGCGTTCTTCGCCGCGGTGTCCCTGAGGTTCTGTCCGAAGCGGACGACGTCGGGCAGCTTGCCGACGAGGATGATGTCGCCGAGGCGGCTCTGGAGGTACGCGTCGATCGCGCTCGCGCTCGATGTGGAACGCTGCTGGATGTTCGTGACGCCGAGAGTCGTCAGGTTGTTGCGAGTGTTTTGGATGGAGATCGCCGAGACGAGCGCGATCGGCACGACACCGACGATGAGAAGTGCCGCGAGAACCTTCTGCCAAAAACGAGGACGCAAGATGGACATGTCCCCAGCCCTCCAGCGCGCGCTCCGCCCTAATCAGTAAGAGGAACGTCACTTTGCCGAACAGACGTAGGCGCGCGCGAGTCACCCTTTCGGGTGCCACTCGTACCGGAAGAGGGCTAGTACTCGACCGTCAGCGGACGAGTCGTGGGTTGCGCCGCGCGTCGCGCAGGAGGCCGCGCAGCAGCTTCTTCGATGACTCGACGTCCTCGCGGTCGGCGTCGGTCAGACCAGTCCGTTCGGTATCGACGCGCCACCAGCACTCGAACCCCCATAGGCGCTCTTCCTCGACCCGCAGCCGCGGGATCCCCCCGCCGGCCCGGCGCGGCTCGCCGGTCTCGAAGTCGAAGAAGCCCTCGAACACCGCCGGCGCCCCGCTGCGGTCCGGCTCCCCCTCGCGCGCGTCGACGAGGATGAGGCACGACGTACCCGAGCGAATGTCGTCGGCGCTGCGCGGCGCGCGTCCGCGGCCGCCGCGTCGCGAGCGGCGATCGCGGACGAAACCGCTGCGGTCGCGCGGCGCGAGACGGCGATCGTCGCGCTGTGGTCGATCGCCGCGCGGCGCGCCGGCATCGGGTCGTGCCGGCGCCTGCTGTGGTCGCGCCTGCTGTGGTCGCGGCGGGCCGCGTCGTCTGCCGCCACGTTGCCGTCTTCGCTGTGGTCGCGGCTCGTCGGGCACACGCTCAGTGTCGCATGACCTCGCTCGCTAACTTTCGATCGTGATGTTCGTTGGCTCGTGCACGCGGACCTCAATCCATATGCCCTCGCGCCGTACACTTGAGTTCTCACATGACGCAGGACGAGGGCATGCACGAGGTCTTCGACGAGTTCAAGCGCCAGCTTCCCGACGTCGATCCCGACGAGACGCAGGAGTGGATCGAGTCGCTCGACGCGCTCGTCGAGCAAGCGGGCCCGGAGCGGGCACGGTTCGTCCTCTACAAGCTCCTCAAGCGCGCCCGCATGCTGCAGGTCGGCCTGCCGCCGCTGACGCAGACCCGCTACATCAACACGATCTCGCCGGAACAGGAGCCCGATTTCCCCGGCGACGAGGAGATGGAGCACCGCATCCGGCAATTCATCCGCTGGAACGCGGTCGCGATGGTCGTGCGGGCGAACCATCACTACGAGGGCATCGGCGGCCACCTCGCGACGTACGCGTCATCCGCGACGCTCTACGAGGTCGGCTTCAACCATTTCTTCCGCGGCAAGGACGATGAGGGCGGCGGCGACCAGATCTATTTCCAGGGTCACGCGTCGCCGGGTATCTACGCGCGCGCATATCTCGAGGGACGGCTCACCGAGTCGCAACTCGATCACTTCCGTCGCGAGGTGAAGCCGGGCGAGGGACTCTCGTCGTATCCCCACCCGCGCCTCATGCCCGACTTCTGGGAGTTCCCCACGGTATCGATGGGGCTCGGACCGCTCGCCGCGATCTATCAGGCGCGCTTCAACCGCTACCTGCACAACCGCGGCATCAAGGACACGGGCGGGCAGCGCGTGTGGGGGTTCGTCGGCGACGGCGAGTGCGACGAGCCCGAGTCGCTCGGCGCGCTCCACGTCGCGGCACGCGAGGGTCTCGACAACCTCACGTTCGTCGTGAACTGCAACCTGCAGCGCCTCGACGGCCCGGTGCGCGGCAACGGCAAGATCATCCAGGAGCTCGAGTCCGTGTTCCGCGGATCAGGATGGAACGTCATCAAGGTCATCTGGGGACGCGAGTGGGACGAGCTGCTCGCGCGCGACATCGACGGCGTTCTCGTGAATCGCATGAACGAGACGACCGACGGCGAGTCGCAGCGGATGACCGTCGCGGATGGCAACTACATCCGCGAGCACTTCTTCGGCGGCGACGCGCGACTGACGCAGCTCGTCGCGCATCTCTCCGACGAGCAGCTCACGAAGCTGCGCCGCGGCGGCCACGACTACCGCAAGGTGTACGCGGCATACGACGCCGCGGTGAAGCATCGCGGCGCGCCGACGGTCATCCTCGCGCAGACGGTGAAGGGCTGGGCGCTCGGTCCGGGAGTCGAGGGACGCAACATCACGCACCAGGCGAAGAAGATGAGCTTCGCAGAGCTCAAGGTCTTCCGCGACCGCCTGGAACTGCCGATCAGCGACGAACAGCTCGCGGAGGACCCGCCGTACTACCACCCCGGTGCGCAGAGCCCCGAAGTCCGCTATCTCCTGGAGCGCCGTCGGCAGCTCGGTGGAGTGGTGCCGCGCCGCATCGTGATGCCGGCGCCGGTCGACGCGCCGAAGGACGACGCATTCGCGGAATTCCCGAAGGGCTCGGGCAAGGCCGCCGCGTCGACGACGATGGCCTTCACGCGTCTGCTGCGGAACCTGCTGCGCGACCCCAACGTGGGCAAACGCGTCGTGCCGATCATCCCCGACGAGGCGCGCACGTTCGGTATGGATCCGCTCTTCAAGGAGGTCGGCATCTACTCGCCGCTCGGCCAACGCTATGAGCCGGTCGACGCGGAGACACTGCTTCCCTACCGCGAGGCGACGGATGGACAGGTGCTCGAGGAAGGCATCACCGAGGCGGGCTCGGTCGCGAGCTTCACCGCCGCGGGCACCTCATACGCGACGCACGGCGAGCCGATGGTGCCCTTCTACATCTTCTATTCGATGTTCGGCTTCCAGCGGACGATGGACCAGATCTGGGCGTTCGGCGACGCGCGCGGGCGCGGCTTCCTCATGGGCGCGACCGCTGGCCGCACGACGCTCAACGGCGAAGGTCTGCAGCACGAGGACGGACACAGCCACCTGCTCGCGACGGCGATCCCGAACATCCGTGCGTACGATCCCGCATTCGCGTATGAGACCTCGGTGATCGTGCGCGACGGCATCCGTCGGATGCTCACGAACAACGAGGACGTCTTCTACTACCTCACGCTCTACAACGAGAACTTCCCGATGCCGCCAATGCCCGAGGGCGCCGAAGAGGGCATCCTCCGCGGGATCTACCTCTTCAAGGCGGGTGACCCCGCTATGCGTCGCCGCGTGACGCTCCTCGGCTCCGGGCCGATCCTGCTCCAGGCCTTGCGCGCGCAGGAGATCCTGCACGACAAGTACGACGTCGCGGCGGACGTGTACAGCGTCACGAGCTACCAGCTGCTGCGCAACGACGCGCTCGAGACCGAGCGTTGGAACCGCCTGCATCCGATGGAGCGCCCGCGCGTGCCGTACGTCGCGCAGGTGCTGAGCGGGAAGACGCCGATCATCGCGGCGAGCGACTACATGAGGGCGATCGCGGATCAGGTCGCGCGTTGGGCCCCGCAGCCGTTCATCCCCCTCGGCACCGACGGCTTCGGCCGCTCCGATACGCGTGCCTCGCTGCGGCGCTTCTTCGAGGTGGACGCCGAGAGCATCGCGCTCGCGTCCCTCAACGGACTGCAGTTCAACGAGCAGTTCGGCAGCGCCGACGTCGCGAAAGCGATAGCCGATCTCGGACTCGACCCCGCGAAGCCGGAGCCACGCAGCTCGTAGTCGTCGCGTTACCACATCGTGATGCGCGTCCCGCTGATCCAAACTCGGCTTCATTCGTACGCGCGTGCGTGGCGCGCATTCTGCGGCGATGTTCGTCGAAAGAGGTAAACGCGATGCAGCAAGCTGACATGGGTCGCGCACGACGAACGTCCTCGGGTACCGCGTGGGGCACCGTGTTCGCGATCATCGTTGCGATCGCCATCGTCGCCGCGGTCGGATATTTCGTGTTCGCAGGCGCTGGCGGCGGTTACGCCCCCAGCAGCCCTTACCAGTCCGCTGCCCCAGGTTCGGCTGCCCCAGGTTCGGCCGCGCCCGCGACCGCCGCGCCGAGCGCGCCCAGCTACCCCTAGGCCGTCGGCGAAGCCGGAGCGGCGCGCCCGCTAACGGCTAGTTAGCGCGACCGCCGCGAGCCGGCGCTTCAACAGCAAAAGCAGGATCCCGCCCGCCGGCTGCCAGTGATGACCGCTCGACACGCCCATCGGGCAGTAGGCGGAGCGATCTGCATGGACCGCCAGGCTCAGACCCGGCGTCCAGGTCTGGTGGTCGGATGCGTCGCAGTAGTAATCGATGCGTTTCACCACGTCTATGCAATCGCGCCGAGCCCGACGAGTCCTCACTCTTTCGGGGCAATGCGTTGATGAGGACGGGTGAGCTCGCGTATCAGGCGCGCGTCAGCGGGCGGTACTTGATGCGGTGCGGCTCCCAGTCGGTGCCGTGCTCCTTGCGCATCTGCTCTTCGTACGCCTGGTAGTTGCCCTCGAGCCAGCGCACGCGACTGTCGCCCTCGAAGACGAGCAGGTGTGTCGCGATGCGGTCGAGGAACCAGCGGTCGTGGCTGATAACGACGACGCATCCCGCGAAATCGAGCAGCGCTTCTTCGAGCGCGCGCAGCGTGTCGACGTCGAGATCGTTCGTCGGCTCGTCGAGGAGCAGCACGTTGCCGCCCGACTTGAGCAGCTTCGCGAGATGGAGGCGATTGCGCTCGCCGCCTGAGAGATCGCCGACCTTCTTGTTCTGGTCCGGTCCGCGGAAGTTGAACGACGCAGCGTATGACCGGCTGTTGCGGAGCCGTCCGCCGACGTCGATCTGCTCCTGGCCGTCGGAGATCTCTTCCCACACCGTCCTTGTCGCGGTCAGCGTGTCGCGCGACTGCGAGACGTACGCGAGCTTCACGGTCTCGCCAACGCGTAGCGATCCCGCGTCCGGCTTTTCCTCGCCGGTGATGAGACGGAACAACGTCGTCTTCCCGGCGCCGTTCGGGCCGATGATGCCGACGATCCCACCGCGCGGGAGCTTGAACGTGAGGTCGTCGAAGAGAAGCCGATCGCCGTATCCCTTGCGCAGCTTCTCCGCCTCGATGACGACGTCGCCGAGCCGCGGTCCCGGCGGGATCGCGATCTCGAGGTCGCGCTCGCGACGCTCGGGCTCTTCGGCGAGCAGTCGCTCGTACGCCTCGATGCGCGCCTTGCTCTTCGCCTGCCGCGCGCGCGGCGACGCGCGCACCCACTCGAGCTCGCGCGCGAGCGTGCGCTGCCGTGCGGACTCTTGTTTCTCCTCGTCGGCGAGCCGCTTCCGCTTCTGGTCGAGCCACGACGAGTAGTTGCCCTCGTACGGGATGCCGAAGCCGCGGTCGAGCTCGAGGATCCAGCCAGCGGCGTTGTCGAGGAAGTAGCGGTCGTGGGTGACCGCGACGACGCAGCCCTTGTACTCCTTCAGATGCCGTTCGAGCCACGCCACCGAGTCTGCGTCGAGGTGGTTCGTGGGCTCGTCGAGCAGCAGGAGGTCGGGGTGCGAGAGCAGCAGACGGCAGAGCGCGACGCGGCGACGCTCGCCGCCCGAGAGCGTGCCGACGTCTTGATCCGGCGGCGGGCAGCGCAGCGAGTCCATGGCGTGCTCGACCTGGCTATCGAGGTCCCACAGACCCTGCGCCTCAATGGTGTCCTGGGTCTTCTGGAAGTCCGCGCTCACCTTCTCCATTTCGGCGGGTGAAAGGTCCTCGGCGAACTTTGCGGAGAGCTCCTCGTAGCGCTTCAGGATCGCGCGCTTGTTCGCGACGCCCGCCTCGACGTTGCCGCGCACGTCCTTGCTCGGATCGAGCTGCGGCTCTTGCGCGAGCAGACCGGCGCGTCGCCCTTCCATGAGCCGCGCGTCGCCGACGAACTCCGTGTCGACGCCGGCCATGATCCGAAGGAGCGTCGACTTGCCCGCCCCGTTGGGCCCGAGCACGCCGATCTTCGCGTCCGGATAGAAGGCGAGCGTGATGCCGCGCAGCACCTCGCGCTGCGGCGGCACGATCTTCTTCAGCTGATACATGGTGAAGATGTACTCGCCGGCCATGCGAACACCGTAGCAGTCGAGGCGGTAGGCTCTTCAGACCACAGCGGGGAGGGCCGCGTGACCGAGTACGACCGCAACTTCCGCCTGACCAAAGACGTGCTCCCGAGTCGCTACGACCTCCGATTCCACCTCGATCTCGACCACTGGACCTCAACGGGCTGGGAGCGCATCGCCCTCACGAGTAAGCAGGCCAGCCGCGAGATCGTGCTCCATGCGGTCGAGCTCGACATCACGGCGGCAAATGTCGACGGCATCGCGCTCGAGAACGCGCGTTTCGAGACGGACGCGCAGGTCGCGATCTTGCGCTTCGCGAAGGAGATCCCGGCGGGCGACCACGCGCTCGAGATCGAGTGGACCGGTGGGATCCGTGAGTCACTGCGCGGCCTCTATCGCTCGGTCCGCGGCGAGGAGCGTTATGCCGCGACGCAGTTCGAGGCGGCCGACGCTCGGCGCGCGTTCCCATGCTTCGATGAGCCCGAGTTCAAGGCAAAGTTCGCGCTCGAGCTTGTTCACCCCTCCGGCAACGCCGCGATCGCGAACATGCCCGTCGCATCCGGCGAAGATATCGCCGACCACCGCACGCGCACGCGCTTCCGCGAGACGCCGGTGCGGATCTCCACCTATCTGGTGGCGTTCACCGTCGGTCCGTACGAGTCGACGCCCGAGACGAAGACGCCGTCAAAGATCCCCGTTCGCTGCTGGCTGCCGCCGGGACTCGCATCGCAGGCGATCTTCGCGCGCGACGCGCACGTCCGCTCAGTGGAGTGGCTCCAGGACTACACCGCGATCCCGTACCCGTTCATCAAGGTCGACGCCATCGGCATCCCCGACTTCGAGGCGGGCGCGATGGAGAACCCCGGCGCGATCACCTACCGCACGCGGCTGCTCGCGGCGGACGAGAAGAACGCGTCGATCGTGACGCTCAAGGGCGTCTTCAGCACCGCGGCGCACGAGCTCACGCACATGTGGTGGGGCGACCTCGTGACGATGCGCTGGTGGACGGACCTGTGGCTGAACGAGTCGTTCGCGTCGTTCGTCGGCGAGAAGTGCACCGCGGCGCTCAACCCCGAGTGGCGCTACTGGCGCGACTTCGTCGCCGACAACACAAGCGCCTTCAACCTCGACGCGCTCGCGTCGACGCATCCGATCTCGATCGAGGCGAAGAACGCAGAGGAGGCGTCGGAACGTTTCGACGCGATCACCTACACGAAGGGCGCCGCGGTCCTGCGCATGATCGAGAGCTATCTCGGCGAGGACGCGTTCCGCGCCGGTGTGCGCATCTACCTCAACCGCCACAAGGAGGCGAACGCGTCG
>VBJD01000196.1 GCA_005887995.1 Chloroflexota bacterium
CCTCGGGCGCGCGGGCGCGCGCGTTTCGATCGTGTCCGACTGGCCGGGGTCGTTCAACGAGCAGCGGGCGACGCCGCTCGCGCCGCGCGAGAACATCGCCCTCGCGATGACGCGCGGCGCGGCAGCCGGCGACGCCCCGTGGCACAAGGACGAGGCGCTCACCGTGCAGGAGGCGATCGCGGCGTACACGAGCACGCCTGCCGCCGCGTCGTACGAGGAGGATCGGAAGGGGACGATCAGCGAAGGGAAGCTCGCAGATCTGGTCGTGCTGTCGCGCGACATCCTTCGCGCATCGGCATCGGAGATCCGCGAGACGACCGTCGAGCGGACGATGCTCGGCGGGCGGACGATCTACTCGGCCGAGGCGGTGCCCGCCTAGGCGCGGACCGGGATGGCGTGCAGCGCGCGCCGCGCGCCGAACATCGCGAGGATTGCGGCCGCCAGCCACGCGACGCCCATGAGCCACGGGTACGCGAGGTCGGTGCCCGAGAGCACACCGTGGAGGAACGCCGCGGCGAAGGCGACGTACGAGAGCCGGTGGAGCGCGAGCCAACTGTCGCGTCGCAGCCGCGACCGCATGAGCGCCGCGATCGTCACGACCGCAAGCAGCTGCACGCTGATCGTCCCGAGGCCGACCGCGAACGCGCCGTACGAGACTTGGAACGGGACGACGAGATCGAGAAGGCGCACGCCCGCGTACGGGTCGATGAGGATCGCCAGGACGTGTGCGATCGCGAGCGGGAGCCACAGGACGGTCGCGTAGGAATGGAGCTCGCTCACCGCGCGGTTCGTCGAGAGCCAGGTGAGCGACTTCGGCCGCATCGCCATGCCCGTGAGCAGTGAGAGCGAGAGCGCGATGAGCGCCGCGACACCCGTCGAGCGCGCGACGATCCAGACGGTCTGGCCGGCGAGCAGCAGCGACAGGCTCACGACGACGCCGTGCGGGTGCGTGCCGTCTGCGTCGTCGTCGTCACGCGGGCAGTGATCCGCGTCGTGCGAGATGTCGGGGCTGGCGTCGCTGTCGCCGCAGTCGTCGTCGCTGCGCTCGCCTGCTGATTGGTCGACGCGACCGTCGGCTTCAGCGGTGCGGCCGCGTTCTGCACGTGCGTTGACGCGAACGCGCTCATGCCCGCGAGCGACAGGAGCGTCATCCCCGTCGCGACGCCGCGCAGGGCAACGGACGACGGGATGAGCGGTGCGCGCTTTGGCATACGAGGAGTACAAGCGACGGCGGTAAGCCCCTCGTGAGATGTGGCTAAGAGATTCCTAAGCGCGCAAGCGCCCACCGATTGTCGGCTCGGAGGTGTTGGTGAACGAGGAGCCGAACGCTGCTCGAAGCTGCCGCCAAGCTCCGGAACGAAGCCGAGTGGCTCGAGGATTTGGCGGGCGCAGGCTTTGAGCTCAACGGGCCGATTCAGGACGACTACGGCTTCGTCGGTCATCCTGACGTCGAGCCGCATCTAGACGACGACGAACAGGACGAAGTTGACCCTGACGGACCCCTACGCCTTAACTGACGCAGCGCCGAGCCGTAGTCGGAAGAACGCGCCGCCGCCGGTTGGCCGCTCGAGCGTCACGCGTCCCCCGTGCGTCTCTGCAACGTCCTTCACGATCGCCAGACCGAGGCCGGATCCCGGGAGCTGACGCGCCGCGGGCGCGCGCCAGAAGCGATCGAAGACGCGCTGCTCGTCCTCTGGGGCGATGCCCGGACCGTGGTCGCGCACGGTGATCTCGTTCCCGCGCACGGAGACCTCGACGATGCCGCCGGGCGGGCTCCACTTGCCTGCGTTGTCGAGGAGGTTCGTTACGGCGCGGAGGATGCGCGAGCGCACACCGTTCACGGTGCTTGCGGCGCCATCGAGCTGGAAGCGCACGTTCGGATAGCGGAGGCGCATCTCGGCGATCGCGTCCTCAGCGACCTGGTCGAGGCGGACGTCCTCGACGATGAGCTGCGTCTTCTCATCGCGCGCGAGGTCGATGAGATCCGAGACCAGCGTCGAGAGGCGCTCCATCTGACCGACTAGGTCCGTGATCACGTGCCCTCGTTCCGTCGGATCGGTGGGCTGGCCGCGCTCGAGCAGCTCGAGATTCGTGCGCAGGCTCGTGAGCGGCGTGCGCAGCTCGTGCGACGCGTCCGCCACGAGCTGCCGCTGCGACCGCAGCGATGTCTCGAGTTCGCCGAGCATGACATTGAACTGCGTCGCGAGTCGACCGAGCTCGTCGTTCGTGTCGGCGGACACGCGTTGTGAGAGATCACGGGTGCGGGAGACCTCCTCGACGATGTTCGTCAGGCGTCGCACCGGTACAAGCGCAGTTCGCGCAACGAATGTCCCTAACGCTCCGGCGACGAGAACGCCGACCACCGCGACGAGCGCGAGGCGATTGCGACTCTCGTCGAGGACGCGGTCGACTTCGGCGAGCGAGCGCGCGACCTCGAGCGTCGTGCCGTTGCCGATCGGCACCGCGTAGACACGCACGTGGGTGCCGTCGCTCGCCACGACGTCAAATGACGCATCGCCCTGCTGATCGGTCGCAAGGCGCCTCACCGCGGCCGTGACGAGCGCCGAGTCCGGCTGGTTCAGATCCGCACGGACGACCTTCCCCGAGGCGTCGACGCTCTGCGCGAATACGTCGCCGCGTCCAGCGATGCGCCCCGGATCGCCGAATGGCGGGAATGGACGCTGCTGCCCGCGCGGTCCGCTCTCGCGCGCGGCGCGAGATGCGTCGATGAGACTCTGATCGATCTGCGCGACGAGTTGTTGCTGCAGCACCACGTACATGAGGATCGCGGCGCCGATCGCGGCGAGCGCGACCGCGCCGGCGGTGAGCAACGCGACGCGCGTCGAGAACGTCATGCCGCGTCCTTCAGCACGTAGCCGACGCCGCGCACGGTGTGGATGAGCCGCGGCTCACCGTTTCCCTCGAGCTTGCGGCGGAGATAGCCGATGTACACGTCGAGCGAGTTCGAGTCGGGACCGAAGTCGTAGCCCCAGACCTTCTCGAAGATGACGTCCCGCGACAGAACGCGCTTCGCGTTCGCGAGGAGCAGCTCGAGGAGCTGGTACTCGGTGCGCGTGAGGCTGATCTCGCGACCGCCGCGCCGCGCGGTCATCGCGTCGCGGTCGAGCTCGAGATCGGCAAAGCGCAGCTCGCCACGGGCCTGACCGACGGGTGGCGAACGACGCTCAAACGCGCGCAGCCGCGCCAATAGCTCGTCGAGCGCGAATGGCTTCACCACGTAGTCGTCCGCGCCCGCATCGAGCCCCTCCACGCGCTCGCTCACCGAGGCGCGCGCGGTGAGCATGAGGATCGGCACGCTGTTGCCGGCAGCGCGAAGACGGCGGCAGACCTCGAGCCCGTCCAGGCCCGGCAGACCGCGGTCAAGGACGATCGCGTCGTACGGGACGGCGGTCGCGGCGGCGAGCGCCCTGTCGCCCGCGGTCGCGAGCTCCACCTTGTGTCCAGCGCCGCGTAGCGCCCGCTCGACCGCGCCTCGTACCGAGGGATCGTCCTCCACCAGGAGGACATTCATCGCCTCGAAGTCTAGGGAGCGAGAAGTAAG
>VBJD01000197.1 GCA_005887995.1 Chloroflexota bacterium
CTTCGCGCCCATCTCCGTCGTCATGCCCGCGAGCGTGATGCGATCTCCTTGCGGCAGGTCGCCGACGCCGTGGAACTCGACGCAGGCATAGCGCGCGCCGTCGGTGCCGATCTCGCGGACGACGCGCATGATCGCGTCTTTCATCGTGATGCCCTTGCGCAGCGTCCCGCTGAAGCTGACCTTGATCGACTCGGGCACGCGCAGCCACGTCCGTCCGAGCGCGAGCGCGACCGCGATATCCGTCGCGCCCATCCCCGCACCGAAGGCACCGACCGCGCCGTACGAGTTGCTGTGCGAGTCGGAGCCGACGATCACAGTGCCCGGCTCGCAGTAGCCCTCCTCGACCATGATCTGGTGGCACACGCCCTCACCCGCGTCGTAGAACGTCGGGATCTTCTGCGCGCGCACCCACTCGCGCAACACACGGTGCGAATCCGCCACGACCGGCGTCGGCGCGGGCGCGGCGTGATCGACGAAGACGCAGACCTTCGACGTGTCCCACACGTGCTCCTTGCCGAGGTCGCGCAGTCCGGCCATGACCGCGTCGATGACCGAGTCGTGGACCATGACGCGCGATACCGGGACGATGACGAGATCGCCGGCACGCACGTCGCGTCCCGAGGTCCGGCTGAGGATCTTCTCGCCGAGTGTCTTGCTCACCCCACCACCCACTCTCGAAGGACGGAGTCGAGCTGGTCCATCGACAGCGGACCTGAGTCAGCCATCGCCTTGATCTTCTTGGTGATCTCGCGGAGCTCGGCCATGCCGAGCGTGAGTCCGAGCTGCTCGGCGCGCTTCCCGACCGCGTTGTGGCCAGTGAGGCGGTGCGCGATGTTCATCGTTCGCTCGAGACCGAAGTCGGCGGGATCGAGGATCTCGTACGAGTTCGGGTTGATGTAGATCGCCTTCGTGTGCATCCCGGCCTTGTGGTGGAAGGCGTACTTCCCGGTCACGAAGTTGTTGTACGGGATCTCGATGTTCACCATCGAGGCGACCATCTCGTCGAGGTCCTTGAGCATGCGCAGGTCGTACTTCTTCTTGATCGCCGCTGGATCGTCGGCGTACATGCGCGCGACGAACCCGCCGAGCGGTGTGATGCCGTTGCGCTCGCCGATGCCGAGGATGCTCGTGTCGATGTGCGTCGCGCCGCCCTCGAGGATCGAGTAGCTGTTCGCCACCGCGCATCCGGCGTCGTTGTGCCCGTGGAACTCGATGTCGCACGAGACGTGGTGACGTAGTTCGACGACGAGCGCATAGCACTGACGCGGCGTCGCGATGCCGACGGTGTCGGCAACACCGACGCGATTCACGCCCATCGCGTCGACCGCCTTGTACACCCTGAGGAGGTCGCCCTCGGTCGAGCGGAACGAATCCTCGCTCGAGAAGCGGACCTCCTTGCCGTGGTCCTTGATGAACGTGATCACGTTGCGCGCCTCGGCGATGATCTCGTCGACGGACTTCCCGTGCGAGAACTCGCGCAGGTACGACGAGGTTCCGAAGAGGATGTCGATACCGTCGACGCCGGTCTGCACCGCGACGCTCGCGTCGTCCATGTGACAGCGGACGTGTGTGAGGATCTTCGCGCGTAGATCGAGCCCTGCGACGATCCTCAGGTCCTCGAGCGACTGCGGTGAGGCCACCGGTGAGGTGAGCTCGATGTACTCGACGCCGAACGCGTCGAGTGCCTTCGCGATCTGGATCTTCTGCTCGGTGGTGAAGTGAGCGTTGGAGAACTGCTCGCCCTCGCGGAGCGTCGAATCGATGATCGCGAAGCGCTCGACCGGCATCGCCGTTCCTTCCCACACGCGACGCCGGTACGCTGCCGGGCCCCTTCAAACGAAGAAGCCCGGCAGCGCCACGCGCACACCGAGCCTCAGTCGAAGCTTGGTCGCACGGTAGCGCTTCACCTCGGGATCACTCCCGGGGTGACAGCTCGCGCCCTTCCGGGTGGCGAGCCAGCCGATCACCCCGAATGCTCTGGTGGTCGACTTCGGCGGGACCGCCTCGCCATCGCTTCAGCGGAAGCTCGATCCTCCGCGATGGCTACTCGTTCCCGCGCCTCTTGCCGGCAACGCGATATGTAGTTGTTCGCGACATCCTACACGTCTAGGGGTTGCGGACGCTACGGAATACCCCTCTCGGGGGCCTTTCGCCTGCCTGACTGTGCCCATAGCGTCCGGGCGCCGGGGCCGATGTACCGGATGGGATGGAGTTTCGTTCCGTGAAGCGTGGCGACATCGAGGCAGTCGCGCCTGGCGCGCGCCCTGTCGATCTGGGCGGCGGGGCTAACGGCACGGATGCCGCGCTCGTTGTGGCAGCCAAGGCCGGTGATGCGAGAGCGTTCGGCGAGCTCTACGAGCGGTACCGCGATGCGATCTACCGCTTCTGCCTGGCCCGCACCGGCACTTCGCACGATGCCGAAGACCTCACCTCGGACGTCTTCATGAAGGCGCTGCAATCGATCGATCGCTACCAGGAGCGCGGACTCCCGTTCGCGGCGTTTCTCTATCGGATCGCGCGCAACGCCGCGATCGATCGCTCGCGCACGCTGAAGCAGCCGCTCTCCGTCGACGGGCTCCTGCAGGAGCCGGCGTCGAAGCAGAACGTCGAGCTCGAGGCCGCGTTCGCGGTCGAGAAGTCGATCCTCCTCGCGGCGCTCGGCAAGCTGAAGTCGGAGCACCGCGACGTCATCGTGATGCGCTTCATCGAGGGCTACGCCGCGGCTGAGGTCGCGCAGTTCCTCGGCAAGACCGAGGGCGCGATCCGCACACTGCAGCACCGCGCGCTCGAGCGGCTCCGCAAGGAGTTCGACAGCGCGCAGAGCGCGGCGGCGAGGAAGCAACGGGCATGAACGACGAGCGCCTCACCGGCCTTCTCGGCTCGCTGCGCACGGAGCGCATGGACCGCATCGCGGACGACAAAATCCGCTCGCGGCTCGAGAACGCCTGGACGGCGCGGATGGAGCGCCGCTCATTCACCTGGCGCACGCGACGCTTCGTTCCCGTGCTCGCGACGCTCGTCTTGTTCGCCGGGCTTGGAACAGCGACGCTGAACGCGGGTGGCGACAGCCCCCTCTATTCGGTGCGAACCGCGATCGAAGATGCGGCGGTCGTGCTGCACCCGGACCCTGCAGATCGGGCCGACTACCTCGTGTCGTTGCTCGACGCGCGTCAGGCCGAGGCCGCGCGCCTCGAAGCCTCGGGCAACGCTGCCGCCGCGAGCAAGGCGCGCGACGCGGAGCAGCGAACTCTGAAGATGGTCCTCGCGTCCGTTCCGCAGGCGCCGGAGGAGGCTCCGGTCGTCGTGCCGACGGAGTCGCCGACGCCGACGCCCGCGCCGACCGCGACGCCGAGCCCGACGCCGTCGCCAACGCCGTCACCGACGCCGACGCCGGTCCGCACGGCGACGCCGCGTCCCGCGACGCCGACACCGGTACGCACGCCGACGCCGACGACACCGCCCGCCACGACCCGCCCGCCATCCCCGACGGCGACGCCGACGTCGATGCTGGTGAAGTTCAACGGCAACGTGAGGAACCCCGATCTCACCCTCGCCGACGGCGCATGTGTCGCGCTCTCAATGCCCATGGACTGGACCGCGCCGTGCGACACCAGGACGAGCCAGGGCGCGTACAGCTTCTACGGATCGGGCCGTGTGAACCAGGCGA
>VBJD01000198.1 GCA_005887995.1 Chloroflexota bacterium
GGTCACATCGTGATCGTCGGCACGACGCCGGGCTGGCGCCCGCAGCATTTGCGCGGGAGTGACTCTGATTTCGGTAACACGGAGGTTCTGCGCGTCATGGGCGAGCTGGAGCGCTTCGGCTTCGGCCATCGTGATGTGGTCGTCGACATGGACTACAGCACGCCGCAAGAGGCGCTCGAGACCTTCGGATTCATCTACGGGCCGCAGGCGATCGACTACATCCTCGATCGCGGCGCATCACGCCTCGAGTGGTCGCTTCGTATCTACACGCGAACGGTCTGACGCTCCTGCGCGATGTCAGGTCTTGCGCACGACGTGGCGCGGGTCGAGCGCGTCGCGAAGGCCGTCGCCGATGAAGTTGATCGACATCACCGCCAGGAAGATGAAGAACCCCGGGAAGAACGCGATCCACGGCGCCTTATCCATATCGGTGGTCGCGTGGTTGAGCATGTTGCCCCACGACGAAGTCGGTGGCTGGATGCCGAGGCCGAGGAACGAGAGCGTGCTCTCGGCGATGATCGCCGCGCCGACACCGAGCGTCCCGGCGACGATGATCGGCGCGAGCGAGTTCGGCAGGATGTGGCGGAAGATGATCCGCCGGTCGCGCGCGCCCACGCCGCGCGCTGCCTCGACGAACTCGCGCTGTTTGAGCGAGAGGAACGTCGCGCGCACGAGACGCGACGTCGTGAGCCACGACAGCAGACCGAGGACGAGGATGATCACGCCGACGGTCATGCCCTTGAAGAAGACGCCGAAGAGGATGAGCAGGAATAGGCGCGGGAATGAGTACATCGCGTCGACGAAACGCATCAGCAGGCTGTCGAGAAATCCACCGTAGTAGCCGGCGAGCACGCCGACGAGCGTGCCGACCGTGATCGCGACGGTCACCGCGAGTAGACCGATGGTCAGGGACACGCGGCCCCCGTAGAGGATGCGCGTCGCGAGATCGCGACCGAGGTCGTCGGTGCCGAACGGATGCCTCAGCGACGGGGCCTCGTAGAGCGACAGCAGCTGCGTCTTGTCGGGGTCGTACGGCGAGATGAGCGACGCGGCTGCGCAGGCGATCGCGAGGAGGCTCAACACGAGGACACCGAGGACGGCGGGGCGGTGCGCGCGGAAGCGCTCGAACGCCATGAGCCACTGGCTGCGCGCGACGCCACGCAGATCCTGCGCTGTAGCGGTGACCGTGACGGACGTCGTCGCCATCAGGAGAACCGGATCCGCGGATCGAGCCAGCCGTACATGACGTCCGCGAAGAGATTCGCGAGGACGATGAGGCTGCTCGACACGGCGAGGATCCCCTGGAGCACGGGGTAGTCCGAGCGCGTGGCCGCGTCCCAGAAAAGGCGGCCCATGCCCGGCCAGCCGAAGATCTGCTCGGTCACGAGCGCACCGACGAAGAGCTCGGGCATGTCGAGCGCGATGATCGTGACGAGCGGGATCGCGGCGTTCTTCAGCGCGTGACGCATGATGACGATCCGCTCCGCAAGTCCTTTCGCGCGCGCGGTGCGCATGTAGTCCTGGCCGATCGTCTCGAGCATCGACGCGCGGAGGAAGCGCACGTGCGAACCCATCTGCACGAGCGCGATCGTCGCGACGGGGAGGATGAGGTGTCTCAAGCGATCGCCCACGTCGAAGGACGCTCCAAGCGTCTGCATCCCACCGAGAGGCAGCCATCGCAGCTGGAGGCCGAACACGATGATGAGCAGGAGGCCGAGCCAGAACGTCGGCGTCGAGAGGAACGTGAAGATCGTGCCGGTGACGATGTGGTCGAACCACGAGTACTGCTTCACCGCGGTGAGGACGCCGACCGGGATCGCGACGAGGAGCACGACGACGAAGACCGTGCCCATGAGATAGAGGGTGTTGGGTAGGCGCTCGCCGATGAGCATGAGCACGGGCTGATGGCTCGCGAACGAGTAACCCCAGTCGAGACGCAGGAAGCTCCCCAGCCAATTCAGGTACTGCAGCGGCAGCGGTTGATCGAGCCCGAACGCGTGCTCGAGGCGCACTCGGTCGGCCTCGGTGAAATCGGGGTTCCCCTCGTATGCCGCGAGCGGCCCGCCGGGCTGCGCCTTGATGATCGCGAATGCCGCGACGCTGATGGCAAGGAGGAGCGGCACTGCCTGCAACAGCCGGCGGACGACATATCGCCCCAACGCGACGCTGCCTCTTATCTCGCCGCGGCTACTTCTTCAACCACCAATCGGAGACGTTCCAGGTGAAGTTGCCCCACGTGTTGGGCTGCCAGCCCTGGACGCCGTTCACGCGCGCGTCGATCCGTGCGCGGTCGTACATCCAGATGATCACGTACGCGTCGTTGAGCAGCTTCATCACCGTGTTGTAGGCGGTCTTGCGCTTCTCGAGGTCGAGGGTGGACCCGGCTTCATCGATGGCCTTATCCGCGTCGGGACTCTTGAAACGCGTGTAGTTCTGTCCCGAGCAATCCGCCTGCGTCGGGATGCCCTTGCTGCTGTAGCGCGGTGCGATCGTCGTGTGTGGATCGATGCTCGGGGTCGAGGCATACATGATGAGGTCGAACGTGCCGAGCTTTCGCGGGTCCTTGCCCGTGCACGACCCGGAGAGCAGGACGCTCGACGGCTGGTTCTGGATCTTGACCTCGATGCCCACGGCCTTCCACTCGTCGACGAGCACCTGCTGCACGCGCTCACGAAGCTGGTCGCCGGTCGTCGTCGCGTACGTGAGCGATAACCGCACGCCGTTCTTGGTGCGGATGCCATCCGAACCCTTGACCCACGAGGAGGCCTCGAGGGTCGAGCTCGCCTTCGCGGGGTCGTATCCCTCCTGCGTGCCGGTGTACTTCGCCCAGCCCTGCGAGACCGGCGAGGATCCGGGTTTCGCCTTGCCGAACAGGAGCTTGTCGATGATCTGCTGCTTCGGCGTCGCGTACAGGAGGGCCCTGCGTACCGCGCTGTCAGCGAGGATGGGGTGCGTGCTGTTCGGGTCCGGGTACTCCCTGTTCTGCGCGGTGTTGATCTCGATTCGTTCGACAGTTGGCGCGGGCGTGACCTGCAGCGCTAGTCCCTGCGTCTTCTCGACGTCGGGCGTCTGAGCTTCGGTGAGGTTCCACATCGCCTGGACCTCGCCCGCCTGCAGTTGCGCGAGCGCGACCTGGCTCGAGGGGACACTCTTGAAGATGATCTTGTCGAGATACGGTTTGCCCTGCTCGCGGTAGTTCGTGTTCTTCTCGAGCGTGATCGAGTCGCCGGCCTTGAAGTCGGTGACCTTGAACGGGCCGGTGCCCAGCGGCTTGCGGTTGTAATCCGTCTTGCTGATGTCGGCTTCCTTCTCGAGGAGGTGCCGCGGCATCAGCGCCCCGAAGTTCAGCGGGTACGGGGCGTAGATCGCCTTGTAGTGCACGATCGCGGTCGTCGCGTCCGGCGTGTCGATCGACTCGATCTGGTCGAACCCCGTCCGGTTGTTCGTCTTGGGATCCTTCATCCAGATGTCCCAGGTGTACTTGATGTCCGAGCTGTCGAGCGGCTCGCCGTCGGACCACTTGATCCCCGGCTTCAGCTTCCAGGTGACATCCATCTTCGTGCCCTTGACGACGACGCCACCGTTCGCGACGTCGGGAACGGTTTGCGCGAGGACGGGCACGTAGTTGCCGTCGTTGGTCGTGCTCGCGAGACCTTCGATGACGCCG
>VBJD01000154.1 GCA_005887995.1 Chloroflexota bacterium
TCGGTGAGCTGCAGCTTGCTGAAGATGTTCGAGATGTGCGTCTTCACGGTGCGCTCGCTGATCCCGAGCTCGGTGCCGATCTCCTTGTTCGCGCGACCCGAGGCGATGAGCTTCAGCACCTCCCGCTCGCGCGGTGTGAGGTCGCTGTACCCCTGATCGTCATCGGCTGGCGCGGTGCCAACGCGCAGGCGTCCGAACTCGTCGAGGACGCGGCGCGCGACGGACGGATAGATGAGCGAGAAGCCGTCCGCGACGGTGCGGATCGCGTTCGTCAACTGACTCCCGCTCACCTCCTTCAGCAGGTATCCGGACGCCCCGGCGCGGATCGATGAGAACACCAGGTTGTCCTCGTCGTAGTTGGTGAGCACGATGACCCGGCACGATGGCACCGAGTTGCGGACGCGCCGCGTGGCGGTCACGCCGTCCCAGTCGCCCATATTGATGTCCATGAGGATCACGTCCGGCAGCAGCTCCTGAGCAAACTCGAGCGCCTGATGGCCGTCGGCCGCTTCGCCCACGACCTCGATGTCGTCTTCGGTCTCGAGGATCGAACGAAGGCCGCTGCGCACGACGGCGTGGTCGTCCGCGATGAGCACGCGCACGCGGCGCTTCTCGTCGATATTTCTCATCGCCCGAACAGCCTCGCGAAGAATCCGCCGCGATCGCTCGTGTCCTGATCCTCTACGCCGGTCTGATCGGTATCCTCGATCGGCCCGCTCGCCGCGCCGGGAACGGTCGCGAGCGTCGCGTACGGGATGTTCGCGCGGACGATGGTGCCGTGGCCGGGTTCGCTGCGCACGACGAGCTGTCCGCCCGCTGCCTCCGCGCGCTCGCGCATGCCGACGACGCCGAAGTGGCCGCGCCCTTCGGACGTCGCGAAGGTCTGGTCGATGTCGAAGCCGCGACCGTCGTCCTCGATCGTGACCACGACGCCTTCGCTGCCGTACTGCAGCGCGACCTTCGCCTTCTGTGCGCCGGCGTGCTGCGCGACATTACGCAGGGCCTCGCCGACGATGCGGATCACGGCACGTTCAACGACCGGCTCGAGCTCGCGCTGTGGGCCCAACTCGTCCATCTCCACCTGCAGACCGGTCTGGCGCCGCAGGTCGTCGACGAGACGCCCGAGCGTGACGGGGAGGTTGAGCGCGCCGGTCTCGCTCTGACGTAGCGCGGACATGTACTGGCGCACGTCGGCGAGGGTCGCGCGCGCGTCGCGCGCCGCTTTCTGCAGCTGCGGCGCGAGCAGGCTCGGGTCCTTCTCGAACGCGCGCTGGCATCCCTCGAGCGCGAGGACGACGCCGGTGAGCTCCTGGGCCAGACCGTCGTGGATCTCCTGCGCGATGCGCCGCCGCTCTGTCGAGACGCCGCGGTCGACGACGTCCTGCGTCGACGTCTTTTGCAGCATGCCGCTCATGTAGTCGGCGACGGTCTCCGCGAAGTCGGCATCTTCGTCACCGTACGGCCGCCCGGCGCGCCCGAGGACGAGCACTCCGTGACCGCTGATCGGTGCGAGCAGGAAATACTTCGAGCCCGGAGCAGCCCACGGCGGGCGCTCCTCGTTCTCGCCGATCTGCTGGCGCGTGCGTTTCTTCTCGCGAACGACGGTTGCGAGCGTCGTGTCCGCTTCGTCGAGTGCCATCTCGGCGTCGGGCGGCGCGTCGTATCCCGCCGCGGCGCGAAGGCTCAGCCGGTCGTTCTCGAGCTGCCACACCGCGACGGCGTCGTGGCCCATCGTGCCTGCGAGCATCGCGCTCGCGCTCGCGATGTCGTTCGCCGGATCGGAGCCGAGGGTTGTGAACCGCGAGAGCTCGTACAGCACGATCGCCTGCTGGCGGTCGTTCTCAGCGCCGCGCAGCTGGTCCGCGCTCGTGTACAGGAACGCGAGGTCCTGCGCGAGGAGCGCGAGCGCCTCGAGCTGTGCCTGTCCGTAGCGCGGCTGCGCAGAGCGGTGCTTCACGTTCACGACGCCGAGCGTGAGGTCCATGAGGCGCAGCGGCACGACCATCGCCTCGCTCGCGGTGTCGTCGCTGCCGCCGGCGACCGGGCCAGTGAGGATCGTCGGCTGTCCGCTGCGCGCGACGCCGCCGCTGATGCCTTCACCGATGCGCACGCGCGCCGACTTCGCCTGTTCGGGCAGCCCGCGCGACGCGCGCACGCTGAGCGTGCCCTCCTCGGCGATCATGATCGACACACCGTCGGCGCTGAACATGTCCGCGATCAGATCGCAGGCTCGCGCGAGCATCGCGTCGACGTCGCGCTCCTGATGGATACGCCGCAGCTCGCGAACGATGCGCAGCCGTCCCTCGAGGTCCTGCGCCTGGCGCTGCGCCCGGTACGAGAGGTTCGCGTCGGCGAGATCGATCGCGACGATGTCCGCAGCGCGAGCGAGGTTCGCGAGATCGTCCGGCCCGAGTGACCGGGTCGCAAGACCGATGAGCGCGCCGATGAGCTGGTCGCGGAACACGATCGACGCAGCGGCCACCGACTCCGCGCTGCGCCCGTCCGTCAGTGGCATGCCCGCATTGGATTGCTGTGCCGCCGTGCGACGCGTCAGTGCCGACGCGATCGTGCGAGCAGCCGGTGTCGTGCTCCACGCGACCGATGACACGTTGTGCGCGGCGTACGTCGTCGGCTCATCGCGGCCGGGGAGGACGATGGCGAGCGCGTCGACTCGCGCGAGTGCGGCGAGGTGGGAGAGCCGTGCCGCCCACCCGTCGGCGTCGTGCCGTGTGGTCACGTTCTCACTCCGCCGTTACGCGACGCCCGCTTCGCCTTCGATCCTCAGCTCGAGCGTGTTGCGCGCACCGGCGACAAGTCGCAGGCGCGGCTGCTGGAGGCTCGCGAGGATGCTCGCGAACTCCTCGGGAGTCATCGCCGAGCGCAGCGCGACCGCAAGCGTCGCGGCGCCGGCGCGGAAGTCGCGCACGTACAGCGTGCGCACGACCGGAAGCGACTGGATTCGCCGCTCGATCTCGACGAGACGCGGGAACGACTGAATAGGCGAGAGCACGAGTTGAATGTCGCTCGTCGGTAGTGCCGCCTCCACCCTCGGGTGGTGGGTTTCTCTGATCTCGACCGGGCCGCGGACTACTTCTAATGGGGGACGCGTCGGTGCGGCTGGCGTCGTCGGCGCGGTCCCGAGCGCCGCGAGGCGCGGATCGACGGCTTCCTCCGTCGCGAAGGATGTCGGCAGCCTCGCCGCCGGGCGCTGCGGCTCGGGCCGCGCGGGAGCTTGCTGCGCGGTGTCGGCGAACGACGTCGGCAACGACGGTGCCGGCCGTGTCGGCTGCGGCGGTGGCGCGGGAGCGGGTTCAGTACGCCAATCCGCTGGCGCCTGGTAGGTGATCGGACGCTGCGGCTCGGGTGCCGCCGGCGGCGTTTGTGCGACGGGCTCGGGCAGGACCGGCGCCTCGAACTGCTCGACCTCTTCGATCGGCTCCACAGATGCAGCGGGCTCCAGAGCGACCGGCTCCGGTTGGACGATGCGCTCGGGCTCCGCGATCACGGCCTCGGGCTCCTCCGCCACTTCGGTCTGCGCGACCGCTTCCGTTTCAGCGACGGGCTCCGCTTCGGCGACGAGTTCCGGCTCAGCGACCGCTTCTGCCTCCGCGACCGCTTCCGCCTCCGCGACGGCTTCCGGTTCCGCGACCGCTTCCGGTTCCGCGACGACCTGCGCCTCTTCCGCGGGCGCCTCTTCGACCTGCTCGAACGAGAGGAGCGCGTCGACCGCCTGCGCCGTCTCGCTGAAGTCCGCGCGCTGCGGCGGCAGATCTTCCTCCTCGGTCACGCGCATGCGGCGGATCCGCTTCATCGCCTCGTACGTCGGCGCCTCGGCCATCGGCGGCGCCTCGGCCTTCGGAATGTGGGCGGCGCGCGGCTCCTCGCGACGCTCCTCGCGACGCTCTTCGCGACGCGGCTCCTCGCGTCGTTCCTCGCGACGCGGCTCCTCGCGACGCTCTTCGCGAGACGGCTCCTCGCGCCGCTGCTCTTCGCGAGGCGGCTCGGCAGCGTGCGTCGCGCGCTCGGTCGTGCGGATCTCGTCGACGATCTCCTGGAAGAGCCCCTTGAGCGCCTCGCTCGCGACGGCGCGCAACTCCGCGGTGGCGCTATCGCTCGAGAGCGGCCGCGAGCTGACCGCAGCGATGCTGCTGCGCCGCTGCGCCGCGATCTCCTCCTGAACCTGGTCACGCTCTTCGCGCAGCCGCGTGATCTCGCTCAGGAGCATCCGTCGTTCTTCACGCGCCTGCTCGAGGAGCTGACCGGCCGCGACCTCCGCGCGCTCGCGGATCTGGTAGGCACTCTTGAGAGCGGTCGAGAGCGCGTCCTGGATGCTGGCGTCGTGCTCTTCGTAGACCGCAAGCCGTTTGTTCGCGGACTCGACCTCGGCTTGGAGCATGGCAACGCGCTTGGTGAGTTCGCTGACACGGGCGGACAGCGTGGAGATGATGTCGCCCGCAGCGTTCACGCGGCCGCTATCCAAGGCTGCCGCCTTTCTTCCTCTCGCACCCCCGCGTGTGCGTGAAATGTACACAATTCGAGCAAGCACGCGTACGCTTTCGCGCATCGTCCGCGCGAAGGTGCTGCTTATCGCTACCACCACGATCTTCCTCGCGCTGGGGATGCTCGCCGCCAAGGTGGCGGGCTAGGCTCGGCCTGTGGCGAAGAAGGACAAGGACAAGGAGGGCGACGAGGTCGTCGACCTCACTTCGCGCATCGGTGGACGCCCGCCAGCCCCCGAGTCGGGGCAACCCGCGGCACCGCGCGATCCCGATCCGGTCGACGCGCCGACGCGCCTCGATGGCCCTCTCCCGCCGCGTCGCGGCGGCGAGCAGCGCATCGGGTCGCGGCCGTTCGATATCAATCCGCCCGACCGGTCTGCGCCGATCGAGTCGCGGATGTCCTCGCTGCCCGCGAGCGACGAGGAAGAGAAGACCGAGCCGATCCCGTCCCCGCGCACGCCACCCGGCCCCGGTGAGACGGACGTCGTCATCACGCCCCTGCCGACCCTCGACGACTGGCATCGCTTCGAGCTCGCGCTCCGCAAGCTGCGCGGTGTCGGTCAAGTGAAGACGGAGTACTACCGCCATGGCGTGCTGAAGGTCCGCGTCTCGTACGAAGGACGGGACCGCCTCTCGCAGGCGCTGCGCTCTGGGATCCCCGGGTATCGCGTGCGTGTCATCGGCGAGGGCGCGACGACACTGCAGATCCTCGTCTCGTCGGACAACGAGGAGCGTCACCCGGGTTGATCGTCTCGGCCTCGCGCGTGCACAGCACCTAAACTCACAACGTGGCGGACCTCGAAGCGCGCGCGAAGCGCGTTCTCTCTCCGGTACTCGGGCATTACACCTGGCTGCCGGTCGCTCGCGGCGAGGGGAGCTGGCTCGTCACCGACACCGGTCGCCGGGTCCTCGACCTCACGAGCGGCATCGCGGTCACGCCGATCGGCCATGCGCATCCGAAAGTGGTCGCTGCGATCCGCGAGCAGGCCGAGAAGCTCTCGCACATCTGCGCGGGCGTCGCGCTCTACGAGCCGAACGTCGCGCTCGCCGAGGCGCTGGTGAAAGTGGCGCCGAGCGGCCTCGACACGGTGTTCTTCGGCAACAGCGGCGCGGAGGCGATCGAAGGGTCGATCAAGCTCGCGCGCCAGGTCACGCGGCGCAGCGCGGTCATCGTGTTCCGCGGCGGCTTCCACGGGCGCTCCACCGGCGCGATGGCCGTGACGACATCGAAGGCCGGGTACCGGCGCGGCTACGGCTCGCTCCTGCCCGACGTCTACATGGCGCCGTTCCCGTATCCGCTCGCATGCCCGATCCAGCCGGAGCACGACGCTGAGGCGTGCGCGCAGCACGGTCTCGCCGAGCTCGATGTTCTCCTCGAGCACCAGGTGCCGGCCGAGCACGTCGCCGCAATCCTCATCGAGCCGGTGCTGGGCGAGGGCGGCTACATCGCGCCACCGGCGTCGTTCCTCTTCGCCCTTCGCGAACTCGCAACGCGCATCGGCGCACTGCTCATCTTCGATGAGGTGCAGACCGGCTTCGGTCGTACCGGTGCGTGGTTCGCCGCGCAGAAGTTCGGCGTGACCCCCGACATCATGGCGCTCGCGAAGGCGCTCGGGGGCGGCCTTCCGCTCGGCGCGGTCGTCTCGCCGCGCGAGCTGCAGGAGAAGTGGCTCACCGGCACGCACGGATCGACGTTCGGCGGCAACCCCGTGTCCTGCGCTTCGGGACTCGCGACGCTCGAGGTGATCCGCGACGAAGATCTCGTCACCCGCGCCGAGCGGCTGGGCGAGCTGATGCTGCGCGACCTCGCACCGCTGCGTTCGCATCCGCGCGTGCGCGAAGTGCGTCGCACGGGCGCGATGGTCGCGGTGGAGTTCACGGACCCCAAGGCGAGCAAGGCCGTCCTCAAGACCGCGCTCGATGCCGATGTTCTTCTCATCACCTGCGGATTCCACGATCAGGTCGTGCGCTTCATCCCGCCGCTGAACATCAGCGAGTCGGATCTGCGCCTCGGCACTCGCGTCGTCGTCGAGGCTGTGCTCGGAAAACCGGTAGCCACGCCCGCGTAGGCGAATCGCACCGACCGAAATCGGTCGCGGCAGTTTTTGATTTCGTTTCGTAATCTCATCGCCTCCCGCGATGCTTGACTTCATGACCACGACGAGTAGTGTCAACCGCCTGCGCCGCCACAAGATGTTGTGTGCGGGACGGGTACCGAAGTCGAACGGCGGCGCGAGAGCGAAGAGGAGGGCTTTTGGGATGAGTCTTCAGCCGACAGCGTCCGCGGCGCAATCAATGGCAACGCAGGCACTCCTTCTTCTTCGCACCGGCGCCAAGCGCAACAGCACGCAGACCAATTAGGGGAGTCCCGAAATGACGATCACCGAGCTATCGGAGCAGTCCGTTCAGAGCGACCCCAAGGCCAAGGGCGTCCGCCTCGAGCGTTGCTTCACCAAGGAAGGCGTTCACCCGTACGACGAGATCGAGTGGGAGCGCCGAGATGCCAAGATTGGTGGCGAGGGCGGCACGGTCTTCGAGCAGAAGGGCGTCGAGGTCCCGAAGTTCTGGTCGATGACCGCGACGAACGTCGTCGCCTCGAAGTACTTCCGCGGCAAGCTCACTTCACCGGACCGCGAGTGGTCGGTGAAGCAGATGGTCGACCGCGTCGTCGATCGCATCACGAAGTGGGGCGTTGAAGGCGGGTACTTCGCGACGGACCGCGACGCGCAGATCTTGAGCGATGAGCTGAAGTACCTCATGGTCCACCAGCACGCGTCGTTCAACTCGCCGGTGTGGTTCAACATCGGTGTCGAAGGCGTGCCGCAGGTGCCGTCAGCATGTTTCATCCTCTCGGTCGAGGACGAGATGGGCTCGATCCTCGATTGGTTCAAGAACGAAGGTGTCATCTTCAAAGGCGGATCCGGCTCCGGCGTGAACGTGTCGAGGATTCGCTCGAGCCGCGAGCAGCTCTCCGGCGGTGGCTATGCCTCCGGACCCGTCTCGTTCATGCGCGGGGCCGACAGTGTCGCTGGCTCCATCAAGTCAGGCGGCACGACGCGACGCGCGGCGAAGATGGTCGTGCTCGACGCCGATCACCCTGACGTTCGCGAGTTCGTGTGGTGCAAGGCGAAGGAAGAGAAGAAGGCCTGGGCCCTCGGCGAGATGGGCTACGACATGAGCCTCAATGGCGAGGCCTGGCGGTCGATCCAGTTCCAGAACGCCAATAACTCCGTGCGTGTCACCGACGACTTCATGAAGAAGGCCATCGCGGGTCAGGAGTGGACGCTCACGGCGCGTACTGATGGCGCGACGCTCGAGACGGTCAACGCCCATTCGCTGCTGAAGGAGATCTCACGGGCGGCGTGGGAGTGCGGCGATCCGGGCATGCAGTTCGACACGACGATCAACGACTGGCACACGTCGCCCGTCTCCGGTCGCATCAACGGCTCGAATCCATGCTTCCCGGGCGACGCGCGAGTGCACACGACCCAAGGGCTTCTTCCGATCGCGGACCTCTTCGAGCGTACGAAGTCCGGCGAGGACATCGCCGTGTACACGCACCAGGCGACGGCGGAGCGGCCGGGCTCGGGAGTCGTCACATCACTGCCCATCGCGGTCATGCAGAACGGGGTATCGCCGATCGTGCGGCTGCGGTTTGGCAATGGCGCCGAGCTGCGATGCACCCCGAAGCACCGCATCTGGACGTTGAACCGCGGCTACGTCGCGGCCGAGGATCTCACGAGTGACGACCAGGTGATGTTGAACGACTCAGCAACGCCGGCGAGTGACGCCTCTTGGGCACTCCCGGCCGCCGTGACCTCGAAGGTCCGAGCCTCTCACCGAGGCGGCTCCGTCGTCGTCCGCGATCTGCCCGAGCGCTGGTCCGATCCGCTTGCGGAGCTGATCGGCCACCTCACGGGCGATGGCTGCATGACCGATGACAGCACTGTCTGGGTCTACGGAGGCGACGACATCACCGACGGCCTCATTGATTACCACGAGGTGATGCTGAGCGAAGTATTTGCGGGCGCGACGCGCAGTCCGCAGGCTAATGGCACCCAACAGCTCCGCGTCGGCAGTTCAGCCGTTCGCGAATTCTTCTCCGCGCTGGGAGTGACGACTGAGCACGCGGCCGGGAAGCGCGTTCCGAAGGCCATTTTTGTTGCGCCGACTGAGGTCCAGTCCGCTTATCTCCGAGGCCTCTTCGGTGCTGATGGCTGTGTTTCGCGGGTTGAAGCCGGCAAGGCGAGTCGCTACGTCGGTCTCGCTAGCAACAGCGGAGCGTTGTTGCGCGATGTTCAGAGAGTACTGATGACGTTCGGCATCCGCGGACGCATCTACCGCACACGAGATGGACACCAGGCTGCTTTCACGTACATGCGGATTGACGGGACGGTCGTCACGTACGACGCCGGGCCGATGTTCGACCTGCGGATCACCGGAAGCGATCTCGAGCGATTCCAAGCGCACATCGGCTTCACATCGACCCGCAAGCAGGCTGAGTTGTCACGCCTCATTTCCGACGTCACTCGTTACCGCACGAAGAACGGCACAAGCCTTGTCACGCGCGAGGCCGACGGACAGTCCGTCGTCTACAACCTGAACGAGCCGATCAATCACTCATACATAGTCGATGGCTTCCTGGTCGCGAACTGTTCGGAATATATGCACATCGATGACTCCGCGTGCAACCTGGCGTCGCTGAATCTCATGCGTTTCGTGCGCAAGGACGGCGAGTTCGACACTGAGCGCTTTGCGCGCGCGGTCGACGTCATCTTCACCGCGCAGGAGATCCTCGTCGGCTTCGCGGATTACCCAACGCCGGCCATCACACGCAACGCGAAGTCGCACCGCCAGCTTGGCATCGGCTACTGCAATCTGGGTGCGGTTCTGATGCATCGCGGCCTTCCGTACGACAGCAACGAAGGACGCGCGTACGCGGCGGCGATCACCGCGATCATGACGGGCGAGGCGTACGCGCAATCAGCGCGCATAGCCGCCGTCGTGGGCCCCTTCGAGGCCTATCCCAAGAACAAGAGCGCACACGACGGGGTTATGGATAAGCATCGCGCGGCGGCCTACCGCATCCCGACCGATGTCGTCCCTCCGACGCTCCTCTCTGCGGCACGACAAGCATGGGACGATGCCGTGACGCTCGGTAGAACAGTTGGATACCGCAACGCACAGGCAAGTGTCCTCGCACCTACAGGCACGATTTCTTTCATGATGGACTCGGACACGACCGGCGTTGAGCCGGACATCGCGCTCGTGAAGTACAAGCGTCTCGTCGGCGGTGGGATGCTGAAACTCGTCAACGGCACGGTCCCGGCCGCGCTCCGCCGTCTCGGCTACACCGAGACACAGGCCTCAGCGATCACCGCGTACATCGAGCAGCAGGGCACGATCGAGGGCGCACCCGAGCTGAAGGACGAACACCTCCCTGTATTCGACTGCGCCTTCGTCCCGGCGAACGGCAAGCGCTCCATCAGCCACATGGGCCACATCAAGATGATGGGCGCCGTCCAGCCGTTCATCAGCGGGGCAATCTCCAAGACCGTGAACCTGCCCGAGACCGCGACCGTCGACGACGTCATGGACGCGTACGTCGAGTCGTGGAAGCACGGCGTGAAGGCCATCGCGATCTACCGCGACGGCTCCAAGAAGGTCCAGCCCGTCTCCACGAACGCCGATGCATCGAACAGCAAGAAGAAGGTCGAGACCATCACGGTCGAGAAGATCGTTGAGAAAGTCATCGAGGTGAATCGGCCGCAGCGCCGTCGGCTCCCGGACACGCGCAACTCGAAGACGCACAAGTTCTCCATCGAAGGACACGAGGGCTACATCACCGTCGGTCTCTTCGATGACGGCGCGCCCGGCGAGCTCTTCGTCACGATGGCGAAGGAAGGCTCAACGCTCTCCGGGATGATGGACGCGTTCGCGACGAGCGTGTCGCTCCTCTTCCAATACGGCGTGCCGCTCGCGCACATGGTCGACAAGTTCAGTCACATGCGTTTCGAGCCGTCGGGCTGGACCGGCAATCCGCAGATCGGGATGGCGAAGTCGATCGTCGACTACGTCTTCCGCTGGCTCGGGCACAACTTCCTCTCGGCCGCGGATCGCGCGGCCCTCGGGCTCGTGACGCACAGCGAGATCGCCGACGCGACTCCACAGCTCGAGCTCATTCGTCCCGATCGCAACGAACCCGTGGAACCCGCACCGAAGATGGTCGCGAGTGCCGAGCCATCGACCGTGCGGCGCATGAACTCGACACCGGACGCGCCGCCCTGTCCGCGCTGCGGCTGGCTGACCGTGCGCAACGGCACCTGCCACAAGTGCGAGAACTGCGGAGAGACGACCGGATGTAGCTAACCCCCTTCAACACGCCAGGCTCTGGCCGGCCCGCCCGCTGGCCAGTCCGCCTCTAGCCCCGGCAGTTCCTGCTCCCCTGGACTGCCGGGGCTTTTTCTTGGCTTTCTCGCCTTTTCACAAGGCGGTCCAGGGCTTGCTAATGCGGTGCCTAGTACTTCGTAGGTAACAAATAAGACGTCCGGGGGGACGAACCTGGGGCAGTGTTTCGTTCGTCATATGAGTAAGGCTGGTGTGGGAAAGGTGGGCTGCTGTAGCTCGATGGCTCAGTCGGAAGGCATCCTGTAAGTGGCAGTAATCACACGCGACGCGCAGCGCAAACGAACGCGGTCGCGCCTTCGCGCGATCTTCGTCCCGCTGCTCGTCGTGCCACTGGCGGTGATCGGCATTGCCGTCGCGATCGCATTCGCGGCTGATCAGCTGTACGCCGATCGCGCCCTTCCCGGCGTGACCGTCGCGGGCGTCTCCGTCGGATCGCTCTCGCGCGACGCGGTCATCGATCGTCTTCAGAGCGAGCTTGCCCGTCCCTGGTCCGAGAGCTCGATCGTCGCGACGTACGACGGCCGCTCGTGGTCGACGACCAACGGGGCGCTCGGCGTACGACCCGACGTCGCAGCGGCGGCTGACACGGCGATCGCTTTCGGCAAGTCGGGCGGGGCGGTCGAGCGCCTTGCGGCGTGGGCCGACGCGCTTCGCGGCGACGCGCGCGTGGCGTTCACGCTGCAGGCCCAGGGCGGTGCGCTCGATGCATGGCTCGGGCAGGTCTCGAGCGACACCGATCGCGCCGCTGTCTCGGGCTCGCTTGCGGTCGGGCCGACGGGTCTCGTCGTGACCGAGCCGGTCGTCGGACGTCAGCTCGATCGCGTCTCGACCGCTGCGTCGGTGCTCGCTGCGCAGTCGCTCCAGGATCGCAAGATCGACCTGTCGGTGCGCGAGGTGTATCCGGCCGTCGACGCGAGCGGGTTCGCCGAGGCGCTCGCGAAGGCACGCGCAGCGACCACCCCGCTCACCGTGCGCGTCGAGGACCGTGTCGTGTCCGAGGACGCCGCGGGTCTCGCGTCACTTCTCGTCATCGACCGCGTCCTCGCCAAGCCCGGTGAGCTGAGCACTCCGCCCGCCGGCGCGATCGTCCCCGCCACGCGTTACCGGTACACCGTTTCGCTCGACGAGGCGCGCGTGACGGACTGGGTGAAGGCGCTCGGCGTGAAGCTCGATCGTCCCGCGGTCGCCGCGAAGTACAGCGCCAGCAAGGAAGGGACGCTCAGCGTCATCGCGGGTGTGAACGGCATCCGCCTCGATCAGGACAAGATGCGCTCGCTCATGCTCGCGGAGCTCCTCACGTCAGCGACGACCGCCTCGCGCGAGCTCGCTGCGCCGGCGATCCCGGACAGCACCGCGTTCACCACGGACCAGGCGAAGGAGTGGCTGCCGAAGCTCTCGAAGACGTCGACGTTCACGACGTACTTCCCGCCTAGCAGGAGCCGCTTCGCGAACATCTCGACGGGCGCGTCGCAGTTCGACGGCGTCGTCATCATGCCCGGACAGTCGTTCTCGTTCTGGAACCTGCTCGGTCCGGTCACGGTCGAGCGCGGCTACGCGTACGCCGGAGCGATCATCCAGAACCGCTCCGACGAGAACGTCATCGGCGGTGGTCTATGCCAGGTGTCGACGACGATGTTCAACGCTCTCTCGAAGCTCGGCTATCAGATCGACGAGCGGCACGCGCACGGCTATCTCATCGATCGCTACCCGCTCGGCCTCGACGCCGCCGTGTTCGATCCGGGCGTCGACTTCCGCTGGACGAACGACACCGACGTGCCGGTCTTCCTGTGGTCGTGGGTCGGCGACACGTTCGTGACCTTCGACGTGTGGAGCATGCCGACCGGGCGCACGGTCACGTTCAGCGATGCGTTGCAGAAGAACTTCGTCGACGTGCCGCCGGACCAGCCCGCCGATCCGGCGTTCCCGAAGGGCGTTTCGGTGAAGGGTCGTGACGTCTTCCGCACGCGCACGGTCAGCGACGCGAGCGGCAAAGCGATCCACCAAGACTTCTTCGCGAGCCACTACGCACCGGTGTGGGGTGGACCACTGCCCGCGCCCGCGACCCCGCCCGCTCCGTAGCGCTCTGACTCGGCGCGCGAGCCGCG
>VBJD01000199.1 GCA_005887995.1 Chloroflexota bacterium
GGGGGGACGATCGACAAGTACATCGGCGACGCGGTCATGGCCGTCTTCGGCGCGCCGGTTTCGCACGAGGATGACGGCATCCGCGCGGTCCGCGCGGCGCTCGAGATTCAGCGGTCCGCGAGGTCGCTCAACGAGACGCTCGAGCGGAGCTACGGCATCACCATCTCGATCCGTATCGGCGTCAACACCGGTGAGGTCGTCGCGGGCCTGCTGTCCGGAGATGTCCTCGCGTACACCGTGACCGGCGATGCGGTGAACACCGCGCAGCGCATCGAGGCGGCTGCCTCTCCAGGAGCCGTGCTGATCAGCGAATCGACACGCGCTCTCACGCGCAATGCGTTCTTCTTCGGCGATCCCGAGGCGATCCTCGTCAAGGGCAAGTCCGAGCCATTGCCCGTCTATCGCGTCCTGGGGCTCGAGCGCCGCGCGAGCCCACGGGGCGGCCCGAAGATCGTCGGTCGCGCTCACGAGCTGGCGCGTCTCTACGGTCTCTATCGCGCGTCCCTGACCGGGCGCGGGCAGATCGTTCACGTGCACGGCGAGGCTGGGGTAGGGAAGACGCGGCTCATCGGCGAGCTGCTGTCGGGCCTGCCCGGCCAGACGACGCGGCTCCGCGCGCGCGCGAACTCCTATGAGCAGGCGACGCCGTACGCGCTCGTCGCGGACATCGTCCGACGGATGCTCGCGATCGGTCCCGCCGATGACGAAGCGAACGCCCGAGCCGCGATCGCGGCGGCGCCGGACTTCGCGAGCTACGGCGACGCAGCCGTGGCGCTCCTCCTCGAGCTCATCGGGTACGAGGTCCGCTCACCGCTCGATCCGGCCGGCAAGCGCCGTCTGCTCCTGTCGCTCCTCCGCGGGGCGCTCGCGGGCCGCGCCGCGGCCGCGCCGCTCGTCATCGTCGTGGAGGATCTTCACTGGCGCGACGTGTCCTCGGCTGAGGTCATCGCGGAGCTCGTGGGCACGATGCGTGACCTGCGGTGCCTCTTCGTGACGACGGCCCGCGAGCGGACCGATATCACCTGGCAGGCGGAGGTCCTCGGTCTCGAGTCGCTCTCGGACGACGCTGCCTCGGAGCTCATCGACCGGCTCGCGACCGCGCCCCTCGATGCGCCGACGAAGACGCTCATCCTCGAGCGCACCGGCGGCAACCCGTTCTTCATCGAAGAGGTCGTGCGATCGCTGAAGCCGGGCAAGGAGGTCACCGTGCCCGGCACCGTCCAGGACCTCCTCGAGGCGCATCTGGACGATCTCGATGAAGCGCCACGCCGGGTCGCGCAGGACGCCGCGGTGATCGGCCGAACGTTCTGGACGCGGGTGCTCGAGCGCGTCACGCCTGAGGCCGAGTACGCGACGTCACTCGGGACGCTCGAGGACGAGCGCTTTGTCTCGCGCGTCGCGGTCGCCGAGCCGACGTACGCGTTCGTGCACGCGCTCGTGCAGGAGGTCGCGTATCGCACCCAGCTCGTCACGAATCGGCGGCGCACGCACGTCGCCGTGGGCGACGCGTACATCACGCTCTTCGAGCAGCGCATGGACGAATTCATCGACACGCTCGCGTTCCACTATCGGCGCGGCGACGACGACCCGAAGGCCGTGCACTGGCTCCTCCGAGCGGGTCACCGCGCGCAGCGGCTGTACGCGAACACCGAGGCACTCGACTACTTCGCCGCCGCGGTCGAGCGTGCCTCAGCGGACTCCCTCGGACGCGCCGATGGTCTAGAAGCGCTGGGTGACGTCCTCCGCGTCATCGGACGCTACGACGACGCGCTCGCGCGCTATGCCGGCGCGCTGGACGCGCTGGGCGCGACTGATCCGGTGTCCCGTGGACGTGTCCGCCGCAAGAGCGCCGTGGTACGACACATCCAGGGCGACGTGGCGGGTGCCGCGGCGGTGTTCGGCGAGGTGATCGACGCGCTCAGCGACGCGCCCGGCGAGCGCGCGCATTCGCTCCTCGCGATGGGCGAGATCGCGTGGCGGAGCGGTCGCTACGACGAGGCTCAGGAGCGGCTCGAGGCGGCAGTCACCGCGGCGGAGGCCGCCGGCGACGACGAAGCACGGGCGGAAGCCCTCAAGCACATGGGCACCGTGAGCCACCATCGCGGCGATCTCGAGAAGGCGCTGGCCTTCGACCGGCAGAGCCTCGCCCTGTATGAAGCGCTGGGGAACCAGCTCGGGCAGGCCGCGCTCGAGCACAACATCGGCGTCGTCAGCCGTCGCCACAGCCGCCTCGACGAGGCGCGGGCCGCGTACGACCGGGCCAACGCGATACGGAAGCGGATCGGTGACCAGCTCGGCCTGGCCCTCGGACTCGCGAACGTGGCCGAAGTGCATTACCAGCGCGGCGAGCTCGCCGAGGCGTACGCGAGCTACGAGCGCTCACTGGCGATCGCACGCTCGATCGGGTGGGTCACCGGGATCGGTATGGCCCTGCTGGGCCTGGGCGCGACCAAGGTCGAGTTGGGCGAGCGCACGCCGGGCCGCGAGGACATCCGCGAGGCGCTACGGGAATACGAACGCGCGGGCAATCGGACGTACATGATCGACGCCCTGCGCGATCTTGCGCAGTCGTACGTGGCGGATGATCCGATCGAAGCGCTCGCCACAGCCACGCGCGCGCTTTCACTCGCCCGGGAGGCCGAGCTCACGCAGCGCAGCGGCTACATGTTGCAGGTGATCGGGCTGGCGCATCTCGAGCGCGGCGCTCGCGACGCCGCCATCGCGGCGCTCGAGGAGAGCCGCGCGCTTCTATCGCGTGGCGACGAGCGACAGGAGGCCGCGCGCACGCTTGCTGCGCTTGCCCGTGCCTATCTGCTGCTCCCGGCCGACGATACGCGCCGCGCCGAAGCGCCGCGGCTTCTCGCCGAGGCGCGCACGACGTTCACCGAGCTCGGGGCAGCGCTGGATCTGCGACGCCTCGAGAGCGCGTAGGGAGCGCGGTTAACGCAGGTCGGGCTGCGTGTCGGCGCCCGCCTTATTCGTGAGGCGGGTCTGTCCTGAACCGTTGGCGTTCATGACGTAGATCTCGAAGTTGCCGTCACGGAAGCTGCTGAACGCGATCCTCGTGCCATCGGCTGACCAGTCCGGATTGATATCTGGCGTCGTGTTGTTCGTCAGGCGCGTGAGGTTGGCGCCGTTCGGGTCGACGGCGTAGATCTCGAGGTTGCCATCGCGCCGGCTGGCGAACGCGATCCGGTTCGTCGACGACCACACCGCGCCGGAGTCGATCGCCATGTTCGTCGTGAGCCGAGTCGGGCTCGTGCCGTTCGCGTTCATGATCCAAAGCTCGGCGTTGCCGCTACGCGTGCTCGTGAAGACGATCTTCGTGCCGTCGGGCGAGTAGGCGGGGTTGAAGTCCGCTTGCCCACTGTTCGTGAGGCGCGTCTGGCCCGTGCCGTTCGCGTTCATGACGTAGATCTCAAGGTTGCCGTCGCGGTCGCTCGTGAACGCGATCTTCGCGCCGTCCGGTGAATAGCTCGGCGTCCCATCGAAGTTCTTGTTCGTCGTCAGACGGGCAACCGCGGTCCCATCGGAGCCCA
>VBJD01000194.1 GCA_005887995.1 Chloroflexota bacterium
TCCTCGTCGCGTTCATGCCCTGGGAGGGCGGCAACTACGAGGACGCGATCATCCTGTCCGAGCGTCTCGTGCAGGACGATCGCTTCACGAGCATCCACGTCGAGAAGTACGAGTGCGAGGCCCGCGACACCAAGCTCGGGCCCGAGGAGATCACGCGGGACATCCCGAACGTCGGTGAGGAGGCGCTCGCCGATCTCGATGAGAACGGCATCGTCTACATCGGCGCCGAGGTCGGCCCGCAGCACATCCTCGTCGGCAAGATCACGCCGAAGGGCGAGACCGAGCTCACCGCCGAGGAGCGACTCCTCCGCGCGATCTTCGGTGAGAAGGCGCGCGAGGTGAAGGACTCCTCGCTGCGGCTCCCGTCGGGCGAGCACGGCAAGGTCGTTGACGTCGCGGTGTTCAGCCGCGAGAACAACGACGAGCTCCTGCCGGGCGTGAACAAGATGATCCGCGTCGCCGTCGCGCAGAAGCGCAAGATCAGCGTCGGCGACAAGATGGCCGGTCGCCACGGGAACAAGGGCGTCATCGCGAAGATCCTGCCGGTCGAGGACATGCCGTTCCTTCCGGACGGCAAGCCCGTCGACATCGTGCTCAACCCGCTCGGTGTTCCGTCGCGTATGAACATCGGCCAGATCCTGGAGACGCACCTTGGCTGGGCCGCGGAGGCGATCGGCATGCACGTTTCCACGCCCGTCTTCGACGGCGCGAAGGAAGCGGCGATCAAGAGCGCCCTCCGCGAGGCAGGCCTGCCGGAGAAGGGCCAGGTCGAGCTCCGCGACGGCCGCACCGGCAAGCCGTTCCAGCAGGAGATCACCGTCGGCTACCTCTACATGATGAAGCTGCACCACCTCGTCGAGGACAAGATCCACGCGCGCTCGACAGGTCCGTACTCGCTCATCACCCAGCAGCCGCTCGGTGGCAAGGCGCAGTTCGGTGGTCAGCGCTTCGGCGAGATGGAGGTGTGGGCGCTCGAGGCCTACGGCGCCGCGTACATCCTCCAGGAGCTGCTCACCGTGAAGAGCGACGACGTCATGGGCCGCGTCCAGACCTACGAGGCGATCGTGAAGGGCGAGGACATCCAGCCGCCGGGAGTGCCGGAATCATTCAAGGTGCTTATCAAGGAGCTGCAGTCGCTCGGCCTCTCGGTCGAAGTGCTGAACGACGCCGAAGAGGAGATCCGGTTCATCGAGGACGCGTCCGCGTACGCGTCGCCGGATCTCGGCATCAACATCAGCGGCCTCGAGAGCGGGGAGTAAACGCAAATGCTTGAAGTCAACGAGTTCAACGCGATCCGCATCTCGCTCGCGTCGCCCGACCAGATCCGCACGTGGTCGTCGGGCGAGGTGACGAAGCCGGAGACGATCAACTACCGCACCCTGCGTCCCGAGAAGGACGGCCTCTTCGACGAGCGCATCTTCGGGCCGACCCGCGACTGGGAGTGCTACTGCGGCAAGTACAAGCGCATCCGGTACAAGGGGATCATCTGCGACAAGTGCGGCGTCGAGGTGACGCGCGCGAAGGTCCGTCGCGAGCGCATGGGCCACATCCAGCTCGCCTCGCCGGTGTCGCACATCTGGTTCTTCAAGGGGACGCCGAGCCGTCTCGGCATCCTCCTCGACATGTCGCCGCGCAACCTCGAGCGCATCCTCTACTTCGCGCTCTACGTCGTGACGCACATCGACGAGCACCAGAAGGAGCGCTCGTCGCAGGCGATCCAGGACGAGGCGGAGGGCAAGATCCGCCGTCTCGAGCAGACGATCTCGGACCGCACCGGCGCGATCGAGTCGCGCGCGAACAACGAGATCATGCGCATCCGCACCGCGACGGAGCAGAAGGTCCGTCAGCAGGAGGAGCAGCTCGCGCAGGACACCGACGCGCTCACGACCGCCGCGGCGAAGGTGAAGGAGGAGCTCGAGGACGGCCTCTCCAAGCCGGCGAAGAAGGACATCGTCTTCAAGCAGGCCGAGCTCACCATCGTCGAGAAGGGCAACAACATCACGCGCACGATGCTGACGCAGCTGCAGCGCAGCCTTCAAAAGCAGCTCGACGCGATGGTGAAGGCGGGCCGCAAGGAAGAGGAGCAGACCCGCAGCGACGCGGAGAAGAAGATCGCCGACATCCGCATGCGCGCCGATCAGGACCTCGGCATCGTGAAGCAGGAGATCGCGCCGGACGTGCAGGTCGTCCGCGACGAGGCGCGCACCAAGCGCGACGCCGCCGACGAGATCAAGTGGATGCAGGTCCTCACCGAGCCCGAGTTCCGCGAGAAGAGCGAGAAGTTCCGCTTCTTCAAGGCGCAGATGGGCGCCGAGGCGGTGCTCGAGATCATCCGCCAGCTCGACATGGAGAAGCTCGCGCTCGAGCTCGCGAAGGACATGCGCAGCACCACCGGCCAGCGCCGCAAGAAGTCGATCAAGCGGCTGCGCCTGCTGAAGGCGCTGCTCAAGAGCCACGCGTCGCCGGAATGGATGATCCTCACGATCCTCCCGGTCATCCCGCCCGACCTGCGCCCGATGGTGCAGCTCGACGGCGGCCGCTTCGCGACGAGCGACCTCAACGACCTCTACCGCCGCGTCATCAACCGCAACAACCGGCTGAAGCGACTGCTCGAGCTCGGCGCGCCGGAGATCATCATCCGCAACGAGAAGCGCATGCTCCAGGAGGCGGTCGACGCTCTCATGGACAACGGCCGCCGTGGCCGCGCGATCTCCGGGACCGGCAACCACAAGCTGAAGAGCCTCTCCGACATGCTCCGCGGCAAGCAGGGCCGGTTCCGCCAGAACCTGCTCGGCAAGCGCGTGGATTATTCGGGCCGCTCGGTCATCGTCGTCGGCAACGACCTCAAGCTCCACGAGTGCGGTCTGCCGAAGAAGATGGCGCTCGAGCTCTTCAAGCCGTTCGT
>VBJD01000195.1 GCA_005887995.1 Chloroflexota bacterium
GATCCCGGACCGAGCTACGCCCAGCGCTGGTATAACGACAAGCCCGACTTCGGACACGCCGACGCGCTGCTCGTCGTCGCCGACATGGCCAACGTCAACGAGGTGCTTGACCCGGCGTTCCGCCTCAGCGGCCGCGTGACGGACGCGTCGGCGCCGGGCGTCGGCGTCGCTGGCGTCAACGTCACCGCGCAGCCGACCGCGCCCGGTGGCGTGTTCTATGGCACGCAGACCCGCGGCGACGGCACGTACACCGTGCTCGTCACCGCCGGCACGTATCGGATCAGCTTCTTCGCGCCGTTCGGGAGCGACTTCCTCGAGCAGTGGTGGAACGCGAGGCCGGACTTCGCCGAGGCCGATCTGCTCACCGTGCCGTCGGCGGGAGTGGATCTGACCGCGATGAACGCGTCGCTCGTGCACGGGATCCCGGTGAGCGGCCGCGTCACCGATCCGTCAGGCGCCGGGGTGCCGAATGTGAGCATCGTCGCCGCGCGCGAAGATCCCGCGGCTCTGTGCTGTTACAACGCGTTCTCCTCGACGGGTCCCGACGGCCGCTACACGGTGTACGTGCGCGCGGGTGCGTACCGCATCAACTTCCAGCCGCCGGACGCGACCGATTACGTCCTCGAGTACTGGAACGACAAGCCCAACCGGGACGCGGCTGACCTCCTCACGGTCGCGGGACCGACCACAGGCATCGATGCGCAACTCGAGGTCGGCTTCCGCATCAGCGGTCGAGTGACCGACGCCGTGAGCGGCGCGGGGATCGGCCAGGTGGGTGTGACGATCAACCCGGCCAGCTGCTGCCAGGAATTCCTCGTGAAGCTCACCGCGAACGACGGCAGCTACACCGCGGTGGTGCGCAACGGGAGCTACCGCATCGGCTTCCACCCGCCCTTCGGTTCTGACTACATCCTGCAGTACTGGAACGGCAGACCGGACTTCGCTTCGGCCGACGTGCTCGTCGTGGATGCCGCCAAGCCGGGCATCAATGCCGCGCTCGCGCACACCGCACCCTGACGCATCGCCATAGTTCACGCAGCGCCACCACGCGGATTGACATCAGATGCTGTGTCCAATAGCATCACGCATCATGCCGCGAACGACGCTGAACCTCGACGGGTCCGTGCTACGGGAAGTGAAGCGCCGAGCGAAGGACCAGGGCAAGAGCGTCGGTGACGTGATCTCGGAACTCGTTGGGCCAGCGCTCGAGCAGAGGCGTGGGCGAAGCGGCCAACCCGAGTTTCACTGGCGAACAGCACGGATGGGCCCCTCGAAGATCGATCTCGAGGATAAGGAGTCGGTGCGGCAGGCCCTCGGGGATCGATGAGCGCGACGGTCGACGTCAATGTGCTGCTCTACGCGTCCGACGAGTCGAGTTCGTTCCATACGAAGGCAACTGAACTGCTGGAACGACTCGCGCGCGGACCCGACCTTCTGTATCTGCTCTGGCCGGTGCTGATGGGCTATCTGCGGCTCGCGACACATCCGGCGATCTTTCCCCGACCGCTTCCCGTTGAGACCGCGACTGCGAACGTCAGCCAACTGCTCGGGCTCCCGCACGCGCGCGCCTTGGGTGAGGGTGACGACTTCTGGCGCATGTATGGCGCGGTGACCTCAGGTGTCGTTGTAAGGGGAAATCTCGTTTCCGACGCGCATCTCGTCGCCCTGATGAGAGAGAACGGCATCGGCACACTGTGGAGCCACGATCGCGACTTTCGAAAATTCGAGGGAGTGCGCGTCCGGGACCCCTTCGTCTGATCAGCCGGTTCTGTCGTGCGCTCGTGACAACGACGCGACGAGCTGGAGCTGGTCGCGCAGGTCTCGCGTGATGAGGAAGCGGTCGCGCACGCGCTCGCGCCCCGCGTCGGCCATGCGACGGCGCATGCCGGCGTCCTTCAGTAGTTGCACCGCGCGCTTCGCGGTCTCCTCGACGCTGGAGACGAGGAAGCCGGATACGCCGTCCTCGATCTGCACGACGATGCCGCCAACGTTCCCGCCGATCACGGGGATGCCCTTCCACAGCGCTTCCGCGACGACGAGCCCGAAGCCCTCGCGCAGTGACTTCTGGAGGACGATCGTCGAGACGATCTGAGACGCGCTGACCTCGCGGTCCTTCACGCCGTCGAGGTTCGTGAAGACATGGACGTCCTTGTCATCTCCGGCGTGGGCCTTCGTTTTCGCGAGGTACTCGGCGCCTTCTGGATCGTCGTCCGCGAGCGAGCCGATCATCACGAGCTGCACCCCAGGCACGTTGCGCTTTGCGAGGCGGTACGCGTCGATGACGCCGAGCGGGTCCTTCCAGGGGTCGAAGCGCGAGACCTGCAGGAGGATCGGCCGATCGACGTCGATGCCGAGCCGTTTCACGATCTCGCGCGCATCGGCGATAGGCATGCCGCGGTTCTTCTCCGAGAGCGGATCGATCGTGGGCGTCTGGATGAGCACGCGCTGTGACCCGAGGTCCGGCCGCACGAACTGCGGCATCGTCCAGATGGACGCGTCGTGCTCCTGCACGAACGGACGGAGGAACGACCACACAGGCTGGTGCGCGGTGGTGAGGTCGATGTGGCAGCGCCAGACCCAGCCCGCGGCCTTGGTGCTCGCGAAGTGGTGCAGTGCGACAGCCTGCGGATCGTGCGCGAGGACAACGTCCGCACGCGGCATCGCCGCCGCGTTTTCGCGTGAGACGTCGAGGAACAGCGAGCGCTCACGCTCGGACAGCTCGAGGGGCATGCCCTGAAGCGCGTTGTGGAGCTTCTTCGTGATGTCGAAGAACTCCGCCGGCGCGTCGAGGACCCACCAGTGCGCGTCGACGCCCGCGTCGCGCAGCAGCGGGATGAGGTTCTGCAGGATCTCCGCGACGCCACCGCCGTACGCCGTCGCGTTGATGTGGACCATGCTGCGGCCCTTCGCCGCCGCGGCGAGCGCGCGCAGCTCGTCGTACCGCTCGTCGCCGATGACCGTCTTGTAGTCGGCGAGGTGCTTCATCCCGACGGTGACCTCGTGCACCGCTCAGCCCTCGACCGAGTCGTGCATCGCTAGCCCTTGACCGATCCGGCGAGGATGCCGCGGACGAAGTAGCGCTGCAGTCCGAGGAACACGGCGAGTGGCAGCGCGATCGAGATGAACGCGGCCGCGGTGAGGCGCTGCCAGTCCTGCCCGAGCGAGTTCACGAGGTTGCTGATCGTGACGGTCATCGGCGCGACCGCGGGCGTGCCGCCGAGGAAGATGAGCGCGACGAGGAGATCGTTCCAGACCCAGAGGAACTGGAAGATCGTGAGCGACGCGAGCGCGGGGACCGAGAGGGGCATCACGATGCGGAAGAACGTCGCGAGCGTC
>VBJD01000155.1 GCA_005887995.1 Chloroflexota bacterium
AGCGGTCGCCGAACGCCTCGCGCAGCACGCGCTCCTCGTAGGAGATGCGCAGCGCGGTGAACGGCGCGACGACGAGCGCCGTCGCGGCGAGGAGCAGCGGGCTCGCGAGCGCGAGCGACGCCCCGAGGTTGAAGACGACGATCCCGAGATACATCGGATGGCGCACGACCGCGTACGGGCCGTCGGTCTTCAGCAGATGACCGGCGAAGATGTCGAGGCGGATGCCGTAGCTGCGTCCGAGCGACCACATCGCCCACGCCCCGAAGAGCGCGGACGCGATGCACACGCCGAAGCCGACGTAGCGGACGACGCGGTCGAGGTCCACCGCGAAAGGCTGGATGTACGCGACCAGGAAGGGCAGCCAGACGAGGGGCGGGTAGTACTGGATCGCCCACGGCGCGCTTGCGACGAGCTGGTGGCCGCGCTGACCGCGAATGATGCGCAGCGCAGCGGCGGAGAGGAAGATGACGTGAGCCGAAAGAAGGACCGCGATGCGCAGGGTGCGTTCGTCCACGTGCTGATTCTGTGGGGGTGGTCCGCCGCAGGCGAAAGCCCTAAAATCTGTGTGTCCCGGGCAGATTGAGCAGTGTGGTGAGCTCCGCTGACTGTAGATCAGCCGCCTTTGGCTGTGGGGGTTCGATTCCCTCTCTGCCCACCGAGTTGGATCAACGAGCTTTCTCGACGGACGGCGTTGGCCATCCGCACCAGCGCTGACTCGACGGCGGCAGCTTCGTCGTCTTCAATGTGTGCCGCGAAATGGCGTTTGACATGGTCCAGGTGGATCGGTAGCGCCTTCCGGAACTTTTGTTCGCCCGAGTCCGTCAGCGCGATGTGCAAGCTCCGCCTATCGCCCGGGCGGGCGAGTCGCTGGACCAGCCCGGCCTCCTCCATCCGATCGATGAGCCTCGTCAGCCCGCTCTTGCTGAACAAGAGGGCGGTGGCGAGGTGGGTCATCGTGAGGCGCTGGGCTGGCGCCATACGTAGTTGGGCGAGTGCATCGAACCACGTGAGGGGCAGCTCACAGGCTGACTCGAGCTCCCGACTGAGGATGGTTTCCAGCGCTTTGTGCGCCGTCAGGAAAGCGCCCCAGGCGTTCAGTCGTGGAAGGGTCAGAAGCTTCCGGCCGAGCTCCGCAACCTCCAGATCCTTGGCCCGTGGCCGGAGCGAAGGTTTGCGCTCCGACCGCGCTGGGGCTTTCCGGCTGATCACGCTCACGGCTCGAACCTAAGCCATTGTTTGTGCTGCGCACAGTTCACGCATGATCTTTACGCTTGACGATAGTACGCTTCGCAACTATTGTCGAGCGCACAGTTTCTTGGGGGGAGCCGACCCGGCTGGGAGGACAGAGATATGAGCTGGACCGTTGATCCAATGCACACGCAGGTCGAATTTTCCGCCAAGCACATGGGCCTCATGACGGTGAAAGGGCATTTCACCAAGGTGCGGGCAGCGATCGATCTCAACGAGGATGACTTCACTGCCTCTTCGGTGGAAGCGACGATCGATACCCACTCGCTGATCACCAACGATGCGCGTCGCGACGCGCACCTCAAGTCGCCTGACTTCCTGGACGTCGAGCAGTTCCCGACCATCACTTTCAAGAGCACGCGCATCGAGCGCGCGGCTCACGATCAGTACAGGATGACCGGCGACCTGACCATCCGGAACGTGACGCGGCCGGTCACGCTGGACGTCGTGTACTCAGGTCAGGCGAAGGATCCGATGGGTGGCGTCCACGCGGGTTTCAGCGCGCACACGAGCATCAACCGCAAGGACTGGGGCCTGACCTGGAACGTCGCACTCGAGACCGGCGGCTTCCTGGTCGGCGAAGAGGTCAAGCTCGCGCTCGAGGTCGAAATGCTCAAGGCCGCTGAAGTGGCCGCGGTCGCTTGAGCGGTCTGATCCAGATCGCGACGGGCAACCGCCGGTCCAAGAAGATCCGTGTCGGGATCATCGGCGCCGATCCGGATCGCGGGTGGGCGAAGCAAGCGCACATTCCCGCGTTGAAGTCGCTGTCCGATGACTTTGAGATCACGGCGCTTTCGACCACGCGACGCGAGTCTGCCGACGCCGCCAGCAAGCTCTTTGGCGTGCCTCTCGCCTACGACAATCATCAAGAGCTCGTGGACAGCACGAGCGTTGACGTCGTCGCCGTCACCGTGAAAGTGCCGCATCACCTCGAGCTCGCGACGGCGGCGCTCAATGCGCGCAAGGCCGTGTACTGCGAATGGCCGCTCGGCAACGGCTTGAAAGAGGCGGAGACCCTGGCCGCTCTGGCGAAGCAAAAGGGCGTCCTCGCGGTGTCCGGCCTGCAGGCCCGCTCCGCGCCGTCGGTGGCGTACGTGCGGGACCTGATCAAGCAACGCTACGTCGGTGAGGTGCTGTCCACCACGTTGATCGGTTCGGGAATGGGCTGGGGACCGACGGTCGAGCCGTTCAACGCGTACCTCAACGACAAGAAGAACGGCGCGACGATGCTCTCGATCGCGCTCGGCCACGCGGCAGACGCGCTCTGTCACTGCCTCGGCGAGATCCGAGAGCTCTCGGCCACCATGACGATGCGCCGAAAGTCCTTCACCGTTGCGGGGATGGGCGAGAGTAAGCCGATGGCCGTGGATGATCAGGTGGCCGTGAGCGGATTGCTCGAAGGCGGGGCCGCATTCTCGATCCATTACCGCGGTGGGAGCTCGCGCGGCACCAACCTGCTGTGGGAGATCAACGGTACCGACGGCGATCTGCAGCTGACCGCCGACGGCGGCCAGGCCCAGCTCTTCGAGATGACCGTGCGCGGCGGCAAGGGAGCGCAGACCTCGCTCGAGATCCTGCCCGTGCCGGAGGAGTATCGGTGGGCGCCGCCGCAACCGGGTCTTGGCACGAACGTCGCGCAGGCGTGGGCGCGCTTTGCCTGCGACTATCGCCAGGGAACGCGCCTCTGCCCGACCTTCGACGATGCGGTCAAGCGCCATCGCATGCTGAGCGCGATCGAGACGGCCGCCGCGACGGGTCAGCGTCAAAGGCTCATGTGAAGGTCAGCCCGCCCACCGAGGTCGGTCTATCCCCATACCTTCCAACGCTTGCGCGTCTACACGGTGCTCGGGCGCGCATGCGGACGAGAGCCAAGCCCGCCCGCGGGTTGCGCGTGCGGCATGTGTCCTGCGGCTCCTCTTCCTGCGGACACCGCCGCGTCGTAGGAGGAACGACATGCAGCAATCCCAGTTCACGGTGAAGAGCCCGGAGGGTCAGTCGCACAAGGTACAGGGCGACCCGTCCGTGCTAACGCTTCGCGACGTCATCGGCGAGGTCGGGAAGACCGGCGGCCAGCGTCTCCCGCAAGGTGGGGTGCGCTTCCGCGTCGCGGGCAAGGAGTACCGGGAACAGGACTTCGATCGCACGTTGACGGAGCTCGGCATCCAGCCGGGCACGCCCATCGAGATCGTGGCCAACTGACCCGTCGCAACAGCGAGTGATCCCTTGGGACCCCGCCGGACTGTCCGGCGGGGTCCGGGGAGGATCAGTCATGACGGAAGTCCTCGTCGAGTACGAGAACGTCAACGGCAAAGATGCGAGCGTGTGGGCCGCACGCGCATGCGGCCGGCCCCTAAAGGAAAAATGGGAAGCGTGGATCGAGTTCATCCCACTCAGCGCCGGCCAGTTTCCTGTGCGAACCCCTCGTGAAACGACACAGAGAGATCGTGAGTCGGCTGTCGAGTGGGCAACAGGCATCACTCCGACATACCTCGAAGGGGCACTCGAGCGTGCGCGCGAACGCCCCATCGCTATCGCAACGGAAGTGGCGCCTCCGCTGTTCGAGACACCGGCGCCCCTCATACGCAAAGTGATCGTTGCTGGACCGAAGCCGGACGCGATCCTTGATCCGTACGCCGTGTTTGCGCAAGGAGAGGATCTCCTTATCGATCAGCTCGCAGCGCTCGACCCCCAACATCTTCGAGACATCGTGCGCGCATACGAGATCGCGTCGCCGGAAACAGCGTTGGTCGCTTCGCGAGCTGAGCTGACGGCGCACATCCTCGCGGCGGTACGCGAACGGAGGCGCGGCTAGCTCAGGTATTGGGACTTAGGCGCTACCGACGGGGCCGGCCCCACTCGGGCCGGCCCCGCGCGATGTGCGTTCTAGCGCTGCGCGAAGTAGATGAACTGATCGAACCGCGTGGGAATCTGCGGATCGACGTCGCGCATGTCGGTCCACGTCAGGTTCGCCTTCCCGTCACTCCCGTAGGCGATCGCGATGTAGTCGCCGTGGAAGGTCGCGCAGTTCTCGCAGCCCGCGATCCCGGCACGGAAGAAGCGTGATTCGGTCGGGTGCGATGCCGCGGTGCTCACGATCGTCTTCGACAGAGCGCCCGGCGTGCCCTGAGCGAGCGCCGCGTTGTACAGAGTGGGGTCGGCGGTCGACCGGTCGTTGTAGAGCACGCCGATCGCTCCCGTGGCCGGGTTCACTTCAACCCAGGGAAACCATTGGTCGCTGCCGCTCGCGTCGACGCGTGTCGGTCCCGTCCAACTGGCGCCGTCAGACGAGCGCATGAGGAAGACGTCGATGTTCGTGACGGGTCGGTCACTGTCGTGCCTGCCGTTCCGGTTGTCCGAGAACACGAGGAACAGCTCGCCGGTCCGTGGGCTCGCGACGATGTTCCCGCCGGAGTTCACCCGCAACTGATAGCCGCTGAGGGTCTGTCGGCCGAGCACGTTGAGCGGGTAGTCCCGATTCCCGTCCTCGATCCCCACGACGAACGACGGCGCTGACCAGGTCACACCGCCGTCCGTGGACTTCACGATGAGGTACTGGTCGTCGAACTGCTCGCCGCGCTCCCAGAGCGCCTCGTTCTGCTCGTTCTGGAACGCGACGAACACGGTCCCGTCCGGGCGCACCGTCGGGACGGAGAACTGGTTCTCGTCGCATTCGCCGGCCGGCCCGCTGACCTGCGCGGTGCAGAGCGCCGGGTTGGATCCGGAGATCTTCTGTGGGGTCGACCAATGGTCGCCGCCATCGTCGCTCTGCGCCTCGAAGATCGCCGATGACGCGTACATGCCGTTGTGCGACTCGAACTTCGACCAGGTGAGGTAGGTCCGGCCGTAGAACGGCGAGGTGGGGTTGTTGTCGGTGACGATCCACTCTTTGTCGTTGAAGAGCTGCGTCGCGCTGAAGTCGCAGCCCTGACCGTCGTCGACGAGCACCGGGATCTCCCACGTCTTGCCGCCGTCGCGCGAGATCGAGGCGACGACGTCGCCGTCGCAGGCCTGCGTCCCGCTGGCGTGCTGCACCGAGAAGCTGAGCGACGCATGAATGGCGACCCTGTGCTTCCGGTCGAAGACAGTGACCGGGTCGCTGCCGATCTTCAGCGGCTTCTCCCGCGACATGTTCCCGGTGATCCACGTCTGTCCGCCGTCGAACGTCGTATAGAACTGATCGCAGCACGTCCCGTAGTCGTTCGAGCTGGCGATCATGTGCAAGGGGTCGTCGGGGTCGACCTCGATATCCGGTTCGTTGTTCGGGAACGGATCGTCGCAGTCGAGCCTGACGTTCGACGCGCCGCCCGCCGCGACCGTGCACTCGATCTGTGAGTGCGGACCGTGCTGCCTGTCGAATCCGGCCACATCCGCATCGATGGAGCGTTTCGTGGCCATCCCGCCCTCGGGCAGGATCGGGCGCGCCGCCGCGCGGTCTGCCGGACCGATGGTGATCGTGATACCCGCGAGCATGACGAGCGCAACGACGAGCTTTCTCATCGGCTTTCTCCCCCTGAGCCCGCGCCTCCTACTGACGGCGCGGCGTCCGACTGTAGATCAGCACCCTCCGCCAGCGCGGTGAGCCGAAGCCCGTCGGCGAGCGCCGTCCGGGACCGCCATAGACGGTCCCGTCCAGCCTTCGACGGATCGACGCAGGCGCGGAGGACCTCTCCCGCGCGCGGCGGGGCGCGGCGAACTCCGGCCGGGGGTCCGAGCACCGCCGTGAGCGCGGACACGAGCTCGTTGACGCTCGTCGCAACTCCGGTTCCGATGTTGTAGATGCCGCGGTGCTTGCCCCCGAGCGCCGCGAGCACGGCCTCGACGACATCCGCGACGTAAACGTAGTCCCGCTCGTAGCGGCCATCGCCGTAGACGGTGATCGGCTCCGCGCGCGCCCAGCAGCCGACGAAGATGGCGATGACGCCGCCCTCGAGATCCTTGCGCTGGCGCGCGCCGTAGACATTCGCGAGGCGGAGAGTGATCGAGAGGAGGCGGCTCGCGGCCACGAGCCTCTCGGCCTCGGCCTTGAACCGGCCGTAGTTTGACACGGCAGCCGTCGGAGCCGTCTCCGCGGCGCACACCGGGGTCTCGCCGTAGATCGCCCCGCCTGTCGAGATGTTCACGAACGTGCGCGCGCCGAGCGTCTCCGCGAGGTTGAGTACGTTCCGCGTGCCATCGACGATCACCCGCCGGTAGAGCGCCTCCTTTTCCATCGACTCGACAACCTTGGTCTTCGCGGCGAAGTGCACGACCGCGTCCGTGCGCGCGCCGCGAAATGCCTCGGCGAGCGTGGTCGCGCTCGAGATATCCGCGATCCGTAGCTCCGCGCGCTTGTCCAGGTTCGCGCGGTCGCCTGTCGATAGATCGTCGGCCACGAGGACTTGGTCGCCGCGAGCGAGCATCGCGTCGACGACGTGGCTGCCGATGAATCCCGCGCCCCCGGTGACCAGGACCCGCAACTAGCCGCTCCTTCTCAGACCCGCGAAAACGTCTGAGGCCGTCATTCAGCGAGAGTGGGGCGCCAGTCGTCGAACCAGCGCTCGATCTCGGCAAGCTCGATGGGGACCCACTCCGCGCCCTCGTGCAGCCAGGCCATCGCGGCCCAGGACACGCGATTGGCGAAGCGCGCGTACTCGGCAGTCTCGAACAACACGTTGAGCTCGCGTTCGGTAGGCAACCGCAAACCGGCCCCGGACACCTTCTGTCGGTACCGATCGAGGATCCACCGCCGCTCGGCCGACGGAAACCTCAGCAGAAAAGTCGAGAGATCGTAGGTGAGCGGCCCGACACCCACGTGATCCCAGTCGATGAGCTGGACACGTGCAGCCTCCGACCAGAGCGTGACGAAGACGTTGTCACGCCACAGGTCACCGTGCAGGAGCGTGTCCGGGCCGCCCGCTTCATTGAGAACCTCCGCACGCCTCGGCATGTCGGCGAGTAGGGGATACATCCGCCGAAGTAAACGCGCGCGGAGCGACCGCAGCTCTTGGGGCGTACGTTCGCCGTCGATCCGGTCGAGGCCACGGATCGCATCGCCGACGTTGGCGGTGAAGAAAGAGATACCAAAGTCCCTGCCGTAACTCCGGACCTCGGGCAGCAGCGCGTGTCCGGCGCCACGAACGTGCAGCTCGGCGATGAGGTCTGTCGTCGCCGCGACGCGCGGCTGGTCGTGCTGTCGTTCGAGCGTGTCCTCCCCAAGATCCTCGTAGATCTGCCAGAGCCACTGACCCTCGCGCTCCGACGCGCTGGCGAGCAGCGTCGCACAGTGATCACCGAGTCCCAGGGCGGGCAGCCAGCGCTCGGCGACCCATCGATTGCGCTGAGCGACCGCGGGTTCGCTGCGCTTGAGGATGACCGAGCGCGCTCCGTGACCGCCGTTGAATCGCAGCCGGTAGACGCGGCGCTTCAACGGGATGGGCTCGGACCATCCGGCGGCACCCGCGTCGCCCATGACAGTCCCCAGTACATCGAGCAGCTCGGCCACGCCGGGTTCCTCGCGCTCCTCCAGGGCGGAGCGAAGCTGATCGATGCTGACCGCCGGTCCCATCAGACCCCCACGGCTCGCGCGCGCTGCCTGACCGGTTCCGCGAGCGCGCGCTCCAGCACCCGCCCGGCCACGCGGCGCGCGTCGAAATGCTCCTCAGCCAGCGCACGCGCCGAGCGGCACTGCCGCTCGTAATCGGACTCGACGCGCGCGAGCGCACGCGCGGCTTCGTCAACGGTCCTGAAGCGGAAGACACCCTCCGCGTCGAGCAGGAAGCGACTCGGACCCGTGTCCTGCACGACCGCGGGCTTTCCGCTCGCCAGGTAGCAGGCGGTGCGGTCGCTGATCCAGCCGGTCAGGAGCTCGACGTATACCGGCTTCGCGTAGCTGAACTCGCCGCGAGAACGCTGGATGTATGCGCGGTACTGCTCGGGTGTCGCGCTCACCTCCCAGGCTTCCCGGAGCCGCCAGCCGAGAGGGGCCAGGCGCGCGCGCCATTCCTCATACCGGCGCCCGAGGCTGATCGCCTGCTCGAGCGGGACCGCGGTCTGCGCCGGCAGCCGCGCGAACTCGAGGAACCCGGTCAGCTTGTCGTTGCTCAGCTCCCTCTCGCCGAAGCGAACCGTCCCGCCCCACCAGTGCGCGACGGTCGTGTACGGCGCGCCTGGCTCCGCCTGTGTCGGCGGCCACTCCGGAAGGAACACGGGCGGCAGCGTGTGCTCCCATCTGAGGCCACAGTCCGGGAACGCCGCCGCCGGCGTGCCGACCGTTTCTCCCACGCTGAAGTACACGTCGTGCGGCGCCACGCGCAGCTCGCCCGTGGTCATCCAGATCTGCAGCAGTCCGGGATCGGTGTCGACGAAGGCGGACCGCCGGAATCGGCCCACGGCGCTCGCCGGGAGCGAATGCCACAGGTTGAGTAGAAGGTCGGCACTCGCGGCGGCATCCAGGTCCATGCAGCCCTCGGTCAGGTCGAGGGGAAGCGGCTTCTCGTTCAACGGAAAGAGCGCGATCGCGTCCGCAAAGCCGTAGGGCTCGAGTCGTCTCTTCAGCGTGGCGAGGCACTGCTGCGCATCCGTGCCGTGTCGCCGTCGCCGCGCGGTCGCTTTGTCGCCGAGGTCGATCCCCTCAAGCCAGATGACGCGGCATCCGCTGGCGCGAAGGCCGAGCGCCCAGTTGAGGTAGACCCAGAGATGCCCGCCGCCTTCCGGGTACTCGATCGTTTGTGCAGGAGCGAGGCACACCGTGACGCTCACGGAAGTCCCGCCGTCGATGCCGGCTCCGGTGTAGGGGCCGACCCGAATACCGGCTCGCCGCGAACGGCACGCTCCGCGGCCGCGTACAGGTATCTCGCCACGCGGAGCGGCGCGTCCGGGACGCCCCTGAAGCCGGGAATGCTGTTCATGTCGACGATGTACGGGGTCCCGTCGCGTTCGATGACGTCCACGCCGTAGAGACCGATGCCGAAGGCCTCGCCGCAGCGCAGCACCACCCGGCACAGCTCCACTCCGGGTGTGAACGGCTTGCCAGGTCGGCCGTCTTTGGCATGCAGCTGGACCTCTCTCTTCACGCCGAAGACGCGGCCGCCGATCGCGAACATTTTCAGCTCGGGACCCTCCGGTGCGATGTAGCGCTGGGCGAAGACCGGCTCCTTGCCCGCGGGAAGATCCGCGAGCTCGCCCGCCGTCGAGATGACCCGGATGCCGTGGCCATCCCAGCCATGGATCGGCTTCACGATCAGCGGTCCGGTCTCGAGCAGCGGCGCCAACGTCGTTGGCTCCGAGGTCAGAAAGGTGTCCGGCACGGGCGCACCCGCGCGCTGCAGGATTCGAAACGCGACGATCTTGTCGTTCAACGTCAGCGTGACCGGATACGGATTGACGATCGTGGCGCCCTGGGAATGCAGGACTCCGGCGATGCTGAGGGCGAGACCGCTCAGCTGTTTCAGGACGTAGAGGTCGTGCTGGGGGCGCAGCTGCGAGAGCTCGGTCGTGTCGGCCAGCGGGTGGATGACGTCGACGATCGCGCCCGCTTCCACGAGCGCCTGCATGACGAGGGGCACGGAGCTCCGCGTCTGGGGACTGAACGATCGCGTCAAGAATCCGATCCGCACTGTCCTCATCTGACAGGCACCTGTCGCGGGAGATCCTGGAATCCCACGAGCTCGATCTCCCGCGCGTGGATGGCCTCGCGCACCCTCGCATCGCACAGCGTCTCGAGCTCCACCTCGCGCTCGGCGGCGTAGCTCGAGGGAAACCCAGGTTCTATGTGACCGGGATGGCAGGCGATCTCGGTCACGCCATCTCGCACGTCCTCGTCGAGAAGGCGGAGGAGCGATTCGACCCCGATCTGCTCGAGATGCGTCTCACCACCCCACTGCCCGTAGAACCGCGAGACGTGCCGGATCTCCGAATGACCACGCACCGGCACGGCGCAGCGCCGGCCCCACGCGAGGACGTACGGGAGCAGCTCCGGATCATGGTGCGCGTTGTGGTGCGCGTCGAGGTGGGTCGGTGATCCGTCGACGAGCTCCACAAACCGCGCGACTTGCCCCTCGATCTCCGCGTCGACGCGCCCGCCGTCGTCCCTCGCGAGCTCGAGGTGCAACCCCAGGCTCAAGCCCGGGCACTCACGCGCGAGTGCGGCTGCCGCCTCGCTCGCCGGCCTGTTCACCATGAGGCTCGCGCTCGTGAGGATGCCGAGACGGTGCGCCTCCACGATCCCCAGGTTGACCCCGGACGTCAGGCCGAAGTCGTCTCCGTTGACGATGAGCCACTTCATGCGCGCGCCCCCGCGATAGCCGCTCGCTCCCGGTCGGAGCCCGTCGCGGCGAGGGCTCGCTCGAGGACGCGTGCGACGACATCGCGGGCGTCGAACTGCGCGGCGAGCTCGCGCGCGAGCCGCGAATGGCGCGCGTAGTCCGATTCCACAGCGGACAGCGCCCGGACAGCCTCGTCCATGTTGCGGAAGCGGAAGAGACCTTCGTTATCGGGCAAGATGCGGCTCGTGCCCGTGTGCTGCACGACGGCGGGCTTGCCGCTGGCGAGATAGCAGAGCGTCCGGTCGCTGATCCATGCGTTCGCGAGGGTCACGCACGACGGCTTCGCGCAGCTGAACTCCCCTCGCGACTGTTGGATGTACGCGCGGTACCGCTCGGGCGTCGCGGTCACCTCCCAGGCCTCGCGGATCCTCCATCCGAGCGGTTCCATGCAGGCGCGCCACTCCTCGTAGCGCTCGGCCAGACAGATGGCCAACTCGAGCCGTACGGGGGTCTTGGAGGGAAGGTCCTGGTATTCGAGGAAGGAGATGTACTTCTCCTCGTTGATGATCCGTCCCTGGAACTCGAACGTGCTGCCCCACCAGTGGGTGACCGTGGTGTATGGCGCGCTCGGGCCCACTGGGGCCGGCGGCCACTCGCGCAAGAAGACGGGCGGCCGGGTGTGGTGCCAGCGCAGGCCGCAGTCGGGGAAGCGCGCTTCCGGAGTCCCGACGGTCTCGCCGATGGTGAAGGAGATGTGGTGCGGCGCCACTTGGAGGTCGCCCCGCGCCATCCAGACCTGCAGCAGCCCCGGGTCCGTGTCGACGAACGCGGAGCGTCGGAACCGGCTGACCACCGACGCCGGGAGCGAATGCCACAGATTCAGGAGCAGATCGGCCTCGGCGGCAGCTTCGAGATCCATCGCGTCATCGGCAACTCCGCGCGGGAGGGGTCCGCCGTTCAGCGAGAAGAGCGCGAGCGATTCCGCGAGGCCGTACGGCTGCAGGTGGAGCTTGAGCGCCGCGACTTTTTCCCGGGAGTCAAGCTCGGAGTCGCTCGGGTCGATCCCTTCGAGCCAGATCACCCGACACCCCAGCGCTCGCAGACCGAGGGCCCATTGGAGATAGACCCACAGGTGCCCGCCGCCCTGCGGATACGCGACCGTACGAGCCGGGGCGAGGCAGACTGCCGTGCTCACGATGGTCCTCCCGTCGCGATCAGATCGGCGACGGATCGGGACGCCGAGTATCCGTCCCATCCGATCCGCGAAAGCGCATTGGCAAGCTCGGCTTGGTAGAAGCGGATATTTGCGACGTTCGTCGAGGCCCACTCGGTCGCTAGACCCGGGGCTTCCCAGTAGAGCGCCGCCAGCGTGCGGAAGACGCTTCCGCAATAGGCGAGCCGCAGCCAGTCTTCACCGCTCATGCGAGGCCACCGCTCGTGCACGATCGATAGATAGGTGGGGAGGTCGGGGCTCGCCGATAGATTGCTCGCAGGCACCGCCTGCTGGGCCAGGTCGACGGCCGGGACACCCCACCCGGCGTCTTCCCAGTCGAAGACCAGACAGGTGGTGCCACCGCCCGCCGAGCCAAGGCGGATGTTCTTGCCGTTGAAATCTCCGTGCACCAGAGTCGCCGGCGCTCCCGCGCACAGCTTCTCGATGTCACTCCAGCGCGCGTCGAGCTCAGCGACACCCATGAGGACGTTCTCGAGAAATTCGACATCGTCCGCGGTCAGCACGGGATTGCCGAACTGCCGCGGGATCGCTTCGCATGCGGCGCGTAGGAATTCGCGGTAGCGGTTCGGGCCGGCGTCAGAAAGCCGTGCCGCGGCCGCGGACTCCACCGCCGATGTGTGCAACATCCCGAGCCAGCGGGCAGCGTGCTCGCGGTTTGCGCCGAGTAGCGTCGAGTACCGAGCGCCACGCGCCTCCTCGAGGAACGACCAACAGAACGTCCCGTCCAGCCCCTCGAGGAAGCCGTAGTAGCGGAGCGAAGGGACTTGCAGGGTCGGAAGGATCTCCTCGTAGACGGTGCGCTCGATCCGTGCGTCGGCTGTGCGGGATCGCTTGGCGATGATGGAGACGCCGGCAGGGCCTGCCCCCTCCAGCCGGTATACCGTCGGCTTCCGCGCCGAGACCCGTAGCGGCGCGATGCGATCCGGTTGTGAGTGCGGATACAGCTGACGCCAGGCCTGAACGGCCGGGTGACTCATCACGTTCGCCTGACCCGTCCGAGCCGGAGATGGCCCTCGACGTGAGACGACGATCGGGGGGAGCGAGGTCGTTTTAGAGACGACGCGGCCGTCCTCGAGCGTGACGAGCGACGTGCAGCTGTTCAGCAGGCTCGAGCGATGCGTGAT
>VBJD01000200.1 GCA_005887995.1 Chloroflexota bacterium
GGAACGCCTCGCCCTCGCCGTTTCCGGACGGGTCGCACGAAGTGTTCGTGAAGAACTGCAAACGATAAGAGAGCGAAGGCAGGCTGTTCAGCGTGCCCGAGATCGCCGTCTCTGTGGCCGTCGACGTTACTTGCGTGAGCACGGGATAGTTCTGCAGGCCATTCGGTCCCGTGTCGCCATCGCCTGCGTCATTCGGCGTGACGATGTTCAAAGACTCCGAGTTCGGCCGCAGGTTGATCCCGAGGCCGGTGTTCGCCGTGATCGCGTTACCGAGAATGCTGACGCGATTCCCCTCTAGTATCACGAGGACGCCGTTGCCGACGTTATCCGCGATGACGTTGCCGTCGGCTGGGTTCGTCCCGCCGATCATCACGTTAGTGCCGCGCACACTGATGCCGGCCCCGTTGTTCGGGAGCGCCGCGGTGCCAGTGGCGTTCGTGCCGATGTGGTTCCTCTGTATCAGTTGGCCGGCGGCGGTGGCACCGACGAAGATCCCAACACCCTGTCCTGTCCCGCTGATGACGTTCCGTCGAATGATGTCGTCCGCGCCGAACACCTCGACGCTAGGGGCGGCGTTGCCAAGAGCGCCGTTGCCATCAGCGGTGACGCCGATGTAGTTCCCCTCGATGAGGTTGTCGTTCGACTCGTTGTTGGTGACGATCCCGTATCCGGCGTTACCCGAGATCACATTTCTCTGTGCCGCAGTTGGCCCGCCGATGACCGTCGAACTCGGACCGCCCGTGGGACCGGACGTTTGCATGTCGATCGCGGCGTAATAGACGCCACCTGCGCTCGCTGTCGCGTTTGGCCGCGCCAAAGCACCGGTGACGTCTGTACCGATGTAGTTACCGAAGATCCCAACGCCATCCCCATACAGGCGGATCGCTGATCGCGTGAAGCCTCGTATTACGAGCGAGAGGATCAGCGAGCCGGAGGCGCTGTTCTGCACGACGAGTCCATCGGTCAGGGAGCCCGCGCCCGTTCCATCGATCTCGATCTTTGGAGTGCCGGCGAAGCCGGGCTGGGTGGTGCCGTCGATGATGACCGGGGCAGTGATCGCGGGCAGCGGGCTCGTTGGCTGAATGACCGGGCTGCCACTCGCGATGTTGAAGCCAATGACGTCGGCGGCGCCGGCAAAGGCGTTCGCCGCGTCGATCGCCTCGCGCAACGTGCAGTCATTGCTGTCGCACACGCCATCAGGAGCGTGATCCGAAATTGTGTTCACCACGAGCGTCGCGACAGCGACCGGTACGGGTGCACTGAGGTTGTTGCCCTCGTTGGACTCGGCGACCTGCGAGCCGGCGTCCGTGTAAAGGATGTAGTAGTAGTTACCCGGCGGAACGTCGGGCACCGACGCCGTGAATGTGTTCGTGTACTGCTCACCGGGGCCGAGCGACCTCAGGGCGCTGAAGCCGCCGCCGCCCGCGGCGCCCGTGACGGAAGTCGGGGAAAGTGAGAGATACACCTGATCGGCCCAGAGCGGCGCGGACGTCGCCGTCGTAGTGCCCTGATTCTGGATCGTGTACGTGAACGTCGCGCTGCCCCCTCGCGCGACGACCCTCGGCGCGGTGAAGCTCGTGACGATGAGATCGCTGGTGTCCGATGCCGACAAGAACGAATCGTTGTTGGCCCCATTCGGGTCAGCCTCGCTCGCCCACACCTGCATGTGCTGCGTGATCAGTCCGGTCCCGGTGCGCTGCACGACGACATTGTTCGTGTAGCCGCCATGCGCGACGAACGGCGCGATCGGACAGTTCAGTCGGAGCCCGCCGTCCAAGACGACGCATCTTCCGGGTTGCGTCGCATTCCAGCCCATGATCGTGGCCGGCCCGCTGAAGATGTACGTGACGTAGGCGCCTGTGGCGTCGTCCGGTCCGAAGTTCACGACGCTGCCCGAGAACGTGTAGGTCGACGAGGTGGTGGAAACGAAGCCATTTCCGTTGATCCCGACGTCAGCGGACGTCGACGAGGTCACGTAGGTCTTGAACGGCCAGTCGAAGTACGTGTTCACCGGCGTCGCGAGTGCCCGCCATGCCGTGTCAGACGTCTCTCGCCAGAAGCCGGCGCCGCTGCCGTAGCCATCGCCGTCGGCGCCGTTACGGATAGAGCACGTCAGCGTCCCACTGTTGGTCGTCTCACCCAGGACGAGCGCGAATTGCGCTCCGGCGACGACCGTCGATGGATCCTCAAAGTAGAAGGGGTGGAATCCCGTCGCGTTGATCGGTCCGTCGACCAACAGGCGCGATCGCATGACGCCGTCGGGTACTCCCCCTGACACGCCCTGGACCTCGATGCTCAGTTGCGCACCACCGCTGCAGAAGACATCGAGATCGACTTCCGTGAGCTTGCCGCTCAGACGGGCGGTGACCGTTTGCGCCGCCTTGTTACCGATACCCGCGCCAAGCGTGAAGTACCCCGTGTCACCTACGGGAGACGATTGGTCGAGTATGGGATCCGCATTCGCGATCCGATCGCTGTCGAGCAAATAGGACGGCAGTTGCCCGGCGAGCATCGCCGCCGACAACAGAGCTGAGAACCAGAAGCGTCCGCCTCGCCCCAACCCGTCCCCCCGCTCATGCGTCCGCCGCCCTCAATGCGGCCCAACGCTGCGGCAGGACTATAGGGGGGAGTACTGGAGTACTACCAGCGCTTCTCAATGCGGTTCATGCGTCATCCGCGTTGCGCTACGACTCTGATACGCGGTGTTGAGCAGGCCGATACTTCATACGTGCCTCCAAACCCGAAGACCGCGTTCGTCTGCCAGTCATGCGGCAACCAATTTCCGAAGTGGATCGGCAGGTGCCCCAACTGTGGTGGTTGGAACACGCTCGTGGAGGAACGGGTTGTGGCCGCGCCTAAATCGCGCGGCAGCACACGGACACGCGCGCCTCGCGAGCCCATCCCGCTCGACGCCGTGCCCCCAGATGCCGAGGAGCGCCTCTCGACGGGCATCGGCGAGTTCGACCGCGTCCTCGGCGGCGGCGTCGTGCGTGGCTCGCTCGTGCTGCTCGGCGGCGATCCCGGCATCGGCAAGTCGTCGCTGCTCATGCAGGCCTCGGCGTCGATCGGCACGCGCGGAACAGTCCTTTATGTATCGGGCGAGGAGTCGGCCGCGCAGATCAAGCTGCGGGCGCGGCGCTTTGGCATCGACGGTCCGAACATCCTCGTCCTCGCGGAGACCGACCTCGCGACGGTCATCGAGGCGATCCGCCGCATCAAGCCGCTCTTCACCGTCATCGACTCCATCCAGACGATGTCGAGCGACGCCATCGGCTCGGCCGCCGGCGGCGTGTCGCAGCTCCGCGAGTGCACGGCGCGCCTGCTCGAGGTCGCGAAGGGCGACGATGTCCCGATCTTCCTCGTCGGCCACGTCACGAAAGAGGGCGCGGTCGCGGGACCGCGCGTGCTGGAGCACATC
>VBJD01000201.1 GCA_005887995.1 Chloroflexota bacterium
CGCGTAGTCGCGGTCGCCGAAGAGCGTCTGGTTGAGGAGGCGCGCGTTCTCGCGCGCGCGGGTGTCGGTGAACTCCTCGTGGAGGCGCTGCGCCGACGGCTCGAAGGAGCGCACCCCGACCCCGACGAAGCCCTCGACCTCGAGGTAGAAGCGGAAGAGCTCGGGCGGGATCGGTCGAACGTGGCTCGGGTCGAGCCAGAACGAGTGGCCGGTGACGCTGAGGCTCGCGGCGTTCGGCGTCACGAACACGACCGGCGAGCCCGACGCGAGCGTGCGCCGCAGACCGCGCAGGAGGGCGACGAGGTCGCCGGGCAGGATGTGCTCGGCGACGTGACGCGCATACACGCCGTCGATCGATCGCGCCGGCAGCGACTCGACGTGCGCGATCGCGTCGGCCTCGAACGCCTCGAGCCCGCGCTCGCGGCACTGCGCGACCATGAGCGGGTCGAGGTCGACGCCGTAGCCGCCGATGCCGCGGTCGCGCAGTAATTGAAGGAACACGCCGCGACCGCTCCCGAGATCGAGCACGCGCCCGCGACCGGTGAAGAGATCGACGAATTGCTCCGATTGCTGACGGATGACGCTCTCGTCGCCGCCGAAGCGCGCCTGGAAGTAGACGGAGTGAAGATTCGCTGCGACCTGGTGCTCGCGGAACTGCTGCCACTCGCGCTCGAGGCGCGTTAGCCGCTCGCCGAAGCGCGGCGCAAGACGTCCCTCGACGTCGTACGTCGCGGCGAGGAGGCGGTTAATGCGCTCCTGCCGATCGACGACCGCGGCCATCCACCAGCGCACGAGGCCGATGACGATCCGCCGCGCGAAGGTGATCAGCGGACCGACGAAGCGCTTGTGGCTCGTCGGGTCGTACACGAGCTCGTCGTCGAGCGCCTCGGCAAGGGCGCCGACGGGGTCCTTCATCTCGTCCGAGAGGAGCCGCCGTCCGCCGGGTAGCTCGGTGCGGAGCAGCGCCTCCACCTCGGGACCGTAGACGCCGCTCTCGCGCTTGCGCCTGACGCGCTCGCGGACCTCGGCGAGGATCGCGTCGAGGTCGACCCGCGCGTCGCTCATGCGCGTCACCTCAGCGTCTTCACCGCGCGCTCGAGGTCGCGGCGATCGATGATGCGGTCAACGATGTAACCGACCTCAGCCGAAGCGTCGCGAGCGCCGACTCGAGCTGCGCCCGATCTCGCTGTTCGATCCGTTTCCAATCGCCCGACGCACGGCTTGTGAACCGCAGTCCGGCTCTCAACGGCGCGCACGTGCCGGCCGTTTCTTCTTCGACGGCTTCGCGACGAGATCATCGAATGAGATGGTGTTACCGCGGCGTGCTTCCTCATCAGCCAATCTTCTGCCCTCAACGAACTCAGGCGCGTTCGCGAGGACCCAGTCCTCAAACGCGTCCGCGTTGATGGGCATCACGACCGCGACGGGACGTCCGTCTCTTGTGACGACGGTTCCGCGACGTCTTCGGGCCGCGTCGTCGATCACTTTGCTGGTGTTTCGCGCGAGTTCGCGGACGTTCACCGAAGCCATCTGCGTCACCTCATGTTGTCAGTCAGTTGTCATGCAAGTGTACCGCGCTGTCCGGCCTAGGACGCCTCCCAGCGGTGCGCGAGCCGCGCTGTCCCCATCTCACCCGCCTCACCCACGACACGAAAGGAATAGCGCTTCGAGTGATAGTCGTACGCATGCAGCTCGGGCGACGACGCGGCGACGTCGAGCTCGTACTTCCCAGGCAGGAGCGGCAGCGCGTCGACGCAGAACGAGACGCGCCCCGAGCGCCTAGCCCACACGGGCATGGCGTCGATCTTCGTGTTCGTGCCGAACACGGACACGCCGTCGTCGCGGTAGATGAGGACGCCGAAGACGCAGTCGCGCTCCTCGGCGGCGCTGTAGGCGAGGCGGATCTCGAACGGCGCGCCCGAGCGCACGATGTGCGTCGCCTCCTCCCCGCTGTGCAGCGTCACCTCATCGATGCGCACCTCGCCGCTCCCCCAGCGGTCGCCCTTCGGCCCCTCGGCCGCGATGCGCCGCTCCTCCTGCGCGTCGATGAGCTCGTGGTAGGCCTCGAGGACGCGGTGGATGTCACCCTCGGCGCGGACCGTGCCGTGGTCGAGGAGCAGCCCGCGCTGGCAGAGCCGCTCGACGGCAGCGAGGTCGTGCGAGACGAAGCAGATCGTCTTGCGCTTCGCGCGGAACTCGTTGAGCTTCGCGTAGCACTTGCGCTGGAAATACTCATCACCAACGGCGAGGATCTCGTCGATGAGCAGCACGTCCGGATCGACGAACGCCGCGACCGAGAACGCGAGGCGCGTGTACATGCCGGACGAATACGTCTTCACTGCGGCGTCGAAGAAGTCGCCGAGCTCGGCGAACGCGATGATGTCGGGCAGCACGCGCTCGGTCTGCTTGCGCGAGAGGCCGAGCAGTGACGCATTGAGGTAGACGTTCTCGCGTCCGGTGAAGTCGGGATGGAATCCTGCCCCGAGCTCGAGGAGCGCGGACACGCGCCCTTCGACGTCGACCGTCCCGCTCGTCGGCTTCGACGTGCCGGCCATGAGCTTGAGCAGCGTCGACTTCCCGGATCCGTTCGCGCCGACGATGCCGAAGGTCTCACCCGCCTCGACGGTGAATGACACGTCCTTCAATGCCTCGACGGTGATCGGCGGCGCGTACTGGCGGAGCGCCCACTCCTTCAGTGTGCGGCTGCGCTCGCGGCGCACGCGATACGTCTTGGATGCATGGTCCGCTCGTATGGCGGGCACGGATCGAAGTCTGACAGACGGCTGATCAATGCCTGGTTCCGACAGACCACAATCGCTGCACGTGCCTAAGCCCTACGTTTGGCCGGACGGTTTCGAACGTGTCCCGCGCGAGGAGTGGGTCGATCGGCCCATCGACGATCTCGCCCGCTCCTACGATCGGGTCCGCCGGCACGGCTGGTACGCGAACCTCGATCCGGTCGTCGAGGAGCTCAGGGCTTACGTTCACCCCGGGGACATCCTCATGGACTACTCCGGCGGGACCGGCATCCTCGTCGACCGCTTGCGCTCGCGGATCGGCGACCTCGCGATCGGCATGCTCATCGTCGACGCTTCCGCGAAGTTCTTGCGGTTCGCCGTCGACGTCCTTCGCGGCGATCCCCGCACGGCGTTCAGGCTGCTGCGCTATCTCAAGGACGCGGGCCGTCTCCAGTCGTTGGAGGAGGTCATCGACCCACCAATGCTTCGGCGAGGCGTCGACGCGATCGCATGCACGAACGCGATCCATCTCTATCCCGAGCTCGACCGAACGCTCGCGTCGTGGAGTGCGCTATTGCGGCCGGCACACTACGTGTTCATCAATTCGGGGAACATCCTCGATCGCAACGCGGCATCGGACGAATGGATCATCGATACAACGGTTGCAGCGCTGAACGAAGTGGCCGAACGGTTGGTCCGCGAGGACGAGCGTTACGCCGCTCATCGGGCCGTCCTCACGGACAGGGCACGAATGGCCGCCTACAGCGAGTACCGGGATCAGGTGTTCCTGCCACCGCGAGCGCTCTCCCGCTACCTGGAGTCGCTCGAGCGTACTGGGTTCGCCGTCGAAGACGCGAGCGCCCGTCGCATCATCGCCACGGTCAGCGAGTGGCACGAGTTCCTCAAGACATATAGCGACGCGGTCCTCGGCTGGATCGGCGGGACGGAGAAGGTCGAGGGCCGTGTCCCGGGCGCCGATGCGCTGCGCGACCGAGACGAGGTGCTAAGGCGTTCTCTGGGCGAGCTCTTTGGCGGTGCAGACACGTTCCCGTGCCGATGGACGTTCATCCGCGCGAAGCGACGCGCGCGATAGGCCTCTCACCTCAGTGTCCGCGCCGCGTTCGCGACGCCGAGGCCCAGGATCGCGCCGCCGATGGTGTCGGAGAGCCAGTGCTCACCCAGGTAGATCCGCGTCAGCGCCATGACCACGATGCCCACGCCGAGCACCCACGTCGGGATCGGGTCGACGATCCGGACGAGGAACGCGAATCGCGCGACGTGGCCGCTGGGGAACGAGCTCGCGAATGGCGAGTGGATGAAGGGCACGAGGTCGACACCGCGCGAGCGTTCGTGCGGCGGCGGCGCCTCGGGGATGAGCAGCTTCAGCGCGGCCTCGAACGCCAGCGTGGCGAAGATGAAGAGCGGGATGAGCGCGGCGCGTGGATACGCGCGAAAGCGCAGCACCGCGATGGCGAGCGCGACCGCGATCGTCAACCCCGTCTGACCGAACACCGAGATGATCGATGCCGCGAGATCGAGCGCGGGCGCGCGCACGGACTGCACGACGTCGAAGACCGCGGTGTCGATCTCGCGGCAGGCGCCGGCGGCAACGGCGATCGACGTGAGCGCGAGGAGGACCGACGCCGTCGAGGAGCGCGCGCTGGTAGGACACGATGACCGCGGCCATCGGGTTCAGGTACAGGAGCTCGCGCTCAGTTTGGCGATCGGCGACGATCGAAACCGGGAAGAGCACCGGCGTGAGGAAGTACCACGCGGTGAGGAGGATCCCGAGGATGTGCTGGACGTCGCGGAAGAACACGTTCCCCGCCGCGAGCAGGTACGCGAAGCCGAGGTTCATCACAAACTGGATCGCGATCAGGAGCGGCAGGACGAGGAGGCCTTCGGGATGCCGCGGCCCGAAGATCGCGAGCACCGCGAAGAGCACGACGAGCGAGAGCAGGAAGTTCGCGAGGCTCGAGAGG
>VBJD01000156.1 GCA_005887995.1 Chloroflexota bacterium
CGTAGGGAGCGAGGTCCTGCTCCTCGAGCTCCTCGGTGCGCTCCCGGATCCGCAGTGAGGCGACGCTGCGGGTACGGCTCAGCCTTGCCTCGCGCTCTATTCCGGTCGCCATCGGGCACTAGCCTAATCGGCTCTGGCTGACGCCCTCGGATAATCCGGCGGTGGCCAACGACCGACTCGCCGATCTTCGCGTCCGTTTCAGTGCGTCGGCAGCAGCGCTGTCGATGCTGCTGAACAGGCTCGCGCCCGATGACTGGTCGCGTGTCTGCACCGCCGAGGGATGGCCCGTCGCGCTCGAAGGACTTCACGTCGCACTCGGCTATCGCCGGCAGCGAGGCTTTCTCGAGGACGCGTTCGTTCGGGGCCGTCCAGCCCGATTTGATTGGGACGAGACCCACGAGCTCAACGCGCAGATCGCTGGCCGGCGTCGGCCAAATGCCCACTTCGTGATGCGATTTCTCGAGGACGAAGCAGCGAAGACACGGCAGCGCCTCGAGCAATTCACGACCGCCGATCTCGATCGTCCGACGATCGATTACGAAGGGCGAACGCTCACACTCGATCAGTTCATCCGCGGTTTTCTCATTGGGCATGTCGACGGCCACACCAGGAGCATCCGCGCAGCGCTCGGCCGTTAACGCCCGCTGCGGGGCGGCGGTTAGCGCGTGACCTTGTAGATGCCGCCCGCTCCTGAGTACTGGAGGAGATAGACCTCGCCCGCGCGATCCTGTGCGAACGAACCGACCGAGAAGCCCGCGCTTCCCACCTGTGCCTGCGCGACGACGCGCCCGCCCTGATAACGGAGCCCCCAGATGCGGCCGCTGCAGAAGTCGGCGTAGAGGTACACGCCGCGTAGTTCCGTGGCACTGCGATTCACGAAGCCCCCGGTGATGCTGCATCCGAGCGTGTGCGGGTACTCAACGAGCGGCAGCGCGAGTCCGGCGGTCGCACAGCTGGACGCGTTGTAGCAGTGCATTCCCTCCATCACGTTCCAGCCGTAGTTCCCACCGCGCGTCACGAGGTCGATCTCCTCGTACGCGTCCTGGCCGACGTCGGCGAGCCAGAGCGCGCCGGTCTCGGTGTCGAACGAGAACCGCCAGGGATTGCGCAGGCCGAGCGCCCAGATCTCGCCGCGGCCGCCGCCTGACGCGAACGGGTTGTCGACGGGCACGCGATAGCGCGTGCGATCGCTCACGTCGATGCGCAGCACTTTCCCGAGAAGCGCGTTGCGGTTCTGCCCGTTGCGCTGCGGATCGCCGCCCGAGCCGCCGTCTCCCATGCCGATGTAGAGGAACCCGTCGGGACCGAACGCGAGCTGTCCGCCGTTGTGGTTCTCGTACGGCTGCGCGATCTCAACGACGACGACCTCGCTCGCCTTGTCGGCGACGACGCCGTTGGACGTGAAGCTCGCGATCTCTGTGCGCAGCGGGTTGCCTCGCGTGTAGTCCACGAAGAAGACGCCGGTCTGCGCGAAGTCCGGCGCCATCGCGAAGCCGAGGAGACCAAGCTCGCCGCCCGACACGACGTAATCGCGTATGTCGAGGAACACGGTGGCGGTCGCATCGCCCTCGCGGAAGGTGCGGATGCGGCCCACTTGCTCGAGCACGTACCAGCGACCGTCTGGCGCCTGGAACGCGCCGGTCATCTGGTTGAACGCGAGGCCGCTCATCACGCGCTGCAGCCGCACTGCCGGCACGGTCGGGGGCGTCGGCACCGGGGTCGGCGCGAGCGTCGGTGCGGGCGTCGGCGTCAGCGTGGGCGTCGGCGGCTCAGGCGGCGCCGGGCTAGTCGCAGGCTCGAGCGACGGCGCAGAAGACTCGAGCGGAGTGGACGGCGTGGCGGACGCGGCCAGCCTCGTCGACGTGACTGCTGCGGCCGAGCACGCGCAGACAGATACGACGATGAGACAAAGTGCGAGCCGGCCCGCTCGTACTAGCACTCATCTGGTAAACGAGCGGGACCGGTGAGTGTTTCAGCGACTTCCCAGGTGCTTCCTTAGAAAGGAACGGGAGCGCTCCCACGCGAGTTCGCTCGCTTTCTTGTCGTACTCAGGCCGCGACGGCTCGTCGAACCAGTGCTTCGTCCCCGGATACAGCTCGACCCGGATGTCGTGGCCCGTCGCCGTCATCTCCTTCTCGACCGTGCGGGCGAAACCGATGTCCTCGAACTCGTCGTGCTCGGCGTAGTGCGCGAGGACCGGCGTCGTGGGCGCGTCCGGCTCGTTCGGACCGATCCCGTAGAAGAGGACGAGCCCCCGCACGTTGTCGGCTCGCGAGATGCCCATCTTCCACGCGTACCAGACGCCGAAGCTCCACGCGACGATGCCGACGCGGTCGACTTTCTTCCCAAGATCGCTCACCGCGTCGTCGACCATCTTCGTCAGCGCCGCTTCGTTCTCTTGCTCGCCCTTCGTCAGCGCCTTCGCCTCATCGATCGTCATGGCGACCCTTCCGCCGAAGAGATCCGGCGTGACGACCGTGTATCCCTCTTTGCGCAGCGCCTCGCCGCGCCGTCGTACGTCGTCGTTGAGGCCCCACCACGCGTGAAGGAGGATGAGGCCCGCGCTCATCGCGCTGCGTCTCTGATCAGCGGTCCTTCTCCCCCGCGCCGGCTAATGCGGCCTGCGCGGCGGCGAGCCGTGCGACGGGCACGCGATACGTCGACGGCGACACGTACGTGAGGCCGAGCTCGTGGCAGAGCGCGATCGACGACGGATCGCCGCCGTGCTCGCCGCAGATGCCGATCTTGAGGTCCTTCCGCGTCTTGCGGCCTTTCTCGATCGAGATGCGCATCATCTCGCCGACGCCGCCGCGGTCGAGGACCTGGAAGGGGTCGTTCGGGATGATCTTCTTCTCGACGTACTGCGTGAGGAACGACTTCTGCGCGTCATCGCGCGAGATGCCGAGGATCGTCTGCGTGAGGTCATTCGTCCCGAAGGAGAAGAACTCTGCCTTCGTCGCGATCTCATCGGAGATGAGGCACGCGCGCGGGATCTCGATCATCGTCCCGAACTTGTACGGCACTCGCTTCTCGCGCTCTTTGAAGACAGTCTCGGCGACCTGCGTGACCTGCTCGTAGAGACGATCGAGCTCTCCCATCGTCCCGACGAGCGGCATCATGATCTCGGGCTTCGCGCGCACGCCCTTCTCCGCGACATCGATCGCCGCGCCGACGATCGCGCGGATCTGCATCTCGAGGATCTCCGGATAGATGAGGAGCAGTCGGCAGCCGCGCAGCCCGAGCATCGGGTTGTCCTCTTGGATCTGTTCGAGCCGCCTCCAGATCTTTTCTTTCCGCGCGATCTCCGCGCCGTCCTTGCCGAGCGCGCGATCGACCGCGATCTCGACGTCGAGGTCCGCGTACTCGCGGAGGAACTCGTGCAGCGGTGGATCGATCAAACGTATGACGACGGAGAGCCCATCCATCGCGGTGAACATCTCGCGGAAGTCGCCCTGCTGGAACGGCAGGAGCTTCGCGAGCGCGCGCTTCCGGCCCTCGGTGTCCTCGGCCATGATCATGTCCTGCACGATCGGCAGGCGGTCCGCCTGCCGGAACATGTGCTCGGTGCGCGCGAGGCCGACGCCTTCCGCGCCGAGCTCGCGCGCGAGACGGCACTCCTCCGGCGTATCCGCGTTCACCCACACGCCGAGGCGCCGGCGCTTGTCGGCCCACGAGAGCAGCTCGATGAGCTTCTTCTCTTCGCGGAAGTTGGGCTGCAAGGTGGGCAGCTCGCCGGCGAAGACCTCGCCGGTCGTGCCGTCGATGGAGATCGAGTCTCCTTCCTTGATGACCTTGCCGTTCACGCGCATCTCGCGCTTTCCGAGATCGATGTCCAGCGCGGCCGCGCCGGAGACGCACGGCAACCCGAGCCCGCGCGCGACGACCGCGGCGTGCGACGTCGATCCGCCGCGCGCCGTGAGAATGCCCGTCGCCGCCACCATGCCGTGGAAGTCGTCGGGGCTCGTCTCCGGACGCACGAGCACGACGAGCTGCTTCGCGCCTTTGAGCTCGACCGCGCGGTCCGCGTCGAACACGGCGCGTCCCGTCGCGGCCCCCGGCGACGCGTTGAGGCCCTTCGTGAGGTAGCGACCGCTCGCGCGGGCGCGCTCGACTTCCTTCTCGTCGAAGCGCGGTAGGAGGAGCTGCTCGACCTGCGACGGCTCGACGCGCTGGAGCGCCTCGTCCTGGCTGATGAGCTTTTCGCTCACCATGTCCGTCGCGATCTTCACCGCCGCGCGTGCGGTCCGCTTCGCGCTACGCGTCTGGAGCATGTAGAGCTTGCCGCGCTCGATCGTGAACTCGAGGTCCTGCGCGTCGCGGTAGTGCTTCTCGAGCCGCTGCGCGATCTTCTCGAACTGCTCGTACACCTTCGGCATCTCGCTGCGCAGCTGCGAGATCTTCGCCGGCGTGCGGATGCCCGCCACGACGTCCTCGCCCTGCGCGTTGATGAGGTACTCGCCGTAGAGCACCTTCTCTCCCGTGTTGGGGTCACGCGTGAAGGCGACGCCGGTGCCGGAGTCGTTGCCCATATTGCCGAAGACCATCGTCACGACCGAGACGGCGGTGCCGAGGTCGTGGCGGATCTTGAACTGGTTGCGGTAGTCAACGGCGCGCTTTCCGAACCACGAGTTGAAGACCGCCGCGATCGCGAGACGCATCTGCTCCGTCGCGTCTGTTGGGAAGTCGCGCTTTGCCTCCCGCCGAACGATCCTCTTGAATTCGTCCACCAGCTCCTGGAGAGCCTTTGGAGTCAGATCCGCGTCGGTCTTTGCGCCAGTCGCCTTCTTCTTCTCGTCGAGCGCGTGATCGAAGGGACCCTTCTGCTCCGGATCGGTCGTCGATGCGCCGCGAATGCCGAGCACGATGCGGCCGAACATCGAAATGAAGCGGCGATACGCGTCCCACGCGAAGCGCGGGTTCTTCGTGAGCCTCTCGAGACCGGCGCGCGTGTCGTCGTTGAGTCCGAGGTTGAGGACCGTGTCCATCATCCCGGGCATCGACATCGCCGCACCCGAGCGCACCGAGACAAGGAGCGGGTTCTTCGGATCGCCGAGGCGCTTGCCGGTCGCCTTCTCGACGACCGCCAGACTCTTCTCGACCTGATCCCACAGCCCCGGCGGGAGCTTCTTGCCCGAGGCGAAGTAGGCGTTGCACGCCTCCGTCGTGATCGTGAATCCGGGCGGCACGGGGAGTCGCGCGTTCGTCATCTCCGCGAGGCCCGCGCCCTTGCCGCCGAGGACCGCGCGCATGCCCGCGTTGCCTTCCGCCTTGCCGCCCGCGAAGAGGTACACCCACTTTTTCTTCGCGGGCGATCCCTTTCGCGCGGTCTTGCGGCGTGCGGGCATTGCGGCACCTCCCCTTCGGAGAGGGTCAGTTTGGCAGATTTCGTGCTCGACGCCGCAGCGAGGCGACGCGGCGAAGATGAGCGCGAAAGGCTAGATTCGGCGTGATGTACGAGCGGGCGGGCTACCGAACTCTTCTCGGGCGCATCCGCAACAACGTGCGTCTCTACATCCGCAAGCAGCTCGAGCTGCCGCGGCAAGAGATCGCCGAGATCATCCAGGCCAACGTCGGCGCGGTGAAGTGGTTCGGCGTCGCGCTCGCGTTCGGGCTCGCGACGCTCATCGCCTTCACGGTACTGGTGATTGCGCTCGTTGCGGCGCTGCTGCAGGTCTTGGGACCTTGGGCGATGGTCGCTGCCGCGGGCTTCGTGTTCGTGTGGTTCATCGGCATGGCCGCGCTGACGGGCTACCGCGGGTACAAGAAGCTCGAGCTCCGCGGCCCGACGCGTTCGATCGAATCATTTAAGGAGACGGTGCGATGGGCGAAGTCGCGTCTGCTCGGACGGACCGCGAGCTAAGCGAGCTCCGCGCGACGATCGATTCCGACATCCGCCTCCTGCGGGAGCGGATCACGGAGGACGTCGACCCGCGACGCCTCGCGCGGCGCAACCCTCTCGCGGTCTTCGGCGCTCTCGCGTCGGTGATCGCCATCGGCGGCGTGACGACGATGCGCGGCCTCTCGGAGCGAAACCGCCGGCGCAGCGACACCGACATCGACACGCTCATCGCGCGTCTCGGCGGGCGGATCGACAAGCTGCGCGGCCGCGCGCGAAAGCGGCTTCGCGAACAGCTGCGCAAGGAGATCGGCGAGGTCGAGCAGCCGCCGAAGCCGAAGCAGATGTTCTACGAGGCGATCGCAGGGGCGCTCACCGCCGCGTTCACGCTCGTCGCGCAGCGCTTCGCGTCGCGTCTCGTCGGCGACGAAGATCTCCCGACCGAGACGATCGACACGACGGCGCGTCCGTCGCGCCGAGAGCTGCGCCGCTAGGCGAGGAGGAACCCGGCGAACATCACCGCGAGCCCGGCGAGGTTCGTGTACTCGAGGATGCCGTTGGCGCCGGTGAACGTCACCGTGCCGCCGACCGCGACGATGATCACGCCAAGCGCGATGATCACGTTCGAGAGCGCGCGCCGTCCGTTGTGGCGCTTGCTCGCGAACTGCCACGCGGACCACAGCGCGCCACCGATGAGCACGAGACTTCCAACGCCGCTGCCGATCGCCGCGAGGATCCGCGGCAGGCTGCCATCGGGGAAGCCGCGGCCCGTGTTGAGCGCGACCTGGAGGTTCACCGGCGTCATGAACACCGCGCCGACGGAAACGAGCGTGAGGAGGATGACGAGAACGAGCGCGGTCATCGTGAAGCGCGGCGAGACGATGATCACCGTCCCGAGCGCGAGCCACGCGACGTTCAGGATCCCACCGAAGAGATAGAAGAGGCGGTACTCGCTTTCGGTCGCGCCGCCGCTTTGCGCGAGCGCGCCCGCCAACGCGGCGACGGTGAACATCGCGAGCCCGATCGCCCACGCGAGGAGCGCGATGCGCCGCGAGCGTGCGTAGCGCATGCCGACCGTGATCGTGAAGACGGCCGCGACCACAGCGGTGACGTAGGGGACCATCGCGCGGAGGCTATCGCGAGCGCAGCGCGAGCGCTGTGAGAACTAGGCAAAACACCCCATACACAAGCGCGACGCCGGTGCTTTGCGGACCTGCGGTGAACGTCGCGAACGCGATGGCGAGCACGGGGTCGCGCAGTCCCGCACCGGCCACAGACGCGACGACGTCGCGTTGCAGGAGCATGGCCGTGACGATCGCGGTGCCGGCCCCCGCGACGAACAGCACGACGGCCGCCGCGATCGTCGTCGCGTCGATCAGGGGAACGGTGACCAATGTGAGCGCGACGACGACTATCACCGCGATCCATCCGGCGATGCGCAGCGGGAGCAGGATCGCGTCCCGCAGCATCGGGATGGCGTTGGAGACCATCGCCGCGATCGCGAACGCCTCTGTCGCCGCGAAGAGGCCGCCCGCGGCGATCGCGCTGCGAGCGCCGATGACGAGCAGCGAGAAAACGATCGTGCCGAGCGCGAGCGCGCCGGCGAGATCCATGCGCCCACGCAGGCGCGTGACGACCTCGGATGCCATCAGGGGCGCCGGCACGAGCGCGACCGCGAATGCGCCGTCGCTCGCGCCGGGCAGGTACATCTCGATGAGACGCGCGGCAACGCCGAGCGTGACCGCCGGAGCGAGCACCAGGATGATGTTGCGCAGCCGCAGCAGGCCGCGGAGCGCGAGGAGCGGTGTCCGTGCGCCGTATGTTGCGAGGTAGACGAGCGCCGCGAGACCGCTAAGCGCCGAGCTTCTCCCGCAGCGCGGGCACCAAGTCTGCGATCGGGACGCGCACCTGCGCCATAGAGTCGCGCTCGCGGATCGTCACCGCATGGTCGTCGAGCGAAGGAAAGTCAATGGTGACGCAGAGCGGCGTGCCGATCTCATCCTGCCGCCGGTAGCGGCGACCGATCGCCTGCGTCTCGTCGTAGGTCGACAGGAAGTGCGGTCGCACGAGCGCGTACACCTCTCGCGCGAGCGGAGTGAGTCTTTCGTTCTTCGAGAGCGGCAGGACCGCGACCTTGTACGGCGCGAGGTCTTTGTGCAGACGGAGCACGACGCGGATGCCCTCCTTGTCGGGCTCCTCGTCGTACGCGGCGCAGAGCAACGCGTACGTCGCACGATCGGCGCCGACGGCGGTCTCGACGACGTACGGGATGAACCGCTCGTTCGTCGCTTCGTCGAAGTAGCGCAGGTCTTTTCCCGAGAACTCCATGTGACGCCGCAGGTCGTAGTCGGTGCGGTTGTGGATGCCCTCCATCTCCTGCCAGCCGAACGGGAAGCGGAACTGGATGTCGACCGCCTTCGCCGCGTAGTGCGCGCGCTCGTTCTCGGCGTGCTCGCGGAAGCGGAGGAGGTCGTCGTCGATGCCGAGGTCGTCGTACCAGCGGCGGCGCGCCGCGAGCCACTCGTCGAAGAGGCGTGGCGCGTCGGCCGGTCGGCAGAAGTACTGCATCTCCATCTGCTCGAACTCGCGCGAGCGGAAGATGAAATTGCCCGGCGTGATCTCATTGCGGAAGGACTTCCCGACCTGCGCGATCCCGAACGGCAGCTTTCTGCGCGTCGACTGCTGCACGTTCTCGAAGTTCACGAAGATGCCCTGGGCGGTCTCGGGCCGGAGCCACGCGACCGATGCGGTGTCCTCCACCGGGCCGACGAAGGTCTTGAACATGAGGTTGAAGCGCCGCGGTGGGCCGAGCTTCTTCTGGCCGCAGTTTGGGCATGCGACGGTCGACAGGTCGGCACGGCCGTCGCGCCACTGATCCATGAGGGCATCGCCATCCGACAGTTCGTCGATGCGGAAGCGCTTGCGGCAGTTGCCGCACTCCACGAGCGGGTCGATGAAGTTCTCGACGTGGCCCGACGCCTCCCACACGCGCGGATGCATGAGGATCGCCGCGTCGATGCCGACGATGTCGTCGCGCAGCTGCACCATCGCGCGCCACCAGGCGCGCTTCACGTTGTTCTTCAGCTCGACGCCGAGCGGGCCGTAGTCCCACGTCGCGCCGGCGCCGCCATAGATCTCGCTCGACGGGAAGACGAAGCCGCGGCGCTTCGCGAGTGAATTGATCTTGTCGGCTACGTCCTCCGACATCCCGGACTTCGTGACCGTCACGGAATGACGGCGGCCGGTCGCGGTGGCAGCGCGCGGATCTCGTCGATGAGGCGGGCCGCGGTGATGTCGCGGTCGATGACGTGCTGGACGAAGAGGCGCATGTGGCGCTCGAGCTCGCTCGCGAGCACCGTGTCGACGCGCAGCCGCGCGGCGTTCGCGAAGTCCGAGACCAGCAGATAACGCAGCGACTTCAGGGCGCGCACCGAGAGGCTCATGCCCGTCTGCGTGCGGTGCGCGCAAGCGTCGCACGTCGCGCCGCCGGATGCCGCATTCCACGCGTTCTCGCGCTCCTCGAGCGGCTTGCGGCATGAGACGCAGTCCGCGAGCTCTGGCCGGAAGCCCGAGCGATCGAGGAGATGCAGGTCGAACCAGCGGCAGACCAACGACGCGGCGTAGCCCGCGTCGAGGTGGCGGAGCGCGGTCTCGAGCAGGTCGAAGAGCGGCGCCGACGGGACGCGCTCGACGGTGAAGCGGTCGATGAGCTCGGCGCAGTACCACCCTGCGGCGATGCGACCGAGGTCGTCGCGCAGCTCCGGGTAGATCGCACGCGCCTCGGCGCCGGTGAGGACGTCGAGCTCGCGCCCGCGCGCGAGCTGGTAGGTGGCGTGCGTGAGCGGCTCGGCGTGACCGGCCATCCGGCTCGTCGCACGTCGGATGCCTTTCGCGATGACGTGGACCTTGCCGAAGTGGCGTGTGAAGAGCACGAGGATACGATCAGCCTCGCCGAGATCGACCGCGCGAAGGACGATCGCCTCGGCGCGATACGTACGGGACGGCATCAGAAGGTGAATGGTACCGTGGAATCACGGGCACATTCGACTCTCGCATCGCCGCGTGCGACGACGAGATCCGATCTCTTCTCACGCAGGGCGAAGCGGCGCTCCAGCCCTTCTACGGCATGATGCAGTACCACCTCGGCCTCGACGCCGAACGGCCGCGCGGGGGCAAGCGGCTGCGACCGGTCCTCGTGATGCTCGTCTTCGAGGCGCTCGGCGGGGATGGCGCGCGCGTGCTGCCCATCGGCGCCGCGGTCGAGCTGCTGCACAACTTCACGCTCATCCACGACGACATCGAGGACCAGGACCCGCGCCGCCACCACCGTCCGACGGTGTGGTCGGTCTGGGGCGTGCCGCAGGCGATCAACGCCGGCGACGGCATGTACGCGATCTCGCGGCTCGCTCTGCAGCGCCTGCGCGCGAGCGGCTTCCCCGCCGATCGCGTGCTCGATGTCTCGGCGCTGCTCGACCAGACGTGCGTCCGCGTCTGCGAGGGGCAGTTCCTGGACATCTCGTTCGAGGCGCGGACCGACGTGACCGCCGATCGCTATCGCGCCATGGCCCAGCGAAAGACTGGGGCGCTCTTCGCCGCGTCGGCGCAGGCGCCGGGCATCCTCGCAACGGACGACAAGACCATCCACGCCCAGCTCGCCCGCTTCGGCGCGGAGCTCGGCCAGTCATACCAGGCGTACGACGACGTGCAAGGCATCTGGGCGTCGACCGATCGCACGGGGAAGATGGAGATGAACGATCTCGTCAAGCGCAAGAAATCGCTCCCCGTCGTTCTCGCGTTCGAGAAGGCGTCGCCGAAGGCGCGCGCCGAACTCGACGCGCTCTTCGCGCCGCCCGCGCCCCTTGGGCGCGAGAACGTCGAGCGGATCCGCGCGATCCTCGAGGACCTCGACGTGCGCGCGGCCCTCGAGGGCGAGATCGCCGAGCACCGCGATCGCGCGCTGATGGAGCTGCGCGGCATCGCCGGGATGCGCGCCGGCGCGGCGCGCGACGCGCTCGAGGGACTCGTGCGCTCCGCGACGGGCGCCGAGGCCGCGGCGACCGCCGGGAGCACTTCCGCCTAGGATTCCGGCGTGACCGAGACGACAACGCGCATGGCCACGCCCGGCAAGGTCAAGACACCCGGCGATCTCATCCTCGAGCCGAACGAGCACGTTCTGCTCGCCACGCGGCCGCTCTTCCTCTGGGAGCCGCTCGTCATCCTCGACGTCGTGCTCATCGTCGCGGCGCTCTACTTCAGTGGCACACGCACCGCGGTGAACGGGTCGACGAACGACGTCATCACCGGCGTCTGCCTCATCGCCGCACTGCTGCTCTTCCTCTGGCTGATCATCCGCTGGATCCCGTGGAGCCGCAGGTGGTACGTGCTCACCGACCGCCGGGTGATCGTGAAGTGGGGCGTGCTCAATCGCAATCAGGCCGCGCTTCTGCTCGATCGGATCCAGGACGCGAGCCTCACGCGTCCCTTCCCGCTCTCGATGATCCGCGACTACGGCGTCATCCACGTCGAGTCCGCGGGCGAGCACGCCGAGGAGCGCATCAGCGGCGGTCTGCGTGAGCTCGAGATGACGCACGCGACGGCGTTCTACAGCGCGCTCACCGACGCTCAGACGAAGGAATAGATGCGCGAGTCGATCTGGGCCCGGAGTCGTAAAGAGCCCGGCGACGCCACCGCGGAATGGCACGCCGTCCTCGACCGGGCTCGCATGACGACCATCTGCGGCGTTACGATCGCGCCACCGTACGAGACGCGATCCGATGTACCCGGCTTTCGCGACCCGGCATGCGCACGGTGCTTCTCTCGAGCAACGGACCTGATCGGAATCGAGGAAACGGCTCGCGACCCGATAGGTGGCGTTCAGGACCCCGCGCCGCCTCGCGCTGGCGGCGGCACGCAGGACTCGATCTTGCTCGCCGCGAGTGCCGCCCAACGAGCGTCACCCGGGCGTGAGTGAAAGTACGCCACGCGCGCCATCTCCATGACCCCGCGCTTCACAAACGCATCGCTGAGATCCTCGCCATCCCCTCGAAGGGGAAAGAACATCGGGTCGTAACGCAGTGACGTCGACGGCTCGCCGGCGGCCTTGGCCGCCGGGACCTCGTACGTGAGGCCGCGCACGCGCCAAAAACCGAGCTTCTGATAGAAGGCCACGCGCCGCACCGGGTCGGAGGTCGAGTCGTCGGGATCGGTCGGATGAGCCGTCTCGAGGAACACCGCCCGGCACGCCGGCCACCGCTCGCGCACCACATCGAGCGCGTGGCTCACCATCGAGGCGCCGAGGCCATGCCGGCGCTTCGCTTCATCGATCGCGAGATACCAGAAGAACGCCACCTGGGCCCGACGACGGACCTCGAGAAAGACGTAGCCCACGACCTCCGTTCCCTCAGCAAGGAGCAGCAAGGTCTCGCTCGAACGCGCTCCATCCGTCATCCGTTCGATCTCGTCGTGCCGCTCGGGCAGAGTGAACGCGCGTTGGTGGAGGCGCCGAAGGGTCTTTAGGGAGTGTTCGTCGAGTTT
>VBJD01000157.1 GCA_005887995.1 Chloroflexota bacterium
AAGGCTTGGGCGAAACCGACGCTCCGCGTCCGCTGCAAGAGCGACGTGATGCCCGTCGTGCCCAGATCCTCGCGCAGCACCTGCACGCCGGCCGCCGCGAGCGTGTAGCCACCTCCGCCGAGCGCGGCGTTGCGTATCGTCCAGTCGCGCGCCGACGACAGATCCTGCAGTGAGGCGTCACCGCGACGCAGCAGCGTCATCGTGGCGGATCGCGAACGCTCGTCCTGGACGGCGTCGGACGACACTTCGCGCTCGAGGAGCGTCGCGAGGCCCTCGTCGAACCATGCCGGCAGGTCCGCGTCCGGCCCGGCGATCTGGTGCGCGAGCAGGTGCGCAAGCTCGTGCCGGACGATGGCGAGCGACGCGTCGCCTTTCACGTTCTCGTAATTGATCAGGACTGCGCCCTCGCTGGGAAAGGCGACGCCGCCGTTCGAGCTCGCGAGCGCGCCGGCTCCCGTCGCGGGCTGCCCGAAGCCACGCTGGAGCGCGAACGCGAAGCTCGCGCGCGTCGCGAGCACATAGACCGTCGGCGCATGCGAGAAAGGAACGCCAAGAGACCGCTGGATCGCGATGACGTCGCGCGAGACCGCGTCGGTCACGCGGGCCACGTCCGCTTTCGCGAGGCTCGCCTCGGCGACGACCGCGGAGCCGCCGGCGTCGAACGTCACCAGCGCGATCCCGAGATCCCGCGGCGTCGCGGTCGCGGGTAGCACGCAACAGCTCGGGCCGGCGAGCGGCATCGACGCCGCGCGCGTCACGGGCGGTGCGTCGGAAGCGGGACGTATCGGCCCGAGGTACCCGGACACCGCGGCCGTGCCGCTCAGCGCGAGCCGGGCGATCCATCCGTGCCATCGAGCGACCTCCGCGTTGGCGAGCGGGCGGCTCATGTAGAACCCCTGCGCCAGATCGCACCCCGCGGCGCGCAGGAAACGCGCGGTGGCCGCATCTTCGACCCCGATCGCGACTGTCACGAGGCCGCGGTCGCGCGCCGCCTCGATGATCCGGCGCACGCCAGTGGCTGCCATTCCATCCGACGCGGCGCGCAGGATGAGCGACCGCGCGATCTTGATCTCATCGAGATGCATCGCCACCGTTCGCGATGGCAGATCGGACTCCTCGACGCCATCGAGCGCGACTCGTGCGCCCGTGCGGCCGAGCGCGCGCAGCCGCTCGAGCGCGACGTTGCGGTCTGCCTGGATCGACGCGGGAACGTCGAATGTGTATCCGGACGGCCGAGCCGCACAGTCGTGGAGCGCGGCGCGAATGGCCAGCGCGTCGTCGTCGATCTCGACGCCAGCGAGGTTGATCGAGGGCGCGATCTCGAGCCCGGCGAGCGCCCACTCCGCGCGCTGCCGCTCGGCGCGAGCGATCGCCCAGCGCATCAGCGCCGGGAGAATGCGCTCGCGCTCCGCGAGCTCGACGATCCAGCGGGCTCCGATCGAGCCGACCCTCGGATGCAGCCAGCGCACCAGGGCCTCGGCGCGGCGGCACTCGCCGCTGCGGAGATCGACGATGGGCTGGAAGTGAAGCATCAGCTCGTCGCGTTCGAGGGCCGCGAGCACCTCCGGCGAGCCGATATCGGTGGCGGGGGCACGAGCCTGTCCGCTTGCGAGGTCACGTCTCGCGATCCGCCCGAGCAAGCGATTCGGGCGTTTCACCCCGCCTTCGAGAGGACCTCTCCAGCGACCCGGTCGACGACACCGCGCTGCAGGAGATGGAGCAGGCCGTCCACGACCCGCGCATCCCACTGAGACCCCGAGCCGGCGCACAGCTGCGCGAGCGCGGCCTCGCGATCAAGGCCGGCGCGATATGGCCGGTCGCTGATCATCGCGTCCCACGCATCGGCCACGGCCACGATGCGCGCCCCGATCGGGATCGCCTGTCCCTGGAGATGATCGGGATAACCAGCGCCATCGACCCGTTCGTGGTGATGCCGAATGATCGGCAGGTAAAACGCCACGCTACGCAGCGAGAGACAGATCCGCTCGCCAGCCGCCGAGTGGGTGCGCATGATCGCCATCTCGTCCTCGGTGAGGCGCCCGGGCTTGAGCAGGATCGCATCGGGGATCGCGATCTTTCCGAGATCGTGAAGCACGCCACCCTCGTACAGCAGCTCGCTGTCATCGCCGCCGAACCCGAGAAGGGCCCCGATCTCCTGCGCATACCGGCCGACACGCTCGGCGTGGTGGATCGTGTAGCGGTCGCGCGCCTCGACGGCGCGCGCGAGGGCGTAGAGGACATTCTGCGTCGCGTCGAGCCGCGCGTTGAGCTCGCGCTCACGTAGCAACACGCGCGTGCGGATGAGCAGCTCGTTCGAGTCGAATGGCTTGCTGAGGTAGTCGTCGGCACCGGCCGCGATACCGCGAAGCCGCGTCTCCTTGTCGTTCGACGCGGTGAGGATGACGATCGGGATGAGGCGCCGAGTGGGGTGCGACTTCAGCCGTTCGCACACGGCGATCCCGTTGAGCCGCGGCATGTCGACGTCGAGGAGGATGAGATCCGGCTCGACCTCGGCGACCGCCTCGAGAGCCTCGACGCCGTCCTTGGCCTCGCGGACGTCGTAACCGAGATCGCCAAGTATCGCGAGCAGCAGCTCGCGATTCGTCGCGAGATCGTCGACGACGAGGACCGAGGGCTTTCGTGCGACGACGAGGGAGGGAGTGGTCACGCCGCCGTTCGGGTGTGGGAGCGGACAGCTCTGAGTAGGTCGTGGGGTGAGATGGGTTTGGTCAGGTAAGCATCGAAGCCAGCGGCGTGACCCTTATGGACATCGGTAGGCATCGCGGACGCGCTGAGCGCGAGGATCGGCGTCTTGAGACCCTTCGCGCGCAAAGCGCGGCAGACGTCGTAGCCATCCAGACCGGGCATCTGGATGTCGAGGAGGATGAGGTCGAACTTTTGCGCGAGCGCGCGATCGAGCGCCTGCGAACCGTCGCGCGCGATTACCAGGTCGTAGCCATCCAGCGCGGCGCTGAAGAGCTCGACGTTCATCTCGTTGTCGTCAGCGAGCAGCAACCGCATTCGTGTACGCCCCTGTTCTTGATGCGGCCTTGCGCGCCGCGACCTGACGCAGCCAGCCCTCGAGCCGCGCGTGGTCGATCGGCTTGGTGATGTGATCGTCCGCGCCGTTGAGGCGCGTCGCGCCCTCGTCGTCTTCGACGGTGACGATGACGGTCGGGACCGGGCCGCTCATGGACACGCGGTGGAGCTCGTCGAGCACGCTTTCGCCGCGCGCATCGGGCAGACGAAGGTCGAGCACGATGCCGATCGGCACTCGCCGGCGGATCGATGCGATGGCGCTGGCGGCGGTCGCGGTGACCTCAGTCGCGAGACCGTGGTGGCGTGCGAGCGCGGCGATGAGCTGCGCGTCGCGCGGCTCGTCCTCCACGATCAGGACGCGGTCGTCGGTGAGCGGCACGACGACCTGCGGCAGGTGGATCGTGAAGCGCGTCCCGCGTCCTTCCGCGGTGACGAAGTCGATCGTCCCGCCATGCAGCTCAACGAGCTGCTTCGTGAGGGCCAGCCCCAATCCGGTGCCCTGCGCCTCGTAGTGACCCTCGTGGAACCGCTCGAAGGTGCCGAACACTCGACTGACCTTGTCGGCGGGAATGCCGATGCCGGTGTCCGCGACCTCGAGCTCGAGCGTCTCGTCCTTGACGCTGGCGCGCAGCGAGATTGTGCCACCAGACGGCGTGAATTTCGCGGCGTTGCTGATCAGGTTGAGGAGGATCTGGCGGATGCGCAGCGGATCGACATTGACCGCGAGACCCGGGGCAACGTCCGCGTCGAAGTGGAGCGTGCGCCTTCCCGCCTCGCCAAGGGCGGTCTGACGTACGGGCGCGAGCAGCGCGTCAACGTCGATCGTCTCGCGATGCAGCTCGATGCGCCGTGCCTCGACCTTCGAAAGATCGAGGACGTCGTTTATGAGGCGGAGCAGATGCTCGCCCGCGTCGTGAATGTTCTTGAGGAAGTGCGTCTGCCGCTCGCTCAGCGATGACGCGAGCTGCGAGCCGAGCAGGTCGGAGAAGCCGAGGATCGAGTTGAGCGGCGTCCGCAGCTCGTGGCTCATGTTGGCGAGGAACTCGCTCTTCGCGCGCGTCGCCGCCGTGGCGGCCTCGCTCGCGGCCTCGAGCTCGCGATTGCGCACCCGGAGCTCTGCGATCGCGAGCGTCGCCGTGAGGATGACGCTCGACTGCTGCGCGACGAGGCCGAGCACGTCGACCGTCGCGTCGACGAAGAGCGGCCGGCGTCCCAGCTCGACGGCGATCGCGCCGAGCGGTTCGCCACCGATCTCGATCGCGGTCGCGAACGTGCGCCCATCGGCCGACACGCTCGGCCCGTGCGTGATCGCGGTGCGCGCCGCCCGCTGAAGCGGACTCGGGTCGGCGGGCCATCGCGGATCGCCGCCGACGATCGCTACGCTCGCCGCGGTCGCGCCGAGCGTGTCCGCGGCCATCGCCTCGAGCTCGTTCAGCATCGTCGCGAGATCGCGCTCGGCCACGATCGCCTCACCGCGACGGACGAGCGATCGCGTGACCGGCTCGCTCCACGCGCGGCGCAGCAACGACGGCGGCGCGAATGCGGCCACGAACGCGAGCGCCGAGGCGAGCGCGATCAGCCGCGTGGTGATGTCCGCGAGATCGGCGTTGATCGGCCGAAGCAACGCAGCGAGAAGCGCTGCACCGAGAAGGAACGCGCCGACCGCCCCCGCGCGCACCCGCTGGTGCGACGGACCCGATCGCGAGCGCGCCTCGCGCAGGAGCGCGTACGCGGAGTACGAGCCGGCGCCGAAGAAGTAGCCGATGATCAGGACGCCCGCCGCGATACCGACGCCCGTCGGCACCGGCGAGACGAGCAGCAACAGCGCGATCGCCACCGCCGAGGCCGCGAACCCGACGAGCCCCGCCACCTGGATACGCCGGTCCACCGTCGCGTGGGCGGCGACGAGCTGCAACTCGAACCAGGGAAGGGCGATGAAGATGATCGCGGAGAGGACCGTCAGCTCCCGGGGGAGGGCGACGCCGAGGGTCGCAGTCGCCAGCGACTGGACGATGATGAGGGCGAGCCCCGCGAAAAAGGCGGTCGCGGCGATGTTCGGCCGGCGCGGCTCGCGCACGGTTCTGACAAGGAGTGACGCGGCAACGAACAGGAAGGCCGCGCTCGACAGATGCCGAACGAGATCGAGAGCGCTTATCCCACACACCACCCGACGCGATTTTCAGCAGTGTGTCTGTCGAGTAAGAAATGATGAAGATAGACAACCGTATAGTGACCACTGAGCGGACGTAGATGACCCAGTTACCGGACGGCGCCGAACGCCGACGCACCCGCGGACGGCGGCTGACCGACCGGCAAACGGCCGTCCTGGAGCTCGTCGCGAACGGTCTTGGCAACAAGGAGATCGCGCACGAGCTCGGTATCAGCGAGCAGGCCATAAAGGAGCACGTTTCCGCCCTCCTGCGCCGCCTCGAGGCGAACAATCGCGCCGCCCTTGCCGAGGTCGCGGCGCGCCTCCGCGTCGTCGGGAGCACGGACGTGTCGGCCGACTGGATGGATCTGCTCTTCCTACGCGCGCCGCTGCTCATCGCGCTCCTCGAGGGAGCCGACTACCGCTTCGTGGCGACCAACGACGCCTACCGCAATGCGGCCGGCCCGCGCGAGCTGATCGGCCGGACCTTCCGCGAGGCGTTTCCCGACCTCGACGACGTCGGGGTCATTCGGCTCCTGGACGACGCCTACCGGACCGGTGAGGCGCAGAGCGCGTCCGCCGTGCCGGCGCGCTTGTATCGCGATAGGCCGGCCCAGCCCGCGCTCGGCTACCTCACGACGCTCGTGCAGCCGATGCGCCGCGCCGATGACACCGTTGGCGGCGTCGTCTTCTTCGGCCTCGACGTGACGGAGGAGGTGCTTGCGCGCAACGCGGCGCGCGAGCTCTCGGACGAGCGCGAGGCGATCCTCGAGCAGCTGCCGAGCGGCGTGCTGACCGTGACGCCGGACGGCGTCATCAGCAGCATCAACCAGACGGGGAAACGCATCCTGAGCGTCGGCGACGAGATCCTCGGACGGCTCGCGTGGGACGCGCTGACGTTCGCCGACACGCAGGACGGCAGGCCGATCCCCCACGACCAGCGGCCATTACGGCGCGCGTTGCGCGGCGAACACGTCGCGCCTCGCGATCTGCGCGGTCTGGTCACCGCCTCGGGCGAGATCCTCGACATGCGCGTCTCGGCGTCCCCGCTCTTCGATGGCGCAGGTAAGGTCCGCGGCGCGATCGCCGTGTTCACGCCATCCCGCACGCTCTCCTGACGAGCAGACGAGCGCTTCGCGTGACGAGCCCGGCGGTGCGCCTCTACATTTCGTGCCCTTGGATGCGAATGTCCCTACGTCGCAGGCTGGTGTGGTGAGCTCGACTCCGGCTGAGAGCGCGCCGACCGGCGAGGGAATCTACGTCTACTGCATCATCGAAAGCACCGAGCCGCGTGGCTTCGGAAAGATCGGCATCGGTGGACGCGGCGACGACGTGTACACCGTCCACCAGAAAGAACTCGCCGCTGTCGTGAGCCGGACGCCACTCCAGGTCTACGACCCGACGCGCGAGAACGCGCTCACGCACGAGCACGTCAACGAGGTGATGATCGACAACGGCTTCACGCCGGTGCCGATGAGCTTCGGGACGCTGTTCAAGACCGAGGACGACATCCTCGAGTTCCTCAAGGACACCTCCGACGCCCTGCGCGACGTGTTGCGCAAGATGAAGGACAAACTCGAGTTCGGTCTCAAGGTGAACTGGGACCGCGATCAGGTCCTCATCGACGTCGAACAGGAGTTCGAGGAGATCCGACGCCTCAAAGCGCAGATCGAGGGCGATCAAGCCTCGTCGACATACTTCGCGAGAATGCAGCTCGGCCGGCTCGTCGAGCAGGCGCTCGCGCAGAAGTCCGAGACGTTCGTGCGCGAGATCTACGACGAGCTCCGGGACTCGGCGATCGCGTCGCGCTCGAACAAGGTCATCGGCGACCGCATGATCATGAACGCGGCGTTCCTCGTCGATCGATCGCGCGCCGACGCATTCGATCAGAAGGTGCAGGAGATCGGCCGCCGCTACGAGGGCAAGCTGAAGTTCATGTACACCGGTCCGTGGCCGCCATACAACTTCGTGACCATCCGTCTGCAGCTGGAGCGGAGCGCCGGCGTCTAAGCGGTGCTGCTGAAGCTGCTCACTCTTCCCATCAGCGCGCCGATCGCCGGTATCCGCTATTGCCTCGAGAAAGTGGCGGAAGTGGCCGAGCGCGAGATGTGGGACGACGAGCCGGTCCGCGAGCAGCTCATCCTGGTGAATGAGGCGTTCGAAGAGGGCCGCTTGAGCGAGACCGAGTTCCGAGAGCGCGAGGCCGAGCTCCTCGCGCGCCTGCGCGAGATCAAGGAGCGCCGGCGAACACGAGCGGCGCAGGAGTCCGCGGGCGCCGCGGTCGACGAGCGGCGCCGCGTCGTCATCGACATCCCCGAAGAGCTCGAGTGACCCTCCGCTACGTCTACTCCATTGCGCCATCGTTCTCTGCACCGGACATCGACCGCGCCGCGCTCGCCGGCATCGACGACTCGCGCGTCCGGGCGATCGCCGAGAGCGATCTCGCAGCGGTGACCAGCGATCTACCCGAGGACGAGTGGCGCGACGACGTGCTCAACGAGCGCATCCGCGACCTCGAGTGGCTCACGCCTCGCGCCGCGGCGCACCAGGAGGTGAACGCTCGCGCGCTGGAACTCGCCGGAGCGCTCATCCCGCTCTCCTTCGGCGCGCTGTACCGCGGTGACGACCGCGTCCGCGAGATGCTGCGCGACGATCGCGACGCGAAGGTGCGCAAACTCGACGAGCTTCGCGGCAAGGCCGAGTGGGTCGTGACCCTCACGCGTGACGCGGGCGACGTTCCCCTGATGACCGCGGACCTCGTGGCTCTCGACCGCGAGATCGCCGCGAGCGATCCAGGTCGCGCGTACCTGCTCGAGAAGCGCCGCACGAACGTCGCGACCGCGGCCGCGGAGCGCGCGGATGACGACGCGGCGCGCCGCGCGTTGGATGCGCTTGCCATGGTGAGCGAGCGCACCTACCGCGAGCCGGTCCCGCGAGGCGGCCCCGACGTCGTCGCGCTCCGCGTGTCGCTCCTCGCGCCGCGGAGCGATCCATCGGTCCAGCAGGCGATCGCGCGCATCACCACCGAGCTCGGCGATGAGGGCTACCGCGTTCACTCATCCGGGCCCTGGCCCGCGTACCGCTTCGGATCGTTGCCGTGAGCGATGTCACCACCACCACCGAGGTCGCGCTTGTCGACCTCGTGGACCGGCTGCTCTCACGCGGCGTCGTCCTCGCCGGCGGGGCGACGATCTCCGTCGCAGGCGTCGACCTCATCGAGCTGCGGCTGAACGTCGTCCTTGCCGCGGTCGACGCGTTCGATCGCTCGCTGCAGCGGAGCCAGCGATGACCCTCTTGATGCGCGCGATCGTGCGGGCATCCGATGCGGACCGCGTGCGCGCGGCCGACCTCGTCGCGGTCCGCGCTGAGCGGGTCGCGGCACTGGCCTCGCCTCGGCCTGCGCCCCCGCGGCCCACGGAGCAAGAGCTGCGCGAGCACGACGCGATCACACGCACCGTGCACGAGGCGGCGCCCTCGCTCCCTTCGCGTTTCGGCGACGTGTTCGCCGACGAGCGCGCGCTCGCGGCCGCGCTGCGCGAACGCGAAGAGGCGCTCGCGGCACAACTCGCGCGCGTCGGTGAACGCGTCGAGCTGACGGTGACGATGCGCTGGCTCCAGGCGCGACCGCACCCGACAAGCAGCGATCAAGCGTCGGGCCGCGCCTATCTCACGGCGCGCGCCGTGCGTGAGCGCGAGCGGCAGCAAGCCGAACAGCTCGTCGCACGCTTTGTCGAGCAGCTGCCATGCGAACGAGCGTTCACTCGGCAACGTAGTTGTCCTCGCGACGGCATTGCGGCCATAGTGGCGATCCTGAGCACACGTGACGAGGTTTCGACGATGCGACAGCACATCAGTTCGTTCGCAGAGCGTTCGACCGAGATCGTGATGGACGTTGGTGGTCCGCTGCCGCCATTCTCCTTCGTCGAATGACATCGGAGATCGCGCTCGAGCTCGAAGAACTGCGCGCGGAGCTCGCGCGTGTGTCCGCGGTCCTGCCGAAGCGGATCGACATCGACCCGGAGGACGTCGAGCGGAGCCTTGCCGGCCTGGTGCTCGGCCTGGTCGAGCTGCTCCGCGAGGTGCTCGAGCGGCAGGCGGTGCGGCGCATGGAAGGTGGAACGTTGAGCGACGACGAGATCGAGCGTGTCGGCCTCGCTCTCATGCGGCTGGAGCGAAAGGTCCGCGAGCTTGCCGATGAGTTCGGCCTGAAGGACAGCGATCTGAAGCTGCGGCTCGGGGCGACGTCGTGACGATCGACCACCGTCGCTTGAGCGCGACACAGTCCGCGACGCTGGTCGACCTCCTCGACCGCGTCCTCGACAAGGGCCTCGTCGTCGCCGGCGACGTGAGCATCTCGCTGGCGAACGTCGAGCTCCTGACGATCCGCGTCCGGCTTCTCGTATGCAGCATCGACAAGGCGGAGCAGATCGGCCTCAACTGGTGGCGGAACGAACAACGTCTCGTCGGCGAAGACGGTGAACTGAAGCGACTCCGTGCGCGCGTCGCCGAACTGGAACAGCAGCTGAAGCGCTCCGGCGAAAAAGGGAGATGAGCCATGGCGGTCGTTGAAAGAAGTCCAGGTGGCAGCAGCCTCATCGATGTCCTCGATCGCGTGCTCGACAAGGGCATCATCATCGACGCCTGGGTTCGGGTCTCCCTCGTGGGCATCGACCTCATCACCGTCGAGGCTCGCGTCGTCGTCGCGTCGATCGAGACGTACCTCCGCTACGCCGACGCGCTCGGCATCGGTCCCGCGACCACGCGCGGCAGTCTCGGCACCGGTAGCGGTGGCGAGGGTGGTCGCGGCGGCGAGGGCGGTCCGGTGGGGCGATCGGGCCGACAGCAAGAGCGCGTGTAGCGCCCGCCGATGCGGGACGTCATGGAACGGCGAGAGCAGGCAGCGCCCGACGCGCGCGAGACGCTCGAGCCGATGCTCGACGATCTCGCGCGAGGGCTTGGGTACGATCGTGCGCTCGTCCTCGCTCCTGAAGCCGACCGCCAATCGCTTCGCGGCCTCTTCGGCCTGAATATTCGCGACGAGATCGTCCGCTCGATGTCAGTACCGCTCGCGCGGCAGAACGACCCGCTCGTCGCGGCGCTCCGTTCGGGGATCCCTCAACTCGTCGCGGATGTCGCGACCGACGACAGGCTCACCGAAGATGAGCGTCACGCACTACTCGCGATGAACGTGCTGCGCTTCGTTGCGGCCTCGATCCCAAGTGATGGTAGCGAGCGATCCAGCGCGGTCGTGGTGCTCGGTCGTGATCGCGACATCGGCAGCGCGGACGTCGAGCGGCTTCTCCCGCTCGCGCGTCAGGCCGGTGCCGCGCTCACGCGCGAGCACGACGTCGAGCTGCTGCGTCGCGCCTCCGAGTCGCACGCGATCGAGAAGGAATGGCTCTGGTGGATGCTGAACTCGGTCGACGACCCGGTACTCGTCTCGGACGCAGAGAACGACATCATCCACTTCAATCGCCGCGCCGAGGTGCTCTTCCGTGCATCGGACGAAGACAGCGCCGGCAAGCGGCGCGCGGTGTGGATGAACAACTTCCTCTTCACCGCGTCGCTCTCCACATGGACGCTCGACCGCGCGATGCGCGTTTCGACGAATCGCGAGGTCACCCTCGTCGATCCGATCGACGGCAGCGAGCTCATCTTCGAGGTCATCACGCGCCCGGCGCTGAACCATCGCACCGGCGACCGCGGGACCGTCTCCGTGCTCAAGGACGTCACCGACATCCGGCACATGACCGTCGAGCTGACGCGCAGCGCGCAGCGCATCCAGACCGCCGACGAGGAGATCCGCGCTGAGCGCGACCGGATCGACCTCGTGCTGCGCAGCGTGCCGAACCCGATCATCGTCGTCGGCATCGACAACCAGATCATCAGTCTGAACGCCGCGGCGCAGCGGCTCTTCACGCCGCGCGCCGGACGCCGCCAGCACGCTCTTGCGAACGACGCGAAGTTCACCTCGTTCCTGGCGCAGCTGCACCTCGAGCCGGCCCCGCATACCCGCGCCGAGCTCACGCTCGTCGATCCGCTGAGCGAGGAGAAGCTCGAGATGGAGATAACCGCGAGTGAGGTGCGCGATCAGCATGGCGCTGTTGTCGCGATCGTGTCGGCGATGCAGGAGGTCGGACGGCTCCGCGAGCTCGAGCGCCGCCGGCTCGAGCAGGTGCTCTTCGAGACCGAGAAGCTCGCGGCCACCGGCCGTCTCGCCGCGTCGATCGCGCACGAGATCAACAACCCGCTCGAGGCGGTGCAGAACGCGCTCTACCTGCTCAGCGGCGCGGTCACGCGCGAGAAAAAGGAGCGCCGTTTTCTCGACATCGCGCAGCGGGAGACGCAGCGCATGTCGCGCATCCTCCGCCAGATGCTCGGGTTCTACCGCCCGACGAAGGTCGTCACGCAGGTGGACGTGAACGCGCTCATCGACGAGGCTGAAGCGCTCGTCGCGAAGCAGCTGCGCACCGCGAAGGTAATGGTCGCGCGCGAGCTCGACCCCGAGCTGCCACCGATCCGCGGCTCGGCGGATCAGCTGAAGCAGGTCCTCCTGAACCTCTTCCTCAACGCGGCCGAGGCGATGCCCGAGGGTGGCACCCTCAGCGTCGCCACGCGCTACGGCGCGGGCGAGGGCGACATCCCCTACGAGGCGGTCCGCATCGAGGTGAAGGACACCGGTGTCGGCATCGACGAGGAGACGCAGGCGCGCATCTTCGAGCCGTTCTTCTCGACGAAGGCGCAGCGTGGGACAGGCCTCGGACTATGGGTCTCGCACGGCATCGTCCAAGGGCACGGCGGGACGATCAAGGTGAA
>VBJD01000202.1 GCA_005887995.1 Chloroflexota bacterium
CGCGGCCGACCTGGCGGAACTCCTCGAAGATGCGCGTCTGGTCATCGGGCGCGATGCCGATGCCGGTGTCCTCCACGTCGACCTGCACGTGCTCGTTCTCCTGACGGACGCGCACCTCGACGCGGCCGCCATCCGGCGTGAACTTCGCGGCGTTGGAGAGGAGGTTGTAGAGGATCTGCTTCACCTTCCGTTCGTCGGCCTCGATCCGCGGAAGGTCCTTGGGCAGGACCGCCTGGAGCGCGATGCCGTGGCGCGCCGCGCGCTCGCGCACGATCGTGAGACCGTTCTCGACCGCTGCGGCGAGCGAGAAGGTCGAGACTTCGAGCTCCATGCGTCCGGCCTCGATCTTCGAGAGGTCGAGGATGTCGTTGATGAGTGTGAGCAGATGCTGACCGGACGCGAGGACGTCGTTCGAATACTCACGTTGCTTCTCGTTCAGCTCGCCGAAGATGCCCTCGAGCATCACCTCGGAGAAGCCGATGATCGCGTTGAGCGGCGTGCGCAGCTCATGGCTCATGTTCGCGAGGAACTCGCTCTTGTGGCGATTCGCGACCTCGAGCTCGCGGCTCTTCTGCTGGATCTCGTTGAAGAGACGCACGTTCTGCATCGCGATGCTCGCCTGATCGGCGAACGTCTCCGCGAGCTGGACCTCGCGGTCGGTGAACGGTCGCGCCGTGACCCGACCAACAGCGAGAGCGCCGATCACCTGCTCGTCGATGCGAAGTGGGATGCCGACGATCGAACGCGCGCCGGTCACCTTGAGCGTCGGGGACTTTTCGACGAGATCAGGGTCCGTCGCCAGATCATCGACGCGGATCAGCCGGCCCGTGGCGTAGATCCGGCTCATGAGCGAGCCACGCTCGCCTATCGGACGGTGCAGCGGTCGATACATCTCCATTCCGGTGAAGCGATCCAGGAGCTCGGGGGTCGCCGCCCATCGTGTCGCGAAGCCAAAGGTGTCACCGGAACGCTCGGTCACCCACGCGATGTCCGCACCGACGAGCCGCCCGGCGTTCTCGACGATCGCGCTGAGCGTCGTCTGCAGGTCGAAGACGGTGCGACTGATGGTCTTGAGGACATCGCTGATGGCGGTCTGCCGTTCCAGCGCCTCCTTGGTCTCGTTGAAGAGACGGACGTTCTCGAGCGCGATCACCGCCTGCCGCGCGAACGTCTCGACGAGCTCCACCTGCCGGTCGCTGAAGTCGGTCGGCTCCCGTCGTCGCAGGAAGATCGCGCCTACCGCCCTGCCTTCGTGCACAAGCGGTGTCGCAAGGATCGCGCGGGCCGTCGGCGAGACCGCGACGCCATAGGGATATTTATCGGCCTCTGCCTGAAGATCGCGGACGCGGATCGTCCGACGCTCGATCATCGCCTGGCCGGACACAAAGTTCGGAGCGAGAGGATGAGGCTGCCCCATGACCGTCTCGATCGGTCCGTGATGTGACCGCACAGTCCACGTGTCTCCGTCGAGCAGACCGACAGCGGCGTCCTCGACTCCGCATGCCTTCGCAGCGTTCTGTGCGATCGCGCCGAGGACCGGCTGGACATCCGTCGGCGACTCCGAGATCACGCGGAGGATCTCGGCGACCGCGGTCTGACGCTCCAGGGACGCTGTCGTCTCGTTGAACAGGCGGACGTTCTCGATGGCGATCGCCGCTTGGTTCGCGAACGTTTGCGCGAGCTCGACCTGACGATCGGTGAATGGTCGAGCCTCACGACGTCGCATCACGATCACGCCAAGCCCCTTGCCCGCGCGCACAAGCGGTGCGGCGAGGACTGTCCGCTGGCCGTCCTCGAGCCCAGCCTGTTTGCTGCGCGGATACTCGTCGTTTGCCGTGACGTCCTCGGCGTGAACCGTTCGAACCTCGAGGATGGCGCGGCCGGACACGGAGTCGGGACTTACGGGCACGCCGACCGGCATCGGGATCGGGCCGTGGTGCGCGACTGGGACGAGATCGGCACCGCGCACGAGAAGTACGGCCGCGTCCTCGGCGGCAGCGAATCTCGTCGCGCTCTCGGCGATTGCGTCAAGGACCGGCTGCGTGTCCGTCGGCGAGGCGGAGATGACGCGCAGGATGTCCGCGATCGCAGTCTGCTGCTCGAGCGACTCCTTCGTCTCGTTGAAGAGCCGAGCGTTCTCGATCGCGATCCCCGCCTGATCGGCGAACGTCTCGAACAGGCGAAGCTCCTCAGGCGTGAACGGCTCAACGCGGAAACGGCCGGCCCCGATCGCGCCGACGACCTCATCGCCGCTGAGGATCGGCACGGCTGCGATCGTGTGGACACCGTGCTCGATGTTCGCTGGCCAGCGATAGTTCGCATCAACGAACAGGTCCGGGATGTGGACGAGCGCGCGATCGAGCGCGACACGTCCGATAAGCGTTTCTCGCGAGATCTCCGTCGGATGCTCACGCTCGTACGCGATCAAGTCGGGCGTACCGCCAGTCGACGCGACGATGCGGAACACGTCGCCGTCGCGGCGGAATAGATAACCAAAATCGCCGCGGCATAGCTTGTTCGCGTTCTCGACGACGACATCGAACACCGCCTGCAGGTCGAACGTCGTCTGGCTGATCGTCTTGAGCACGTCGGCCACCGCGGTCTGGCGCTCGAGCGACTGCTTCGTCTCGTTGAACAGACGAACGTTCTCGATCGCTAGAGCCGCCTGTGCCGCGAAGGTCTCGACGAGACTGATCTGCCGTTCGCTGAACGGCGCGGGCTGATCGCGCCGCAGGACGATCGCGCCGATCGGCTCGCCCTCACGCAGGAGGGGAGTGGCCACGAGCGCGGCCACGGTCGGCAAGAACGTGGCGCTCGTCGGGTACATCGCAGCCTCGGCTTGCAGATCGGGGATGTGGATCGTGCGTCGCTCGAGCATCGCCCGACCTGACACGGAGTCCGCATCGTTCGGCATCGGCAGCGGAAGCTTGACCTCGATCCTGCCGTAGTGCGCGCGAATGACGTTCTGACCGGCCTCCACCAGATTGATGAGCACATCGGTCTCGCATAGCTCCGACGCGCGCTTCGCGACCGCGTCGAGCACGGGCTGCACATCGGTCGGCGAATCCGAGATCACCTTGAGGATCCCCGCGATTGCGGTCTGACGCTCGAGCGACTCTTTCGTCTCGTTGAACAGGCGCACGTTCTCAATCGCGATCGCGGCTTGATCTGCGAACGTCTGCACGAGCTCGATCTGACGCGGCTCGAACGGTCGAACGGTGCCGCGCAGGAGCGCGATCGCCCCGATCGCCTCGCCGCTGCGCATGAGCGGTACGGCGAGCACGGTGTGCCAGGGGCGGGTGCCCTCCTGGATGCTGCGGTCGTAATCGGGATCGGTGAAGACATCGGTGACGTGCTGCGTCGCGCCGCTGAGGACAGCGCGGCCCGCGAGGTTCGTTCGCGCGACGGGCATCGATCGCACGCGCATGTCGTCGACCGGGACTGATGGATCTTGGCCGGTCGCGACGAGCTCGAATCGCTCGCCGACACGGAGCCAGAGATGCACGCGCTCGGCCTCACACAGGATCCGCGCGTTGTCGGCGATCGAGTCGAAGACCGGCTGAACGTCGCTCGGGGATTTGCTCATGACCTTCAGGACATCCGCGGTCGCCGTTTGCCGGTCGAGCGCTTCCTTTGTCTCCTTGAAGAGGCGGACGTTCTCGATGGCGATCGCGGCCTGGTCCGCAAATGTGCGCAACAGATCGATCTGCTTCTCGGTGAATGGCTTCACCTCGGTGCGCCGGAGCGCGATGGCGCCGAGCGGCTCGCCCTTGCGCATGAGCGGAGCCGCGAGGATCGTGCGCTGCCCGTTGTCCTTCGCGCGCCGGCGTCCGATCGGGTATTCGCCCTCTGGCTCCGCAAGCATGTCGACGACGTGGATCACCGTCCGATCGACGACGGCACGACCACGTACCGATCCCCGATCGATGCGCCACGGCTGGAGGCTGCCTGTGATCGTCCCGTGTTGCGCCACCTGCTCCAGCATCCCGTCTGTCCGCAGGAGCGCGACGCCGCAATCTTCAGCGGCGCAGTAGCGAGCTGCGCTCCGTGCGATCGCGTCGAGCACCGGTTGGATCTCCGTCGGTGACTCGGAGAGCACGCGGAGGATCTCGCTTACGGCGGTCTGCCGATCCAGCGCCTCCTTCGTCTCGTTGAAGAGGCGCACATTCTCGATGGCGATCGCCGCCTGACGGGCGAACGTCTCGGCGAGCTCGACCTGTCGCGGCGTGAACGCCTCAACTTTGTTGCGCCACAGTGCGAACGCGCCGATGACGTTCGTCTCGCGCGTGAGCGGCACCGAGAGGCCCGTCCGGCTCGAAGGGGTGTCCAGCTCGCCCATCGCCTCCCGGAAGTCGGCGCGCTGTTGGAGCATGACCAGCTCCGCATCGGCCGACGTATCGACGACCTGCACCGAGCGCCTGTCGAGCATCGCTCGCCCGGTGATCGTCGTTCGATCGATCGTGAATGGATGATCCGAGTAGTAGCGCTGTAGCTTGCTATGCAGCGCTCCCGGATGCGTCGTCGCCTCCATCCGCAGGTATTCGCCGTCCCGGCGGAAGACCGAGCATGTGTCCGCGCCGCAAAGGCGGATCGCCGTCTCGACGAGCGACGCCAGGACCTTCGCGAGATCGAACGGCGATTCGCTGATCGTCTTAAGCACGCTCGCGGTCGCGGTCTGCTGCTCGAGCGACTCCTTCGTCTCGTTGAAGAGGCGCACGTTCTCGATCGCGATGACCGCTTGATCGGCGAACGTCTCGATGAGCTTGATCTGCTTCTCGTCAAATGGCGTCGGTGCGATCTTGCGAACGACGATCGTCCCGATGGCCTTGCCCTCGCGAACGAGCGGTGTCGCAAGAAGAGCGCGGTGACCCATCGCAAGCGACCTGCGGCGCGTGCCAGGGAAGCGTTCTCCTTCTGGCCCCAGGAGATCAGCGACATGCACCGTGCGTTGCTCGAGGAAAGCCGTTGCGGCGACCGAGGTCGGTTCGATCGGGAATGTGTCCGCCACCGGACTCCAGGGGATCGGACCGTAATGTGCGGCGACCGCGAGCTGATCACCCTGCGCGAGGCGCACGGTCACGTCGTCAGCGCCCGTGAACCGCGCGGCATTCTCGGCGATCGCGTCGAGCACTGGCTTAAGTTCGGTGGGTGAGCCTGCGATCGCGCGCAGTACCGCCGCCTGCGCCGTTTGCCGTTCGAGGCTTGCCTTCGTCTCGTTGAACAGGCGCACGTTCTCGATCGCGATCGCGGCCTGGTCCGCGAAGGTCCGGACGAGCTGGACCTGCCGCGGCGTGAATGCGCGGACTGTCTTGCGCGCGACGACAAGCGCGCCGAGCGGTCTGCTTTCGCGCATCATCGGGACAGCAAGAACGGACCTCGAACCGGTGAGTCGGGCCATCCCCGACTTAGCGGCGATGGCCGGTTCCA
>VBJD01000209.1 GCA_005887995.1 Chloroflexota bacterium
GAGGACAGCGTTCGGGGTCGGCATGATCCACGGCGTCGGCGCCGAGACCGGATCGCAAGCGCTGCTCCTCGCGGGCGTCGCCGGCGTGACCGGCGTGACGGGTGTCGTCATCCTGCTCGCGTTCGTCGTCGGGCTGCTCATCTCGAACACGCTCGTCGCGGTCGTGAGCGCGTCGGGCTTCATCGGCGCGCAGCGCCTGCGCACGGTCTACGTGATCGTCGGCGCCGTCGCCGGGCTCGCGTCGCTGCTCATCGGCTTCGTCTTCATCAGCGGCTTCGGTACGGAGTTGCCCGATCTGCAGGAGCTCATCTTCGGCAAGAGCTGACATTGGACAATTGATTCGTGAGCGGCCACGGACGCAGCGCGGCGCAGGCTTCGCGTAGCCGCCTCGTGCTGGTTCTCGGGATCTCTGCAGCCGTTTTCGTTGCCGAGATTGTCACGGGGATCCTGACGAACTCGCTGGCGCTGCTTGCCGACTCGGCCCATGTGTTCACCGACATGACTGGCGTCGTGCTCGCGCTCGCTGCGATCGAGCTGGCGGGCCGGCCCGCGACCGACCGGCGCAGCTACGGGTACCACCGCCTCGAGATCTTCGCGGCGATCGTGAACGCGCTGCTCCTGTTCGGCATCGCCGCGGTCGTGCTCATCGAGGGCGTCCGCCGCATCAGCGCAGATCCATCCATCCAGACAGGTCCGATGGTCATCGTCGCGGGGCTCGCGTTCGTTGCGAACCTCGCTGCCGCGTCCGTGCTGCGCGGTCCCGCGGCGACGAGCTTGAACATGAAGGGCGCGTATCTCGAGGTAATGTCAGACGCACTCGGATCCGCCGCGGTCCTTATCGCCGGCGGCACCATCGTTCTGACGGGATTTCGTGCTGCTGATGTCATCGCATCGCTCCTCATCGGAGCGCTCATCCTGCCGCGAACGTGGTCGCTCTTGCGTGAGGCGGTTGACATCCTGCTCGAAGCCACGCCAAAGACCGTGCACGTCGCGCATGTCCGCGAACACATCCTCGACGCGCCCGGCGTGACTGGCGTCCACGACCTCCATGTGTGGACGATCACCAGCGGAATGAACGTGATCTCCGCGCATGTGGAGGTCACCGAGCACGCCGACCGTGGCGCCGTCTTGCGTGAGCTCGCGCGCTGCCTGTCCGACGACTTTGACATCGAGCACTCGACGTTCCAGGTCGAGGGCCCGGATCACAAGAGGTTCGAAGGGGACCTACACGCCTGACGCGTGGTAGTGATACTCTGTCTCAACAATGACGTCCGCCCGCGCAACGGTGATCCTTGAACAGCTCGGCGACGGCGGACGCCGGCGGACCAGCCCGCGTGCGGCCGTGATCGCGGCGGCCCTGCGACGTACGCATCCCTTTACGGCGCAGCAACTCGTGCGGTCGCTCGCGCGTAGCGGGATCGGACGCGCGACCGTCTTCCGAACGCTTGATCTCCTCGTATCCGAAGGCGTGCTCGCGAGGATCCATGGCATCGAGCACGGCTCGCGCTGCGTGCGCTACACCGCTTGCGGACCAACGCATCACCACCACCTGATGTGTCGATCCTGTGGCCGCGTCGAGGAGATCAGGGCATCCGGCCTTGAGGAGCGCATCGACGCGCTCGCACGCGCGCGGGGCTTCGAGCCACTTGGCCACGGCATCGAGATCCAGGGCATCTGCTCCGAGTGCCGCGCGTGAACACCACAGCCCTCGTTTTAGCCACCGCGGTGACGACCTTCCTCTCGACGATGGCCGGCGGTCTCTTTGCGCTACGCGTCACGACTCACGTGGGTCTCGTCATCGCGCTCGGCGCCGGCGTGCGCATCGGCGCCGCATTCTTCGATCTCGCGCCCGAATCCGCCCGTGAGCTCGACTCGCTCGATTCGGCGATGCTGTGGGCCGGAATCGGCTTCCTTGCGTTCTACATCCTCGAACGCCTGACGCTCCTGCATGTCGGTCACGAGCACGGCCAGGTGCTCGACCGTCACGAACACGTCGGCATCCTCGGCGCGGGTGGCATGTCCGTGCATAGCTTCCTGGATGGTGTAGCCGTCGGCGCCGCCTTCCATGCGGGCACACAGCTCGGTCTCGTCGTGGCGCTCGTCGTCGTGCTTCATGACTTCTCGGACGGGATCGGCACGGTGAGCGTTCTAATCGCCAACATGGCAAGCCGCACGACGGCATTCCGGTGGCTGGTCGTCGACGCGGCTGCTCCCGTCATCGGTGCGCTCGTGACGTTCGCGCTCACGATCGAGGGTCCGGTCCTCGGTGCGCTCCTCGGCGTTTTCGTTGGCTTCTTCCTCTACGTCGGCGGCGCTGAGCTCCTGCCGGAGGCGCATCGCCAAGAACGGTCCGGCTGGGTCATGATCGCGACGATCTTTGGTGCACTGTTCATCTATGCCGCGATGCGCATCGTCGTTCTCTAGCGTCCTCGTCCTCGCCTTCGCGGCGGCCGCGTGCTCGCCAGTGAACCAGCCCTCGGTCGTGTCGCTCGACCCCAACGCGCCGGTCGTCGTCCCGAACAAGGTCGCCGGCGATGGCGAGGTGCGCTTCACCGTTCGGCCGCGCTACACGACCGGTAGCGCTGTCGCGATAGAGCTCGACATCAGGGCGGGGACCCTCCAGATCATCGGACCGTTATCCGGGGCGATCTTCTACAGCGCCGCGCCCGGTCCCGAGCAGGTCGCGCGCCGGCTCGATGCCGCACAGCTCCCCGGTGTGGACGTGCAGCCGGGCAAGACCGCGCATGCGACGATCACCTGGGACGGCAAATACGAGACCGGCGAATTCGTCGGCGCGGGCACGTACAGCCTCGCGCTCGACTTCATCGTCGGCGGCGACGTCAAGCGGCTCGGGACCGTCGTGCAGATCGCCGCGCGGTGACTTACCGCGTCATCCTGTTCGTCCTGCTCGCTGCGGTGACATCGTCGTGCGCGTGGCTCACACAGGGTGGCAGCGCCGACGTCGTGAGCGGGCACGTCACCGAGATCGTCGAAGTGGGCAGCCGCGAGCCCGTCGGCAGCGGGATGCCGCAGCCGTTCCAGGTCGTTCGGGTGCAACTCGAGGAGAGCCTGTACCGCGGCGAGGTCGTCGAGCTGCAGTGGGGCGGGCGGCGCGCGCTCGATCCGAATGGGTTCCTTCGCGTCGGCGACCGCGTGCTGCTCTCGGTCACGCGCGATGGCAACGCGCGCACGTACGCGATCCTCGAGATCGTCCGTCTGCC
>VBJD01000158.1 GCA_005887995.1 Chloroflexota bacterium
CTCGGGTCAGCGGCTCGACCTCTCTCGGTTCGGACGCGTCGTCGACAAGCACTCGACGGGCGGCGTCGGCGACAAGACGACGCTCGTCGTCGCGCCGCTTGTGGCCGCGTGTGGCCTGCCGGTCGCGAAGATGAGCGGCCGCGGGCTTGGGTTCTCCGGCGGCACGCTCGACAAGCTCGAGTCCATCGCCGGCTACCGCGTCGACCTCACGACCGAGGAGTTCCTCGCGCAGCTCGAGCGCATCGGCATCGTCGTGACCGGTCAGACGAAGGATCTCGCGCCCGCCGACGGCCTCCTCTACGCGCTGCGGGACGCCACCGGGACAGTTCCGTCGATCCCGCTCATCGCGTCGAGCATCATGTCGAAGAAGATCGCCGCCGGCGCGCATGCCGTCGTCCTCGACGTCAAGGTCGGGAGCGGCGCGTTCATGAAAGACCGCCGCATGGCGGCGGCGCTCGCGCGCGCGATGGTCTCTATCGGCGTCGCTCATGGCCTCGCGGTCACTTGCGAGCTCACCGACATGGAGCAACCGCTCGGCAACGCCGTCGGCAACGCGCTCGAGGTTGCGGAGGCGATCGCGACGCTCCGCGGCGATGGTCCCGCAGACCTCACCGAGCTCGCACTCGTCGCGGCCGCGGAGATGCTCGTTCGCGGGCGCAAGAGCCGCGACCACGCGAGCGCGCGTCGTCGCGTTCAGCAGGCGCTTGACGATGGCGCGGGCCTCGCGAAGCTGCGCGAGCTCGCGGCGGCGCAGGGTGGGGATGCGCGTATGGTCGACGACCCATCTCGGCTGCCACGCGCGCCACGCGTCGAGACGCTACGCGCGCCGCGCACCGCGTACGTCGCGGCGCTCGGCGCGGAGCAGGTCGGGGTCGCCTCGGTCCGGTTGGGTGCGGGTCGCGAGAAGAAGGGCGACCCGATAGACCTACGTACCGGCGTCGTCCTTCACGCGAAGGTCGGCGATCGCGTCGAGCGTGGACAGCCGATCGCGGACGTGCACGTCGCTGGTCGTCCAGCTGACGCCGGCGCGATCGAGCAGATAAGCGGCGCGTTCCGTTGGAGCGCGCGTCGCGTGCCGCGGCGGCGCCTCATCCTCGGACGCATCGCCAGCCGCTAGCCGTACCTAGACTGGGTCTCGAGTGATCGGTGCACGTCGCGGCGGTATCGGCCCCGGCGGGCTAGACCCGATGTTGCTGTTCGGGCTTGCGATCCTCGTATACGCGTTCTTACGTGGCACGTTGGTGTCGCCGGTGCAAAGGGCCTCCCAGGACCCCATCGGTTTTGTCGCGTTCATCATCGCGATCGTTCTCGGCATAACGGTCCACGAGTTCATGCACGCATACGCGGCGCACCGGCTGGGCGATGACACCGCGAGAGTTCTCGGTCGGCTCACGCTCAATCCGATGGCACATCTCGACCCATTTGGCACGCTGCTGCTTGTGCTTGCCGGCTTCGGCTACGGGAAGCCCGTGCCGTTCAATGAGTCGCGGCTGCGGTCGGCTCTCGGCGTGACGTTTGTCGCGCTCGCCGGTCCGCTCGCCAACATCGCGCTCGCGGCGGTCGCGGCGCTCCCATTGCGCTTCGGCAGCGCCGAAGTCTTTGGCGACGCATACGCCGAGATCCTTGGAGCCATCGTGCTGTGGAACTGCGTCCTCGCCATCTTCAACCTCGTGCCGATCCCCCCGCTGGACGGCGCAAACGTGGTGTATGGCCTGCTGCCTCCGCGTCAGCAGTTCAGCTGGCGGACCTATCAGCAGTACGGACCGTTCCTGCTCCTGGCCGTGCTCCTATTCGCACCACAGATCCTCAGCGCGGTCGTCTTCGCTCCGGCTCTGGCAATCGTGCGGTTCTTGATCGGATGAGCGCCATCGATCGCGTCGTGCAGACCTGGCGGTACCTCGCGGCCGAGCGTGGGGACGAGCGGCACGCCGAGCGCACGGCGCAGATCCTCCTCGCACGTGGCGCGGATGCGGAACTCGTGACCGCGGGCTTCCTTCACGACCGGGCGAAGCCGGCCGATACGCGTCTCTGGCATCGCATCGCGGCGGTGCTCGTCGACGCGTTCGCGCCCGCGCTCCGTCCGCGGCTCGAGCGCGGCCACGGGACGTTCGCGAGGTATCTCGGGCATGCGCGGCACAGCGCCGATCTCGCACGGCTCGAAGGACGCTCGGACCGGATCGTGCGCCTCATCTCCCGGCATCACGAGCCACCGACCGGCGAGGACGAGCGCCTGCTCGCGCTCGCCGATCGGGAGGCGATGCCTTGATGCTCGGGAATGAGGGCCCGAACGTCACGGTCGAGGGATTCGATGGTCCGCTCGAGATGCTCCTTGAACTCGTCGAGGAGAAGAAGCTCGACATCCTGACGGTTCGTCTGGGCGATCTTGCCGATGGGTATCTCGCTCGTGTCCACGCGCTCTCTCAGCTGCCGGCCAACGAGGTCGCGTCGTTCCTCGCGCTGGCGTCGCGTCTTGTGTTGCTGAAAGCGCGCAGCCTCCTGCCGTCGATCGCGCCGATCGCCGAAGAGGAGGAAGGCGAGACGGAGGAAGAGCTGCGCGCGCGGCTCATGGAGTACGCGATCGTGCGTGAGCGAGCAGGCGCGCTCGGCGACCGGCTGCGCAGCGGCGAGCGAGCGTTCCACCGCGAAGGCGGCACGCCCCTCCGCGTTCCACCGCGCGGGGGCGAGATCACCGCCCTCACCGCCGCATGGACGCGCGTGCTCGCGCTTGCGGCGCGCGCTCGTGAGGACGATATGGTCGCGCCGGGCGAGCGCTACTCGGTCGAGGAGCGCACGCAGGAGATCGAAGGCATCGTGGCCGAGCGTGGTGAGCTGACCTTCAGCGAGCTGCTCGGTGCGACGCCGACACTGGGCTGGGCTGTCGTAACGTTCATCGCGCTGCTGGACCTCTACCGCCGCGTGGTCATCGACCTCGAGCAGAGCGAACTCTTTACCGACATCCTGATCAAGAGGAAGACGAAGGCCGCATGAGATCTCCGCTGGCCAACGCGATCGAGGCAGTGCTCTTCGTGGCGGAGAAGCCTGTGTCGCGGAGCGAGCTCGCGAAGACGGTCAACGCGACGCCGAGGCAGGTCGATGCCGCGCTCGGCGAGCTCGCGCAAGGCTACGCCGGCACCGGTCTGCGTCTCCAGCACGACGGTGACGACTGGCAGCTCATCACGTCGCCGGAGCAGGCGACGTTCGTCGCCGCATATCTCGGAGCGGATCGGTTGCGTGTCTCGCCGGCATCGCTCGAGACGCTCGCGGTCATCGCGTATCGGCAGCCGGTGACGCGCGCCGAGGTCGAGGCGATCCGCGGCGTGAACTGCGACCAAACGATCTACACGCTCACGCAACGCAGGCTCATCGAGGAGCGCGGACGGCGTGAGACCCCGGGCAGGCCGATCCTCTACGGCACGACCTGGGAGTTCCTCGAGTGCTTCGGCCTATCGAGCCTTGACGACCTCCCGCGAGCGCTCAGTCCCGAGGGCGCGATCACGCTCGAGGCGACCGGCGCGCGCGACGGCTCCGTCTCGTGATCCGCTTGCAGAAGGTCCTCGCCGACCGCGGCGTGGCGTCACGGCGTCGTGCCGAGGAGCTCATCACCGCGGGCCGTGTGCGCGTGGACGGCGAGATCGTGAACACGCTCGGCACGAAGGTGCGGCCCGACGCGCGCATCGCCGTCGACGGCGCGGCGACGCGCACGGCCGCCGCGCGATACGTCGCGCTCAACAAGCCCGCGGGGATCGTGTCGACCGCGCGCGACGAGCGCGGCCGTCGCACAGTCGTCGATCTGGTGGGCGCGCCCGAGCGCCTGTATCCCGTCGGCCGTCTGGATGCCGACTCAGAGGGACTCCTGCTCCTCACGAACGACGGTGACTGGGCCGAGCGCGTACTCCATCCCCGCTACGGTCACGAGCGCGAGTACGAGGTGACGGTGACGGGCGAGCTGACGGCGGCGGCGGTCGCGCAGTTGCGACGCGGTGTGCGGCTCGAGGAGGGCCTCGCGCGCGCCGAGCGCATCGACGTCGTGTCGCGCTCGCGCAGCGGGAGCCGCGTGCGTCTCGTGCTGCGCACGGGCTACAAGCGGCAGATCCGCCGCATGTGCGCGGCCGTCGGCCTCCGCGTCGAGCGCCTCATACGAGTGCGGATCGGCTCGCTCGCACTCGGTCGGCTCCGCTCCGGGGATTGGCGCCAGCTCACTCCGAACGAGGTCAGAGAGCTCGCGAGCGACGAGCGCGGGGGCAGGGGCCCCCGTTCAGCCGAGCGAAGCGAGGCGTCTCGCGAGGAGCGAGCTCTACGAGCGGCGTCGAGGCGGCGAGCCAAGGCGAGCGCGAAGAGATGACACCGCGAACGATCGCGATCGACGGACCTGCGGGGGCCGGGAAGAGCACGATCGGCGCGCTCGTCGCGGAGCGACTCGGGTACCTCTTTCTCGACACCGGCGCGATGTATCGCGCGGTCACGCTCGCGGCGCAACGGCGCGGCATCGATCCCGACGATGGGCCGACGCTCACGAAGCTCGCGCGAGAGGTGCGCGTGAACATCGGACCGCCGACGGTCCGCGACGGGCGCGCGTACACCGTGCTCCTCGACGGCGAGGACGTCACCTGGGCGATCCGCGAACCAGAGATCGACCGTATCGTCTCGCAGGTCGCGCGCGTGCCCTACGTTCGCGACGCGATGGTCGAACAGCAACGTGCCCTCGCGGAACGCGGACGCCTTGTGATGGTCGGACGCGACATCGGCACGGTCGTGCTGCCCAAGGCAGATCTGAAGGTCTTCCTCACCGCGTCCGCGGCCGAGCGCGCAAAGCGTCGTGAAGAGGAGCTGCGCGCGCGAGGCCAGGTCCGTCCGCGGCAGGAGCTGTTGCAGGAGATCCTTCGCCGCGATCGACTCGACAGCGAGCGCGCGGTCGCGCCGCTCCGCGCGGCCGACGACGCGATCATCGTGCAGACGGACGGGCTCTCCGTGGGACAGGCGCTCGAGCGCGTGTTCGCGGTCCTCACCAGAGCGGATGCCCGCGAGGGCCCCGCCCCTCACGGGGGCCAGGCCTCCCGCAGCTGATGCTGCCCGCGCCTGACACACCGCAGGATCAGCTCTACGTCTGGCGCGTGGTCTTCCCGATCGCGCGCGCGATCGCGCTCTTCCTCGTGCCGGTCCGCATCGAAGGCATCGAGCGCATCCCACGCGGCGCCGCTCTCATCGTCGCGAACCACGCGTCGTGGAAGGATCCGCCGTTGCTCACCTTCGCGCTCGACCGCTCGGTCCGTTTCTTCGCAAAGGAGGAGCTTTTCCGCATCCCGATCCTGGGCGGCGCACTCCGTCTCGCCGGCAACTTCGGCGTGCGTCGCGGCGAGGCCGATCGACGCGCACTCGTGACGGCATTGCGTGTGCTCGCGGCTGGACTGCCGCTCGGCTTCTTCCCGGAAGGTCACCGCAGCGAGAGTGGCGCGCTCATCCGCGCGCGGCCCGGCGTCGCGATGATCGCGAAGAAAGCCGATGCGCCGATCGTTCCGGTAGCGATCATCGGCTCGAAGCGCGCACGCCTCGGCGCGTTCTGGCGCCGCGACGTGACGTTCAGCATCGGCGAGCCGTTCGCCCCCAGCGAGCTGTCAGGGCTGGACGATCAAGCGGCCGCGGACGCGATCATGCGGCGGATAGCGGCGCTGCTGCCTAGCGACATGCACGGCGTGTACAGGGACGATCCGACGCGCGTGTGAGACGCAGTGCACCACTACACTTGATGTCGTGGAAGTGCTGTTGGCGCGTGAGAACGGGTTCTGCTTCGGGGTCAAAAAGGCCGTCGAGCTGACCGAGGCCGCCGCCGAGACGGGAAGGCCCGTCCACAACCTCGGACAGGTCGTGCACAACCCCAAGATCAGCCAGCGCCTCGCGGCACGCGGCGTGAAGATCATCAACGATCCCGCCGACGCGGCGGAGGGCATCGTCGTCATCCGCGCGCATGGCGTACCGCCGAAAGTGCGCGAGCAGATCGAGCAGCGCGGTCTCGAATGCATTGACGCGACCTGCTCGCTCGTCCTCCGCGCGCAGCGCTTCACCAAGCAGCTGGCGGACGAGGGTTACACCGTGATCCTCCTCGGCACGCCGGATCATCCCGAGGTCGTGGGCCTGGTGGCTTATGCGGGCGATAACTACCGCATCGTCGAGACCGAGGAGCAGTGGAAGAAGCTGCCGAAGATGAAGCGCGCCGGCGTCGTGTCGCAGTCGACGCAGCCGCCGTGGGCGTTCACCGCGCTCGTCGCGCACGTCGCGACGATCGCGCAGGAGATGAAGGTCTACAACACCGTGTGCCCGGTGACGGTGAAGCGTCAGGTCGCGGCGAGCGAGCTCGCCGAGCAGGTGAAGACGATCATCGTCGTCGGTGGGAAGAACTCCGCGAACACCCGAGAGCTGGTGAACCTCGCGCGCATGCAGGGACGCGACGCCTACCACATCGAAGACGCGAAGGAGCTCCAGCCGTCGTGGGTGCGCGGTCAGGAACGCGTCGGGTTGATCGGCGGATGCTCGACGCCGATGGACACGCTCATCGAAGTGAAGGAGCGGATCGAAGCGCTCGGATCGACCGAACCGGTCCCGGCCTGACGCCGGCCATGGCGAAGGCGACCGCGGCGATCGTCGGGCGCCCGAACGTCGGGAAATCCACCCTCTTCAACCGCCTCGTCGGTGAGCGCGTCGCGATCGTCGAGGACGTCCCCGGGACGACGCGCGACCGCATCTACGCGACGACGGAGTGGCGCGGTCGCGAGTTCTCGCTCATCGACACCGGCGGGCTCGACGACGGGAAAGCGGGGGAGATGGAGGCCGCGGTCCGGCGCCAGGCCGAGGCCGCGATCAGAGAGGCCGATGCGGTGCTCTTCGTCGTCGACGCGCAGAGCGGCATCCTCCCGGTCGAGCACGACGTCGCCGATCTCCTGCGCCGTAGCGGCAAGCCCGTGCTCCTCGTTGCGAACAAGGCGGACTCATGGCGCGGCGAGGCGCAGGCCGCAGAGTTCTACGAGCTCGGCCTGGGAGAGCCGCTGACCGTCTCGGCGATCCAGGGCATCGGCACCGGCGACCTTCTCGATGCGGTGGTCGAGCGGCTACCCGTCGACGAAGGGGAGGAGGAGACCACCGACGCGCGCGTCGCGATCATCGGGCGGCCCAACGTGGGGAAGTCATCATTCCTGAACGCGCTCGTCGGATCGGAGCGCGCGGTCGTCAGCGAGATCCCGGGAACGACGCGCGACACGATCGACACGACCGTCGCGTTCGACGGGCGGCGGGTGATCCTCATCGATACGGCGGGCATCCGCAGGCGCGGCCGCATCGAGGAGGGCATCGAGAAGTACGCGCTGCTGCGCACCGCGCAGGCGCTCGAAAGGGCGGACGTGGCGATCCTGCTCACCGACGCGACCGAGGGCATCACCGCGCAGGACGTGCACATCGCGGGCTACGCCATCGACGCGGCGGTGGGCATCGTGCTGGCGGTGAACAAGTGGGACGTGGTAGACCGTGGGCCGGAGATGACCGAGGCGGTCGAGGCGAACATCGCGCGCGAATTCCACTTCGCGCCGTGGATGGGTCACCGCTTCGTCTCGGCGAAGACGGGACGCAACGTCCGCGAGACCCTCGCGGACGCGCTCGCCGTGGTCGACGAGCGGAGGAAACGGGTGCCCACACCGGCACTCCACGACATCCTCGTCGAGTCGGTCGCCGCACATCCGCCATCCGCGTTCCGCGGCCGTGAGGTGAAGTTCCGTCACGTGACGCAGGCGCGCGGGAAGGCGCCGACGTTCGTGTTCTTCGTCGATCCGCCTGAGGGCGTGCACTTCACATATCAGCGCTATCTCGAGAACAAGATCCGTGAGCACTTCAGCTTCAGGGGGACGCCGATCAAGCTCGAATTCAAGGGGGCGAAGGAGTGAGCCTGCCGGGGCTCCTCGCGGCACTGCTCGCGGGAGCAATCGGCTACGCGATCGGGTCCATCTCGACCGGCTACATCGTCGGCAAGATCTATCGCAACGTCGACCTCCGCAGCGTCGGATCAGGTTCGACGGGCGCGACGAACACATTCCGAACGCTCGGACGCGGCGCCGGCACGCTCGTCGCGCTGCTCGACATCGCTAAGGGCATCGTCGCGGTGTGGATCGCGCACGAGCTCGAGCCACAGGGCGGCGACTACCGGTATCTCGCGGAAGCGCTCGCCGCGATCGGGGCGGTCACGGGACACTGCTGGCCGATAACGCTCCAGGGGCGCGGTGGCCGCGGCGTCGCGACCGGCTTCGGCGCACTGCTCTTCGTCGCGACGCCGGCGTGGGCGAGCGCGGTCGCGGCGTTCGCCGTCGCGCTCGCGCTGACGCGCATGGTTTCGGTCGGGTCGCTCGCATCGGTGGTCGGCGCGCTCGCCGGATACCTCCTCTTCAGCGCGACGGGCTGGCTCTCATTCCACTGGGCAACGCTCGCGTTCATCCTCATCGGCGGCGCGATCGTGTACATCCGCCACGTACCGAACATCCAGCGCATCGCTCGCGGCGTCGAACCGCGCCTCCGCGCATAGATGCTTCCGTGAGCCGCGTCAGTGTCCTCGGCGCGGGATCGTGGGGCACGACGCTCGCGACGATCCTCGCGCGCGACGCGGGCGACGACGTGACGCTCTGGTCGCGCGATCCCGGACAGGCGGACCTGCTCGGCGCAGAGCGTGAGAATCGGCGCTACCTGCCGGGCATCCGGATCCCGGATCGCGTCCTCGTCACCGCGGACATCGAGCGCGCGCTCGCCGCGTCGGACGATCTCATCGTCGCTGCGCCCAGCGTCGGCGTCGCCGCGCTGCGCGCGCAGGTCGCGTCGCGCCTACGACCTCAGCATCACGTGCTGTCCGCGACGAAGGGGCTCGCGGGTGACGGTCGGCGCATGTCCGAGCTCTGGGCGGAGGTGCTCGACGCGCGGCGCGTTGCGGTGCTCTCCGGACCGAACATCAGCCGCGAGATCGCGTCCGGTCATCCCGCGGCGACGGTGATCGCATCGACCGAGACGGAAACGGCGAAGCGGTTCCAGGCGCTCCTCGGCACGCCGATGTTCCGCGCGTACACGGATTCCGATGTCGTCGGGGTCGAGCTCTGCGGCGCGCTGAAGAACGTGGTCGCGCTGGGCGCCGGCGCCATCGACGGCATGGGCTACGGCGACAACGCGAAAGCAGGCTTCATCACGCGGGGGCTGGCGGAGATCGCACGCTACGGCTTCGCGTGCGGCGCGAACCCGCTCACCGTCGCCGGTCTTGCCGGCGTCGGCGATCTCATCGTGACCTGCATGAGCAAACACTCCCGCAACCGCACCGTCGGCGAGCTCCTGGCGAAAGGCCTCGCGCGAGAGCAGATCCTCGAACGACTGGGCGGACAGATCGCCGAGGGCATGAGCACCGCTGAGGCCGCGTACCGGTCCGGGCAACAGAAGAGCGTGAGCATGCCGATCACGGAGCAGACGCACCTCGTGCTCGCCGAGGGCAAGCCGATCCGCGAGGCGATGCGCGAGCTCATGCAGCGCGAGCGCGGCGAGGAGATCGCGGGCCCACTCGCTGAGATATCGCAGCTCATCGCAACAGCGGCGCGTCGTACCTGATCGCGTTCTCCTGGCGCGACCGCGACGTTATGAGCATCAGGACATGACCTCCACCGGGCCCGCTCGTCCGCTCCTCGCATCGCTGCTGGCCGCGCTCATCGCCGCCTGCTCGGCCGGCTCGCCCGACACGGGGGCGCCGCCGAACGTCGCCCCGGCGGCTCCTGGGACCGCGGCCCTGCGCGTCCTCGTGACGAAGAGCGACGCCGGCGGGCCGGTGTCCGGCGCTCATGTCTGCGTCTCGCGCGCGACCTCCGCGCCGATCTGCGCGGACTCCGACCGCGACGGCACCGCGACCCTTTCCGCGGCGCGTGGCACCGACTTCGTGCGCGTCAACGGGCCGAGCGAGCAGCGGTGGCAGGAGGCCACGCGAGTCATCGACCTCTCGAGCGGCTCCGGCGCGCTCTGGGTCGAGCTCGAGGTCTTGCGTCGGATCAGCGGCGCGGTGCGTGACGAGAACGGGAAGGCCGTCGCCGACGCGACCGCGTGCGCGCATCCGGCGAAGGACGAGGCGACCGTGTGCGCGCGCAGCGGCGGCGATGGCAAGTACGGGATCGACGTCAAGGCGGGCATCTACCGGCTTGAGGTGTCCGGACCACCCGGCGGACGCCTCGTGCCGCAGTGGGCGAGGGGACGAGCGTTCCTCGAGGAGGCCGATGTCCTCGACGCGCGCACGACGGACGTGCCCGACGTCGACGTTGACCTGCTGCACGGTGTCGTGCTCCGCGGCGTCGTCCGGTTCGAGGGCAAGATCGTCGAGGACGCGCAGGTCTGCCTGCGCACGTTAGCCGCGCCGTTACCGCTCGAATGCGAGCGCACGGACAAGCAGGGTCGGTACGCGGCGCTGCGCGAGCCGGGCCAGTACTACGTGTGGGTGGTGCCACCCGGCAACATCCGCGCGATCCCCCAGTGGTTCGATCGCGCCGCGACCGGCGTCGGGTCGACGCCGGTGACGCTGAATAGCGATCGGACGATCGACGTCGATCTGTTCGGCGGCACGACGATCCGGGGCCGCGTTGCGACGACGGATGGCGAGTTCGTTGCGAACGCGCTGGTGTGCTTCGACACGCCGTTCCCGACCGGCCGCATCTGCCGCGAGACCGGCGGCGACGGCCGCTACACGATCACGACGCGACCCGAGACGTACGTGATCAACGTCATCCCGCCCGAACACAGCGACCTCATTGCTGAGTACTGGCAGCGCGCGCGGACCTGGCCGGAGGCCGATGAGTACCGCGTCGGCACCAGCGACGCGACGCTCGACCTCGTGATGCGGCGCGGCACCCGCGTCACTGGCACGGTCAAGAACAAACGGGAGATCGGGGTCGCCGGCGGATACGTCAATTTCTGGGATGACCGCGGCATCGCAGCGGCGACGCAGACCGATGCCGCCGGCCGTTTCGAACTGGTCGTGCTGCCCGGTCATTACCGCGTGGAAGCGTTCCCTCCGTTCGTCGGAAACCTCGTGGGCCAGGTCTTCGAGTCGGACATCCCGAGCCTGTCCGAGCTGAACATCGTCTTGGACGACGTCGCGCCGTAGCGCGCTAGAGTGAGGCTGCGCCCGAGCCGATGGCTCGCGGCAGCCTTCCGTGCATCCAAAGGAGCTCGACGTGTTCGCTCGACTGCTGAAGCCCGCTGTCATCGCTCACGCCCATTGCGACATCCCGTGCGGCATCTACGATCCGACGCCGGCGAAGATCGCGGCGGATACCGTCGCGAAGATGGTCGAGAAGATCGGCCAGCTCGATAAAGGTGCGACCGACCTCACGACCCGGGGGAACTTCGTGCGCATGATCAGCGTGAAAGAACAGCACGCTGAGATCGTGAAGAAGGAACTGCAGATCCTGTGGTCCGACTACTTCAAGCCGGAGCACGTCGAGAAGTTCCCAAAGCTGCACGACACGTTCTGGAAGGCGCTCAAGCTCGCCTCGAAGAACAAGCAGAATGTCGACGCGCAGGCAGCATCAGATCTCCAGGCCGCGGTCAAAGAGATCTCCGACATCTTCTACGCGACGAAGAAGTGAGACGACCCTGGCGCGTGGCCGTGGCCGGCCACAGCATGGAGCCGGCGCTGCGGGAGGGGGACTGGCTCCTCATGCTCCCGCCGCGCCGCACGCCGCGCCGTGGTGACGTTGTGCTGTTCCGCGATCCGCGCGAACGGTCCCGGTTGATGCTCAAGCGCGTCGTCGAGGTTCGCGACGGCGCGCTCGTGGTCGCGGGTGATCACGCAGGGCACTCGGCGGACAGCCGTACCTTCGGTGCCGTCGATGCGACAGAGGTCATCGCGCGCGCCGCGTTCCGCTACGCGCCACTGCGTCGCTTCGGACCACTGCGTGGCTGAGACGGTCACCTGCGTTCGCTGCGGCCAGACGCGTGAGAGCGCGGGCCGCGTCTTGCCGCCGCCGTTCGGCGATGAGATCGCGCGCAGCGTGTGTTCGGTGTGCTGGGCGGAGTGGCTGCAGCAGCAGATCCGCGTGATCAATCACTACGGTCTGCGGCCGGCGCTGAAAGAGGATCGCGAGAAGCTCTACGACATCACGCGTGAGTACTTCGGGCTGCCACAGGAGAGCGCGAAAAAGAGCTAACGCTCGTGCGGCCTCAGAGGAGGCCCACCGACACCGAGTGCGAGTCGCTTAGCGCGGCGTTCACCGTGTCCCGCACCGTGATCGTCTGGCCGCCGATCGTCCACAGCGTCACCGAGAAGCTGTGCGCCCCGGCGTCGGCGGCGGTGAAGCGGTAGTCAGCGGGTAGGACGACCGTCGGCAGGAGGTCGCTCGATGTGAAGTGAACCGCTCCCCG
>VBJD01000159.1 GCA_005887995.1 Chloroflexota bacterium
ATCGTGCGCTCGATGAGGCCCGCGGCCACATCAACCTTGTACGAGTTGAGGCTCATCGGGCGAGCGACGGTGCGGATCTGAGCCGCGGCCGCCTTCGCCGTGTCCTTGATGTTCTTGCCCTTGAGGGCGTCTTCGACGACCTTCGCGCGGTACGGGACCGGCGAGACGCCGCCGAGGGTGACTCGGCCGTCCTTCCAGTTGTTCCCGTCCATCGTGAAGGCAACGGCCACGGAGGTCAGAGCGAAGTCGTAGACCTGACGGTCCTTGAGCTTGCTCCACCCGAACTTCACGCCACCCGGCGGGTTCGGGATGGTGATGTGGGTCATGAACTCGCCGGGCTTGAGGATGTTCTCGCGGAGGACATCCACCCGCGGCCCGGTGAAGTACTCATCGAAGCTGACCGTCTTGCTGCCGTTCACGCCGTCGATCTTGGCCGAGGCGTTCAGGGCCATGAGCGCGGTCGCGGTGTCGCTCGGGTGGACGATGTAGCAGAGCTCGCCGCCGATGATCGCGTGGTAGCGGTTGTCACCGGTGACGGCGTAGCAGAAGTCGCCACCCTTCTTGTAGCAGTTGAAGTCCTCACCGCGGAAGAACCAGCAGCGCGGCCGCTGGTTGATGTTGCCGCCGATCGTGCCGAAGTTGCGGATGAGCGGCGACGCGACCGAGAGGGCCGCGTTGCTGAGCAGGCTGAACTTGCTCGAGACGGTCTTGTGGTCGATGACATCGCTGAGCGTGGTGGCGGCGCCGATGGTCAGGCCGCCGTTGTCCTCGTTGATGCCGACGAGCTCCTTGATGGTGGTGATGTCGACGAGGACCTCAGGGAGCGCCAGGCCCTTTCCGTGGACCCAGTCCTTCATGAGGCCGCCGACGAGGTCGCTGCCACCAGCGACCACGCGCGCGTTCTTCGCCGCGTTCGCCCTCAGGAGGTCGATGGCTTCTTTGATGCTGTTGGCGTCGTAGAGCTCGAATGCTCTCATCTCATATCCCTCCTTTAGCTTCCCTTCAGCGCGGCAAGAAGCTTGTCGCGTGTGAGTGGCATGTCGAGGACCCATGCCCCGACCGCGTTGTAGACCGCATTGACGATGGTCGGCGCGGGCGGACCCATCGGGGGCTCGCCCAGGCCGTGCGCGCCGAACGTGCCGTAGGCCTTGGGCTTCTCGACGATGCCGACCTCGGCGAGCGGCGCGTCCTTGATGGACAGCGGACGGTAGTCGAGCAGGTTCGGGTTCAGCGGGAGGCCGGTGGCCTTGTCGACGAGCAGCTCCTCCGTGAGGACCGCGCCCGTCGCCATGACCACGCCGCCTTCGATCTGCTGGCGGATCGAGAACGGGTTGATCGCCTTGCCCACGTCGTGGACGGCGACGTACCGGGTGATCTTCACGGTGCCCGTCACCGTGTCGACCTCGACCTCGGCGGCGTGCGCGCCGACGGCGACCTGCTCCCAGTTGGTGGGCTGCAGGTAGTTCGCAACGCCGACGATCGACGTCGCCTTGAACTGCACGATGTCCGAGAGCTTGAGGGTGCGCTTGGCGTTCGCCTTGACCGAGACGATCCCGTCGACGAGGTCGAGGTCGTCCGCCGTGACCTTATCGGTGATCGGCGGGTTCGCCTTCGCACCGTCGTCGTTGAGCTTTTTGGCGCCCCAGTCGAGGACCTGCTTGCGCGCGTCGATGGCCGCCTCGTACATGCCGCGGCCACCGGTGTTGGTCATGCGCGACCCGTTCGTGCCACCGGTGTCGGTGGTGTTGTCGGTGTCGATGTACGGCGTGATGGTGATCTGGTTGAGCGTCACGCCGAGCGCCTCGGCCGCGATCATCAGCATGTGCGTCCGCTGGCCGGAGCCGATGTCGGTGGTGCCGGACACGGCCTGCACCGATCCGTCGTTGCTGATGATGATCTGGCCGGTCGACGGGTTGCTGCCCGCGCCATGACTGCACAGGTGGACCGCCATGCCGACGCCGTGGTAGACGCCGGGACGGACCTGCTTGGCCTTCGGCTGGTGCCACACCGCGTTCCAGTTGATCATGCTGCGGGCCTGCGTGATCACGTCACGCGTGCCGATGTTGCTGAACGGCCGCTTCGTGTCGGGGTTGCCGGTCTCGTTGAGGTTCTTCAGGCGGAACTCGATCGGGTCCATGCCGATCGCGTACGCCGCCTTGTCCATCGTGACTTCGAGCGCGAACGTCCCGTTCGGGTGCGACACGCAGCGGTACGGGCCTGACTTGTAGCTGTTCGTCATGACGTCGGTGGCTTCCAGACGGAGGTTCGGGATCGCGTAGAGGTTCTGCATGTTGACCCACGAACCGTTCGCCGCGCTCGCCCGCTGCGCGCCGACGTTGGCGAAGACCTTGAAGATGCCGAACTGGAGCTTCCCGTCCGAGTTCACGCCCATCCGCATCTCGTCGCGGAACTCGTTGCGGTGCGTGCGGGTGACGAAGTCCTCGTAGCGGGTGTAGTTGTTCTTGATCGGCCGGCCGGTGACCTTCGCGAGGATCGCGGCGTGGACCTCGGAGAGGTCGATGCCGCTCCGGTATCCGTAGCCCGATCCGAGGTAGCCGGTCTGGAACACGCGCACCTTGTTTTGCGGGAGCTTCAGGGCCTGCGAGAGGCCGGACCGCGTGCCGTGCGCGTGCTGGTTGGTGTACGTCACGTTGAGCTTGTCGCCGTCCCAGAAGGACAGCGAGTTCGTGATCTCGAGCGCGACGTGCTGCTCGACCGACTTGTGGAGACTGGCGTCCACGACCTTGTCGGCCTTCGCGTTATTCGGGTCGCCACGCACGAGCGGCGCGGTGACGGCGATCGTCGTGCCATCGAGGTTCGACTGGAACTGCTTGGCCGTGGAGGACTTCATCGCCTCCTGCAGGTCCAGCACCGCGGGAAGGACCTCGTAGGTGACGTCGATCTGGCGCATCGCCTCGTCGGCGATGTGCTCGCTGTCCGCGGCGATCGCCGCGATGGGCGCGCCGACCTCGAAGACCTCCTCGCTGAATATGAACCGCGTCGGCTGTGCCGAGCCGAGGAACACGTCCTTGTATTCCTCAGGCAGGTTGCCGCGGTGGAGGATCTTCACGACGCCGGGGAGCTTCTCCGCCTTGCTCGTGTCGATCTTTGTGATCTTCGCGTGCGGGTACTTGCTGCGTAGCGTGCGCATGAAGAGCATGCCCGGCATCTTCAGGTTCTCGGTGTACGTGCCCTGGCTCGTGACGATGCCGTAGCCCTGGATGCGCGCGATGTCGGTGCCGAGGATCTTGAACGGACGCTGCACCGGGATCTCGGCCTCTACCTGACGGCCGCCTCCCGGGAGCTTGCTCGCGTACATCGCCAGGATCGGCGCCACGGCTTCGGCCTGTTCGCCGATCATCTGGTCCCACTCGGGACTGTTCGCAAGATCGCGCCAATCGGCGTCGGACAAGCTGGCCGCGTAGGCGGGATCCTGGACGACTCGTACCGCTTCGATGTGAGCCATTTCTCTCCCCTCCTACCGGACCGGCTTACCAAGGTCGGACAGGATCGTCCGCACCTTGGTCTCGTCGAGTTTGGCTGGGTCCCACTTGATGGTGATGTTGCGCTCGCTGCCGCTGACGCCGAGGATGCCGTCCTTCTTCTTGAGCTGCTCAGCCAGCGGATCGAACGACTCGATCGTGTCGAGCGGGTTCGTGAAGGTGAATTCCTTTGAGACCCCGCTCGCCGTCGGGGCGGCTTCGCTGCCCGTCGCATTGACAACGATCGCGCTTGCGAGGTGCGTGACCTTCTCGCCCCGCATCTCGGCGGCCGCGGTGTTCACCGCGGTGTAGATCTTCGCGTACTCACCGCACCGACAGATGTTCCCCGCGAGCCCTTCCTGGATCTGCGCGGTGGTCGGCTTCGGGTTCGCGGCGAGGAGCGCGACGGTCGACATGATGAATCCGCGCGTGCAGATGCCGCACTGGAATCCACCATCGAGCCAGAACGCCCGCTGGACGGGGTGCAGTCCGGCGAGTCCCGGCCCCTTCGGAAGGCTCGCCACCGTCGTGATCTTCTGACCACGTCCCATGCGCGCCGACAGCACCGTGCAGCCGTTCACCGCCTTGCCGTCGACGAGGACCGCGCACGCGCCACACTGCGCGCGGTCACAGCCGAGGTTGCTGTTCTGTAAGCCGAGCTGGAAGTTCATCGTCTCCCAGAGGCTTTCGCGGTTATCGACGACGAGGTCGTACTTCTTGCCGTCGATGTCGAGATTGACGCGCCTCATCGTCGCGGCGACCGGACCACCTGCTTGCGTGGTCGTCGTCGTCGTCGGAGTCGATGTGGCGTTCTTGATGACGACGACGCCGCCGAGAACCGCGCCGGCTGTTGCTGCGCCGGCACCTGCGCCGATGAGGAAGGAACGTCGCGTGACCGCGAAGGATTTGTCTTCAGGTTGTGTCGCTTTGGATGCGGTGTCTACGGAGGACGTGTCTCCTCCCTGCTCACTCACGATGCTGCACCCCCCGATGCCGTTGGTTACGCAGAAACTAGCACTCGGGAGAAGCGCAAGTGGCTCGGCCGCATGACAGACACGCAGGTCTGACCAGTTCGCGGACGACTGGTCGGACCACTTTCGACGCCGTAGGGTCGGTCGATACGTCCGAGGCGGCGTCTTGGTTCATGCCACACCGGCCGGTCGTCAGAGGCTCGGACGGTCCTATGCTCGGTGCGTGCGCGAGATCTACGCGAAGATGGCCGAGCTCGAGCGCGAGGGGCGCCGATTCGCCGTCTGCACCGTCGTCAGGACCGTCGGGAGCACGCCGCAGGTGGTCGGCGCGAAGCTCATCGTCGACGATCTGGGCCGTTTGGCGGGGACTTTGGGCGGTGGATGCGTCGAAGGCGACGCGTTCGTCGAGGCGAAGCGGATTATCCAGACAGGCGGCTCGTCGCTCCGCGAATACGAGCTGACTGAGGACCTCGCGTGGGACACCGGCCTCGTCTGTGGAGGCACGATGTGGATCCAGATCGAGCCGGGCGAGCGGGCGCTCCGGCTCGGCGGCCGTGATCTCCTCGGTGATGTCCTAGCTGCTTCATCAGGCGGAAAGCCCGTCGCTCTCGCGACGCTGCTCCGGAAGAACGGTAAGGAGATCGAAGCGACCGGCAAGCTCCTCGTCGAGACCGACGGCAGCGCGCACGGCACGGTCGGCGCGCACGACGACGCGGCCCGGGCCGTCGCACTGGACGCGCTGCGCGAGGGGACGCCGCGCACCGTGCGGCTCGACAACGCGCACGAGCTCCTCATCGAGCCGGTGCTCGCGAAGCCACGGCTCGTCATCGCCGGCGGCGGTCACGTCGGTCTCGCCATCGCGAAGATGGCGACGCTGCTCGAGTACGAGGTCACAGTGATCGACGACCGCGAGGAGTTCGCGACGCGTGATCGGTTCGGACCCGGCGTGGACGTCGTGCGCATGGACATGACCCTGGCGCTGCGCACGCTGCCGATCGGATGGAACACGTTCATCGTCATCGCGACGCGCGGCCACAAGCTCGACGCGTCATGCCTGCGCGAAGCGGTGAAGCGTGACGCACGCTACGTCGGTCTGCTCGGAAGTAAGCGCAAGACGGTGCTCGTCGCGAAGATGCTGCGTGACGAGGGCGTCTCTGAAGAGCGCATCCGCGCGGTGCACGCGCCGATCGGCCTGGACCTTGGTGGTCGCACGCCCTCGGAGATCGCGCTCAGCGTCCTCGCGGAGCTGTCGGTGGAGCGCTACGGCGGGACGGCTCGGCCGCTTCGCGTGTCTGATGAGCTCCTAACGAGAACGATCGCCTCCCGCTAGACGCCGGGCGCGCCGCTACGCCGCTGACACCGAAGCCGGTTGGGGACTGGCGTTGGGGTGTGGAAGCTGCGGCGGCGCTAGAAGGCGGCGCTGGCCGCGTGAGCCGACGCGCTCGCAACGGCGACGAGGGCAAGAGCCGCGACCGTCGCCAGATAGAGGAGCGCCTTGCCGACCTTCACGACCACACCAACGTGAGGCCTGCGCATTTGGTGCGCGAGTGAGTCAGGGGGTGCTGTCTCGTACGCGTCATCTACGACTTGGTCAGCCTGTCCCTCTCGGGTCCCGGCCGGCGCTTGCCGTAGTCGACCTCGTTCACGTCCTGAGGATGCGGCAGGTTCTCTTCGGGTTTGTCACTCTCGGCTGCCGGCGCGCCGCGACGGGCGCCGCTGATGCCTTCGGCCTGCTCCTTGGAGCGCTCAGCCTCGAGCCGCTCCTTCTTATCCATCGCGAACCCGTCTCGACGCAGGCGGCGTGCCAACGCGGTCGCGCCCCTATCCTTCGCCCGTGGGAACTGGTCTGACGAGTTCCCGGCGCGCGCGGCCGAAAGGTCGCGCCGTCGCGCGACGCGCGCGTGGCTCGCAGCCGACGACCGACACGCCATTCTCCCGCGGGCTCCTCGGTCTGCTCCGCGCACCGTTCCGGGCGATGGTCCACCACATCGAGGACGAACTCGCGGCCGCCGGGTACGAAGGCATCCGGCGCGCGCACTTCCGTCTCTTACGGATCGCCGGCGGGGAGAAGCCGTGCAACCTCACGCTGGTCGCGAAGCAGGCGCAGGTGACCAAACAATCCGCCCAGTACCTCATCGACTACCTCGAGGAGCAGGGCTACATCGAGCGCGTGCCCGACCCGGCCGACGACCGGCTGCGCATCATCCGGCTCACGCCCCGCGGCCAGAAGGTCGACAAAGAGATGCAGGTCATCATCGAGCGGCTCGAGAAGCGTTGGGCAGCGCAGATCGGTCCGCGTCGCTTCGCGCAGTTCCGCCGCACGCTCGTCGATCTCAACGCGATGATCGCTACAGGCCGCTCAGGATCGCGCGCGCGTTCCCGCTGAAGATCGCCTCCTTCTGATCTGCGCCGAGGCTGAGCGATTCGATGCTCGACACGCTGCGCTCGATCGAGCCGAGCAAGTGCGGGTAATCGCTGCCCATGACGAGATGCTCCGCGCCGACCTGCTCCATCGCGAGCCGCAGCGACGGCGCACTGAACGACACGGTGTCGTAGTAGAGGCGCCGCAGGTACACGCTCGGTAGCTCGTCGATGTTCGCGCGGCATTCCGCGAAGTCGCGCCAGCCGTTGTCGAGGCGCTCGAAGAGGTACGGCACCGCGCCGCCGAGGTGGCCGAGGATCCAGCGGATGCGCGGCAGCTGCTTGAAGTAGCCGGCGTAGCAGAGGCGTGCGACCGCAAGGGTCGTGTCGAACGGGAAGCCGACGATCGGGCCGAGGACGTATTCGCCGAATGCCTCCGCGTTCGCGGGGATCATCGGATGGATGAAGACGCAGACCGCGCGACGGTCGCACTCCTCGAAGAACGGCCGGTAGCGCGGGTCGGTGAGCGCGCGGCCGTTGATGTTCGACAGGATGACGACGCCCTGCATGCGCAGCTCGCCAAGTGCGCGGTCGAGCTCGCGGAGCGCGCCGTCCGGATCATCCATGGGGATCGAGGCGAATCCCTTGAAGCGCTTCGGATGCTTCGCGGCGAGATCGGCGTACGCGTCGTTTGCGAGTCGCGCGACTTCGGCCTGCCGCTGCGACGGTGCGAAGTAGACGTTCGGCGTCGAAAGCGAGAGCACCTCGACGTCGATGCCGACGCGGTCCATGTCCTCGAGACGTTTCGCCGGATCGGTCATCGGCGGCGTGATGCCGAAGAAGCGCGAGCCGCGGAAACGGATGATCGTCTGACCCGTCGGGCTCTTCGCGAACGAGAAATCTCCGCCCACCTCTTCGATGAGGCGGAAGTACGACTGCGGGTAGTAATGCGTGTGCAGGTCCCAGCGCGGCACGTGCCCGAGACTAGCCAGTTGTGCGGAGCGGCCTGCTACTGAAAAGCGCCGCGGCCTGAGAAGCGCCGCGAGCTGCGGCCGCGGACTTAGTTAGCGGCTTTGGCGGGGAGCTCGAAGTCGGCGTCGGGCACGGTCGCGGAGTAGTTCGTTGCCTCCATCGACCACGACTGACCCGCGACTGAGAACGAGGACAGGAGTGGAACGCCGTCCTTCGTGTAGCAGAACGATCCGCTGGTGAAGCCGCCCGAGGTCGCGTTGGCCTTCACGTCGTAGCACTGACCGGCCTGCCCGGCGATGGTCTTCGTCGACGTGAAGGTCGCGCCGTACGAGCCTGGGTTATCGATGAGCGAACGCTGCGCGAGTGCCGCCGCGTTCTGGTCCAGCGGCGAGCTGGTCCCCTGGACCCGCAGGCATTGCACCTGACCGGCGTTGAAGCAGTAGAAGTTGCCATCGCTGCGGTTGAAGAAGGAGAACGTGAGCTTCTGACCGCCTTGGCTCACGGAGAAGTCGAAGCGCGACTGCGGTGGCTTGAAGTACCAGGTCTGCTCGCCGCTGAAGCCCTCGGCGCCCGCGCCCGCTGTAGTGATCTTGTAGGTGATCTTGTACTGCGCGGTCTTGCTGGCGGAGAGAAGATCCGTGAGCTTCGGTCCGGACACGGCGGAGCCTCCCGCGGCGCTGGCGGCCGAGCTCGGAGAAGGCGCCGCATTCGTCGCGGCTGCCGCGCCTTCGCTCGCGCCTGCACTGGCGCCGCCGGTCGCGGGCGCCGCACCGCCGCAGGCCACGAGCACAGAGAACAGCAACGAAAGGACCGCCCGCTTCCCATCCATCGCGCGCACTCTACCGGTTCTCACGCGCGCTTGGGTATCGGCGTTCTATATGTGCGAGATGGCCGACCTGCTTACTTTCGGCGCGCTGCTCGAGCGTCATGAGAAGGAGATCTTCGCGTACGCACTTCGACTCGTCGGCGACCGTGATGATGCGGACGATGTGTATCAGGAGACATTCCTCGCGGCGTTCCGTGCGTGGCCGCCACCGCGCCGTGGTCAGGAGCGCGCGTGGCTCTACCGGATCGCGACCAACAAGGTGATCGACCGCGCGCGACGGCGGAAGCATCTGGTGCGTATGAGCGATCTGCGTCTTGCGGCGCCGGAGCGAGACGGCGTGTCGCTCGCGGACCTCGCGGCGGCGATCAAGGTCCTGCCCGAAGGTCAGCGCGCGGCGTTCGTGCTGCGCAAGGTCGAAGGTCTGGAGTACGCCGAGGTCGCGCAGGCGCTCGAGTGCAGCGAGGACGCGGCGCGACAGCGCGTCGCGGAGGCGATGAAGAAAGTGCGGGAGGCGATGCGATGAACGTGCAACTGGCGGACGCGCGAGAGCATCTTCTGGCGCGCGCACGGCGCGAGGGACTCGAGACGGTGGGCTATCGCGTCGTCGATTCGCCGCTCGGGCCACTCTGGATCGCAGTCGGTCCGAAGGGCGTGCTCGCGATCCATTACGGCGGCGAGCCGTCCGCTGCCGAGCTCGCGCGCATCGTGCGCACGTACGGGCCGGGCCTGCTGCCCGATGCGCGCCGCGTCGATCCCGTCGCGCGTGAGCTCGATCAGTACTTCGGCGGCACGCGCCGGCGGTTCGACATCGCGGTCGACCTCACGCCGCTCACGGAGTTCCAGCGGCGGATCCTGTCGGCGACGGCACGCGTCGCGTTCGGCGAGGTCTCGACGTATGCCAAGGTCGCCACACAGGCAGGCAGCGAGAGAGCCTCGCGCGCCGCGGGTCAGGCGCTCGGTGCGAACCCGATCCCGATCGTCGTCCCGTGCCACCGCATCCTCGCGTCGGACGGCACGCTCGGCGGGTACGCCGGTGGCCTTGACGCGAAGCGGCGGCTCCTCGGGCTCGAACGACGCGAGGTGCCGGCGGGAGGCTGGCCGAAGAGGTCGTAGCGAACTCGTCCCGACTACCCTGTCTATCCCGGGGAGGGCCGTTCGTCGTAATGCCAGAACAGCCTGGGAGGGCGGAAATGGCGAAGTACGCATTCCTCTTCATCGACGACGGCGTCGAGTACCAGACGAACCCGACGCCTGAGCAGCAGAAGGTCTACGCGGACATCTTCAAGTGGTTCGAGACGAACGGGAGCAAGATCGCCGACGGCGGCGCGGAGCTCCAGCCGACGCGCACGGCGACCACGGTCCGGAAGAGCGGCGACAAGGTGAGCGTCCTCGACGGTCCATTCATCGAGGCGAAGGAATCGGTAGGCGGCCTCACCATCTTCGAGCTGCCGAACAAGGACGCGGCGATCGCGCTCGCGAAGACGTGGCCGGGGCACGCGGTCGAGGTCCGACCCGTGCTCGACATGTAAGAAGGAGAGAAGAGATGCCGCACTACATGTTGATGTTCGTCGGCGACGAGAACCGTCGCGAGGGTTCGAAAGAAGCCATGGACCGCGGGATGGCCGCGGTCGGCAAGTGGTGGAGCGACCATCAGAGCGTGATCAAGGGCGGGGAGCGGCTCGACACCAGCCGCACGGCGACGACGGTGCGTCGCGTGAACGGTCAGATGAAGGTCGTCGACGGCCCGTTCATCGAATCGAAGGAGCAGGTCGGCGGCTACGCGCTCGTCGACGTCTCCGATCTCGATGCGGCGATCCAGCTCGCGAAGATCTGGCCGATGGGCGACGTGGAAGTCCGCCCTGTCGTGGAGCGCTGACCGCGAGCGCGACGATCACGAGCGAGGCCGTCGCCGGCGTCTTCCGCGAGGAGGCCGGCCGGTTGACGGCCGCGCTCGTGCGCAGCCTCGGCGACTTCGATCTTGCGGAGGAGTGCGTGCAGGACGCGCTCGTCGCGGCCCTCGAGCACTGGCCACGCGAGGGCGTGCCGGACAACCCCGGTGCGTGGCTCATGACGACCGCGCGGCGCAAAGGCATCGATCGGCTCAGGCGCGAGAAGCGACATCAGGAAAAGGTGGCGCAGCTGGAGATGACCACGAGCGCACCGGCGAGCCTGCCTGACGAGCGTCTCGAGCTCATCTTCACCTGCTGTCACCCGGCGCTCGCGCGCGAGTCGCAGGTCGCGCTGACGCTGCGCTCGGTCGCTGGGCTTACGACACCCGAGATCGCGCGCGCGTTCCTCGTTCCCGAAGCGACGATCGCGCAGCGGCTCGTGCGCGCGAAGCGGAAGATCGTCGACGCGCATATCCCGTTCCGCGTGCCCGAGCGCTCAGAGCTTCCCGAGCGCCTCGAGGAGGTGCTCGCGGTCCTCTATCTCATGTTCAACGAGGGCTACCTCTCGACCGGCCGGCGCGGCGCGACCGATCGTGACCTTGCGTCCGAAGCCGAGTGGCTCACCGGGCTCGTGACCGAGCTCATGCCTGAAGAGCCCGAGGCGCTCGGGCTGCTCGCGCTCATGCGGTTCCATCTCGCGCGCGCCGCGGCGCGCTTCGATGAGCACGGCGACATCGTGCTGCTGCGTGACCAGGACCGCACGAACTGGGACCGGGTGCGGATCGCCGATGCGACGCGGGTCGTCTCGCGCTTCATCGCACTCGATCGTCCGGGGCCGTACCAGCTGCAGGCGGTCATCGCGATGGCGCACACCGACGCGACATCGTGGGAGGAGACGCGCTGGCCGGACATCGTCCGCGCCTACGACCGCCTCCTCGAGTACGGCGACTCGCCGGTCATCCGCCTCAATCGCGCGATCGCGGTGCGGCACCTGGCCGGCCCGGCGCGCGCGCTCGCGGAGGTCGACGCGCTCTCCGGCGACCTCGAGCGGTACCACCTCTATCACGCGACACGCGCGGACCTGCTCCGCGACCTCGGGCGTCCGGCCGAGGCACGCGCGGCCGACCGCAAGGCGCTCGAGTTGACGGAAAACCCGGCCGAGCGGGCGCTCCTCGAGCGGAGACTTTCATAGACCGATGAGTTCCGCCGCTCCCACGCGTCAAAGGGGTGTGAAGGTGCTCCTGCATGGGGCATGGCGCAGCTTTGCGGGCGGCGCGAAGGAGGTCACGCTCGAGGCGTCGACCCTGCGCGAGGCGCTCGATGCGCTTGCGGAACGTCATCCGTCCCTGAAGGAGCGGCTCCGCGACGAGCACGGCAAGCTGCGCCCCCACCTCGCGCTATTCGTGAACGACGAGGACGCGCGCCTGCTCGGTTGGGAGAACGCGCGTTTGCGGGAGGGCGACATCGTTCATGTGATTCCGGCTTTGTCTGGCGGGTAAGCCGAATACGAAAATGACGCGGATATAGAAGTAATAAATAGAAAGCAGGGGAACGAAGTGAGCGCGAAGACCGTGCGACTGCTCGTCGGCACAAAGAAAGGCCTGTACCAGATCCAAAGCGATGCGGACCGCAAGAAGTGGACGCTGCTCGAGGGATCGTACGGCGCACCGGCGCCGATCCACCACGCGTCCTACGACCCGCGCGACGGGTCGATGTACGCGGCGATC
>VBJD01000160.1 GCA_005887995.1 Chloroflexota bacterium
AGCACATGCGCCTCGGACCGAACCTCCTCGGCCGCAGCATCGTCGGAGCGCGCTTCCGCAACATCTGGCCCTGTGCCGATGGGCACGTGTCGTTCGCGATCCAGGGCGGGCCGATCGGCCGTCACACCGGACGGATGCTCGCGGCCTGGATGTCCGAGAAGGGATTCGCGGCGCCGCGCTTCCGCTCGATCGACTGGGACACATTCGACAATCGCACGCTGTCGCAGGCCGATGTCGACGCGCTCGAGTCCGAGGTCGGTGCGTTCCTCGCGACGCTCACGAAGCGCGAGTTCTTCACTGGCGTGATCGCGCGCAACATGCTCGGGTATCCGGTCGCCGACGCGGCAGACATCTACACCGACGAGCAGCTCCGGTCGCGCGCGTTCTGGCGGGACGTCGCGATCGACGGAGCGACCCTCACGTTTCCCGGCGGGTTCGCGCTCTTCGACGGCGAGCGTCCGCGGATACGCCGCGCGCCGCCGCGCCTCGGCGAGCACCAGCGCGAGGTGCTCGGACGCGTGACCGCATGAGACCGCTCGATGGGGTGCGCGTCGTCGAGCTCGGCTGGGCCGCGGCGGGTCCGCTCGTCGGGACGTACCTCGCGTCGCACGGAGCCGACGTCATCCACCTCGAGTCGTCGACGGCTCTTGATCCGTTCCGCTCGACGTATCCGCCGTTCAAGGACAACAAGCCCGGACCGGATCGCGCGGCGATGTTCTCCTTCTACAACGCGGGCAAGCGCGGCGTGACCCTCGATCTCAAGCAGCCCAAGGCGGTCGAGCTCGCGCTGCGCCTCATCGCGACGGCGGACGTCGTCATCGAGTCGTTCCCCGCGGGCACCCTCGCGCGCCGCGGCCTGTCGATCGACGCGATGCGGAAGGCGAAGCCGGACCTCATCGTCCTCTCGTCTTGCAATCAGGGCCAGACCGGTCCGCACGCGCAACACCCGGGCTACGGAAGCCAACTCACCGCGCTCGCCGGCTTCACGCAGCTCCTCGGCGATCCCGCGCGGACACCGGTGATCCTTTACGGCCCGTACATCGATTACATCGCCGTCGGCTACGGCGTCATCGCGATCCTCGCTGCTCTCGAGCGGCATGCGCGCACCGGCCAGGGGTGCGTCATCGATCTGTCGCAGTACGAGGCCGGGCTGCAGTTCATGGCGCCGGCACTCCTTGAGTACGACGCGAACGGGACGATCCCGACGCGCGCCGCGAATCGCGACCGCGTCGCGGTTCCCCACGGCGTGTATCCGACGAGCGAGCCGGATTCGTGGATCGCGCTCTCGGTCTGGGACGACATGGAGTGGGCGCGCCTACGCGAGGCCCTCGGCGATCCGGAGTGGGCGCGCGAACCGTCGCTCGCGACGGCGGAGGGCCGACGCGCGAAGGAGTCGTGGATCGACGAACGCATCGCCGAGTGGTCGCGCCGCCAGCCGCGCGAGCGCGCCGTCGCGCGACTTCGCGCGAAGGGACTTCGCGCTGCCGAGGTGCGCTCGATCGGCGAGCTCTTCCGCGACGCGCAGCTCGTCGAGCGGCGCGCCTGGCGCACGGCGAAACACCCGGTGATCGGCGACGTTCGACTCATGGCCCCGCCGTTCCTCCTCTCCGCCGCCTCACAGGGACCGGATCGGCCCGGGCCGCTCCTGGGTGAGCACACCGAGGAAGTGATCCGTGGCATCGTCGGCGTCGACGCGGCCGAATACGCCGCGCTGGAGGCGGCGGGGGTGTTCAAATGAGACGAGCGACGAGCGCAGGGGCAGGGGCCCGAGGGGTGGGGGCCCCTCTTCAGCGACCGAAGGGAGCGTGTCAGCGAGCGCAGCGAGCGTGCCCGCGAGGAGCGAGTCCGGCTGTCGAGTGACAACGAGACGTTGGGCAGAGATGACGCCGATGCGATAGCGAGGCGGAAGGGCGAGCATCTGAAGCTCGCGGCCGAGGGCGATGTCGAGACGCGCGTCACCGCCGGGTGGGAGGACGTCCACCTCGTCCACGACGCGCTGCCGACCATCGACGCGGCCGCCGTCGACCTCTCGACGCGCTTCCTCGGGCACACGCTGCGCCTTCCGCTCGTGATCTCGGGCATGACCGGCGGCCACGGCCGCGCGATCGCGGTGAACGAGCTCCTCGCGCGCGTCGCCGAGCGGGCGGGCATCGCGATCGGCGTGGGGAGCCAGCGCGCGGCCCTGCGCGATCCCGCGCTCGCGCCGACGTACTCCGTGGTGCGCGAGGCCGCGCCGCATGCGCTCGTCATCGCGAACGTCGGCATCTCGCAGCTCGTGCGGCAGGAGGGTGAGCCCGCGCTCGCGGCGAAGGACGTGCGCGAGATCGTGAAGATGGTGCGCGCCGACGCGCTGGCGCTCCATCTCAATTACCTCGAGGAGTCGGTGCAGCCCGAAGGTCAGACCCGCGCGACGGGGACCGAGGCCGCGGTGCGCGCACTCGTGAAGGCGTCGCCGGTGCCGGTCATCGCGAAGGAGACGGGCGCGGGTATCGCGCGGACGACCGCGCTGCGCCTGCGACGCCTGGGCGTCGCGGCGATCGATGTCGGCGGCGTCGGCGGGACGTCGTTCGCGGCGATCGAGGGGCTGCGCGCGCAGGAGCGCGCGGACGCGCTGCGCATGAGCCTCGGCGAGCGTTTTCGCGACTGGGGCCTGCCGACCGCGGTCGCGGTGGTGGGCGCGTCGGCCGCGCGCGTGCCGATCATCGCCACGGGTGGCGTGCGCAGCGGCCTCGACGCGGCGAAGGCGATCGCCCTCGGCGCGACGATCGTCGGTGTCGGCCGTCCGCTCCTTCAGGCCGCGCTCAAAGGCGAGCAGGCGTGCCTCGACTGGCTCGCGTCCTTCGAGCTCGAGCTGCGTACTGCCGTCTTCTTGTCCGGTATCAAGCGCGGGGCGGAACTGCGTCGCGTTCCGGTCGTTGTGACCGGCCGCTCGAAGGCATGGCTCGAGCAGCTCGGTTATCGCCGCGCCAGCATTGGCTCTTCTCGCACTCGTTCGTCCTGAGAGCGAGCGACCCCTCTGCTTCGCGACCGGCCACCACCTTAGTGACGGCTGACATCCCGCTTTTGTCCAAGATGTGTCCACCGCATTGCGACCTCGTAACGCGCTTGCGCGCGCCCTGCTCTCCCTCTGCGTCAGCCTTCTGTGCTTTCTTGTGCTCGGCACAAGCGCCACCGCGGATGAAGGGACGCCGCTGCCGCGCGCCGTTCCGCTCGCGCGCGCCTTGCCACGCGCGTTCAGCACGTACAGCGATCTCATCGCGTACGCGTCCTCGCTCGCTGCCGACCAGAGCGCGCTCGACCAGCGCGCCATCGACGTCCAGACGCAGCTGACGGCGCTCCAGACGAAGCTCGGGCCGGTGCCCGCGGTGCGACGCGGCGGCACGCTCTTCGATGTCGAGTCGGACAGCTATTCCCGCGACGTCCAGTCCGATCTCGCGGTGTTGAGCGTCCGTGCCGCGACGTTCTCGCGGACGCTGCTGCGGCTGCAGACCGCGGGCGCGCTCACCGCGGCGCGCACGCCGTGGCGCATGCCGACCGTGGGCGAGGTCACGCAACCGTTCGGTCCGACGGATCTCTGGGTCGAGCCGGGTCGTGCGTACGCCGGGGTCACGTACGCGCACTTCCACGACGGCGTGGACATCGCGGGCGAGTGGGCCGCCGACGTGGTCGCGCCTGCCCGGGGACGCGTTGTGTTCGTCGGCCGGATGATGGACGGCGCTGTGGTCGTCGTGCTCGCGCACGACGGCGGGCTCGTCTCGATGTACGTGCACCTCGACGCGTACATGTCCCCGCCGCCGGTCACGGCCGGTGACGAGGTCGCGGCTGGTCAGAAGATCGGTACGGTCGGTATGACCGGGATCGTGACCGGCGCGCACCTGCACTGGTCGGTGTATCGGGCTGGCGAGCTCATCGACCCGATGTCACTGATCGCCCACTAGTACTACCAGCCGACATCAGTCCTGCTTACCTCCGAGGGAGGGACGACAGGCTGGGGCGATTGACCGACCATTGCGTCAGTGACGGGAAGGGATCCTGTCGAGAGCGCCTACGAGCGGCGCGTCCGCATCGCCTCAGAGGTCGCCACCTGGGGCGTCGCGGGCACTGAGGTCGTGTCAGCCGCTCTCCCCACGGTCGATCCGCTCGCTCGCGTCGGGCTGCTCTTCTCGGCGGTTCTGCTCGCGGCTTTCGCCATCATCTGGTTCCACGTTCTGCCGCGGCCGATGTTCGGACGTTTCCGCTTCACCGTCGGCACCGCGATCACGCAGGTCCTCGGCGCCCCGCTGCTCGTGCTGACGGGTGGCGGCGCGTCGCCGTACTTCGTCTTCTTCCTCTTCCCGACGCTCGCGACGACCTTCGCGACGAGCGTGTCGAGCACGATCGCCGTCGGCGCGATCGCGCTCCTCGCGTTCGTCACGATGATGATCGGCGATGTGTTCTCTTCCTCCGATTCGCGGGACGCGCTCTCCGTCGGCGCGATCCACCTCTCGGCGCTCGGCGCGCTCATCGCGATGACCGTGCTGATCACGCGGACGATGCAGGAGACACGCGCGACGCTGCGGCAGCGATCGACCGAGCTCGCGGCACAGAACCAGGAGCTCGAGATGTCGCGCTCGACCGCTCTTGCGATGGCGCGGGCGCGCGATCTGGGCGAGCTCCTCCGTTCCGTGCACGAGGCCGCGCGATCGGTGCTGGGTATCGAGCGCGTGTTCTTCTTCAGCGGGGCCGATGCGTCGGACGACGGCTACACGATCGGTCGCGACGGCGCGATCGAGCCGTTCGCCGTCGATCTTCGTCAGCGTGACTCGCCGCGGCAGCGCGCGATGCGCCTGCGCCGGGTCATCGTCGTCAACGACATCGCGACCGAGCCCTCCGTGAACGAGCGCATACGCGACACATATCACGTCGGCGCAGGTCTCTTCCTCCCGCTACTACATCGCGGCGAGCTCCTCGGTCAGCTCGTGCTCAGCGTGCCGGCGGCGCGCGAGTGGACCGCGCGAGAGGTCCGTCTCGCGGAGATCCTCGGCGAATCGGTCGCGCCCTCGGTCGCCTCATACCTTGCGCTCGATGAGGTGCGGGGCGAGCGCGAAAGCCTCGCCGGCCGCATGAAGGTCTTCGAAGGCATGAACCAGCTCGTCGAAGCGCTCGCGCTCACGACCGACGAGCCCTCCACCGGCCAGGTCGCGGCGCGCGCCGTGGCGCAGGGCTTCCGCCTCATCGCAGCGACGTCGCTGTTCGTCGACCCGTCGCTCGCGCTGCTCGAGCCCGTCGGCACGGCGGGCGCCGCGCGCGTGCATCCGGTGGTGAACGGCCCGACGAACTGCCCGGCGATCCGGGCGGGCAAGCCGTTCCACGTGCAGAGCGCGAGCGATCCGGTCATCTGTCCGTACATGCCGTTCGCTGAGGGATCGGACGGCTACGTCTGTGTCCCGCTCGTCGCGGGTGGCGAGCCGCTCGGGGCGCTCTTCATGGAGCCGACGGTCGGCTCGGTCGTGGAGGACACGTTCCTGCGCGCCGCGGCCGATCGCGTCGCGCTCTCCCTCGCGAACCGCCGCGTGCTGGAGACCGCGCAGCGGCAGGCGACGACCGACGGCCTCACCGGCCTGCACAACCGCCACTTCCTCCAGCAGCAACTGCGGATCCTGCACTCGCTCGCCGCGCGGCACGGCCAGCCGTACGCGGCAATCGCGCTCGACATCGACGGACTGAAGCAGGTGAACGACACGTTCGGTCACGAGATGGGCGACCTCGCTCTTCGCGCGCTCGCGAACACGGTGCGCAAGACCATCCGCACGTCGGATATCGGCGTCCGCACCGGGGGAGACGAGTTCCTCGTGCTTATCCCGCATGCGACCGTCGACGATGCGCGCGTGCTCGCCGAGCGGCTGCGGGAAGCGGTCGTCGTCCAGGGCCGTGCCGAGCCGCACACCGCGATCACCGTTAGCGCCGGCGTCGCGGCGTGGCGGCCGGGCCGCACCGCCGAGCAGGTCCTCGAGGCCGCCGACACGATGCTCTATGCAGCCAAGCGAGCGGGCAAGGACCGCGTCCTCGTGGAGGCGCCGGCACCCGTCAACTGAGCGACCGACCCTGTCTTGACAGCGTTTCGCCCTGGCCTAGAGTGTTAGCAGTCGACCTAGGCGAGTGCTAATTCAAATTTCGACGCCCAGCCGCCGTTCGGCGCGGGCAAAAAGAAGGGGGAAATGTAGCCAATGCCAGCTATCGCAGAGAAGACAAAGCTCAAGCCACTCGGAGCGCGCGTCGTCGTCAAGGCCCTCGACCGCGAGGAGAAGACAAACACTGGGATCTACTTGCCCGACACCGCAAAAGAGAAGCCCCGAGAAGGACGTCCTCGCTCTTATCGAGGGATAGGGAGGGCAGAATGCCAAAGCAGCTCGTTTTCACCGATGAAGCCCGCAAGAGACTCAAGCAGGGCGTCGACACCATGGCCAACGCGGTCAAGACGACGCTCGGCCCGAAGGGCCGCAACGTCGCGCTCGACAAGAAGTTCGGATCGCCGACCGTCACGCACGACGGCGTCACCGTGGCTCGTGAGGTCGAATTACAGGATCCGTTCGAGAACATGGGCGCGCAGCTCCTGAAGGAAGCCGCGACCAAGACGAACGACATCGCCGGCGACGGCACGACCACCTCGGTCGTCCTCGCGCAGGCCATCGTCCACGAGGGCCTTCGAAACATCGCCGCGGGCGCGAACCCGATGCTCCTGAAGCGCGGTCTCGAGAAGGGCGGCGCTGCCGTCGTGTCCGAGATCAAGGCGCAGTCGACGAAGGTCGAGGGCGTTCACCAAAAGGAGCAGATCGCGCAGATCGCGACGATCTCCGCCGCCGACGAATCGATCGGCCAGCTCATCGCCGATGTCATGGAGAAGGTCGGCAAGGAAGGCGTCATCACCGTCGAGGAGTCGAAGGGCCTGCAGTTCGAGACCGAGTTCGTCGAGGGGATGCAGATCGACCGCGGCTACATCTCGGCGTATTTCGTCACGAACGCCGACCGCATGGAAGCGGTCATCGAGGATCCCTACATCCTCATCACCGACAAGAAGATCTCCGCGATCACCGACATCCTGCCCGTGCTCGAGAAGCTCGTGCAGATCAGCAAGAACCTCGTGATCGTCGCCGAAGACATCGACGGCGAGGCGCTCGCCACGCTCGTCGTGAACAAGCTCCGCGGCACGCTGAACATCCTCGGCGTCAAGGCGCCGGGCTTCGGCGACCGCCGCAAGGCGATGCTCGAGGACATCGCGATCCTCACCGGCGGCCAGGTCATCACCGAAGAGGCTGGCCGCAAGCTCGACGCGACCACGGTCCAGGACCTCGGCCGCGCTCGGCGCGTGACGTCCGACAAGGACGAGACCACGTTCGTCGAGGGCAAGGGCTCGCAGGAAAAGATCATGGGGCGCGTCAAGCAGATCAAGGCGCAGATCGAAGAGACCACCAGCGACTTCGACAAGGAGAAGCTCCAGGAGCGTCTCGCGAAGCTCGCCGGCGGCGTTGCCGTCATCAAGGTCGGCGCGGCCACCGAGGTGGAGCTCAAGGAGAAGAAGCATCGCGTCGAGGACGCGCTTTCCGCAGCCCGCGCGGGCGTCGAGGAAGGCATGGTCCCCGGCGGTGAGGTCACCCTGCTGAACGCGATCAAGGCGCTCGACAAGGTCCAGGGTGAGGGTGACGAGAAGACCGGCTTCAACATCCTGCGTCGCGCGCTCGAGGAGCCCTTCCGTCAGCTGGTCGCGAATGCCGGCCAGGACGGCGCGGTCATGCTCGCGGCGATCCGCCGTAAGCAGGAGGAGACCAAGTCCAACGTCTGGGGCTACGAGGTCATCAAGAACGAGATCGTCGATCTGACCAAGGCAGGCATCATCGATCCAGCCAAGGTCGTGCGGTCGGCCGTCGAGAACGCTGTGTCTATCGCGGCGATGATCATCACGACCGAGGCGCTCATCACCGACCTTCCCGAGAAGGAGAAGGCGCCGGCGATGCCGCCCGGAGGCATGGATTACTGACCTAGGAGCGGAGCGTCGGGAGCTTGCTCCCGGACGCGACGCGACGACGGTCAGACGAGCGTAGCGACTATTAGTCCCGCGTAAGCACAGCACGCGTGAAGCCCCGCCGACGAAGGCGGGGCTTCTGCTTTCCCTAGGCTTTGCCCCTTGCTCGCTTCACTCCGCGCCGACCTCGCGATGGCTCGCCGCGGTTACGCGCGATACGCCGCGTATCCGGGCGCCGCGCTCGCGGGAATCTTCACGAACACGGTGTTCGGCTTCATGCGCGCGTTCATCCTCCTCGCGCTCTACCAGCAGCGCGCGAACATCGGCGGCTACGACGCGAGCGCCGCGGTCACCTACGTCTGGGTCGGCCAGGCGCTGCTCATGACCGTGTTCATGTGGGGATGGCTCGACATCGCGGTGCGCATCCGTACGGGAGATATCGCGACGGATCTGGTGCGGCCGATCCATCCACTGCGCGCGGCGCTCGGCTTCGATCTCGGTCGCGCCGCGTACCACATCGTGTTCCGCGGGATCCCGCCGTTCGTCGTCGGCATGGCGTTCTTCCCGGTGAGGTTGCCGAGCGAGATCGCGGTGTGGATCGCGTTCCTCGTAAGCCTGGTGCTCGCTGTCGTGGTGAGCTTCTTCTTCCGTGTGCTCTACAACGTCGTCGGGTTCTGGACCACCGATGTGCGCGGAACGATGATGCTCGGCGGCATCATCGCGAACCTGTTCTCGGGCTTCCTCATCCCGGTGTCGTTCTTCCCCGACTGGCTCGCGGCGATCGCGCGCGCGACGCCATTCCCGTCGATCGTGCAGACACCGATCGACATCTTCGTCGGCACGGTCAGTGGCCCCGCGATCGTGGGCGCGCTCGTGACGCAGATAGCGTGGGCGATCGCTCTCGGGTTGGCGGCGCGCTGGACGTTCGACCTCGGCGTGCGCCGTCTGGTCGTGCAAGGTGGGTGACCTGCGCGAGGGCGCCGCGCTCTACCTGCGCATCACCGCCGCGCGCATCCGGGCGCAGTTGCAGTACCGCGCGTCCTTCGCGCTCGAGACGGTCGGCATGTTCTTCGTCACGTTCCTCGACTTCGTCGTCATCCTCATCATCTTCGCGAACGTCCCCGCCCTCGCCGGTTGGTCGAGAGCGGAGGTCGCGCTCCTCTACGCGATCTCCGCGCTCTGCTTCGCGTTCACCGACCTCGTCGTCGGACAGCTCGACTGGCTCTCGGAGTGGGTGCGCAACGGCACCTTCGACGGCATGCTCGTGCGGCCGCGAGGCACGCTCTTCCAGGTGATCTCGTCGGATTTCCAGATCCGGCGCGTGGGCAAGATCGTCCAGGGACTCTTGGTGCTCGTATACGCGCTCGTCGTGCTCGACATCCAATGGACGCCGGCGCGCGCGCTCATGCTCGCGGCGGCGATACCCGTAGGCACGGTCATCTTCATCTCGATCTGGGTGCTCACGATCTCCATCGTCTTCTGGACGGTCGACGGCCGCGAGGCCGCGAACGCGTTCACCTACGGCGGATCGTTCCTCGCGCAGTTCCCGATCAACCTCTACGACCGCTGGCTGCGCCGGTTCCTCGGATACGTCGTGCCGATCGCGTTCGTCGCGTACTTCCCGTCGCTCTACATCCTCGACAAGCCCGATCCGCTCGGGCTTCCGTCCATCCTTCAGTTCGCCGCGCCGGTCGTCGCGGTCGTCACGGCGATCGCCGCCGGTCTCGTCTGGCGCGTCGCGGTGCGTCATTACCAGAGCGCGGGCGGATGACGATGGCGCTCATCGAGGTCGAGGGACTGCGCAAAGACTTCACGGTGACCCGCAAGACGGGGGTGCTTCGCCGTGCGCGCGCCGTCGTGCACGCGGTCGATGGGCTCACCTTCAGCGTCGAGCGCGGCGAGATCGTCGGCTACATCGGCCCCAACGGCGCGGGGAAGTCCACGACCGTGAAGATGCTCACGGGGATCCTCGTGCCGACCGCCGGCCGGATCAGCGTCGGCGGACTCGTGCCGACCGATCGGCGCACCGAGCTCGCGCGACGCATCGGCGTTCTCTTCGGACAGCGGGTCCAGCTGTGGTGGGACCTGCCGCTCATCGAGTCATTCGAGCTGCTGCGGCACATGTATCGCGTGGGCGCCGACCGGTACCGCGAGAATCTCGCAACGTTCCGCGAGCTGCTCGAGCTCGACCCGTTCCTCGGCACGCCCGTCCGGCAGCTCTCGCTCGGTCAGCGCGTGCGCGGTGAGCTCACCGCCGCCATGCTGCACGATCCGGAGATCCTCTTCCTCGATGAGCCGACGATCGGCCTCGACATCGTGGCGAAGCAGCGCGTCCGCGAGTTCCTCCTCCGTGCGAATCGCGAGCACGGCGTCACCGTGCTGCTGACGACGCACGATCTCGCCGACATCGAACGGCTTGCGAGGCGGATCCTCATCATCGACCACGGGCGGCTCATCTACGACGGCGAGCTCGAGGCGCTCAAGCGCCGCTTCGGCCCGCGTCGCGTGCTCGTCGTCGATCTCGTGGAGCCCGCGCCGCCGCTGCGCGTCGACGGCGGCGAGGTCGTGCGCACGGACGGGCCGCGTCAGTGGATCGCCTTCGACGGCGACCGGATCACCGCGGCGGCGCTCATCGCCGCGGTGACCGCCGTCGCCGCCGTCCGGGACCTCACGCTCGAGGAGCCGGAGATCGAATCGGTCGTACGCGAGATCTACGCGGGACGCGCGCGACCGGAGGCGGGGCCGATCCGAGGTTCGTAAGACCCCGCCGATCATGGCGGGTCTTTTCGTTATTGCGGCTGTGAGATGCGGGACTGCATCACGAGCGGGCCCGCGCGCTTTCCCTCGCGCTGGAGCTCAATGGTGAGCGCGCACTGCGCGAAGCCCTGCACCGGCGTGTCGAGCGTGACCGTCTGCGCGACCTCGCCGTTCGGCATGAAGTTCGCGGCGCGCATCCAGCGACCGTCGGCGTCGACGAGCCAGAGCGTGTAGACCGCACCGCTCGTGACCGGTCGCAGGTCGTGGAACACGATGAACGCGGCCGCATCTGGCTTCGACGGCGCGACGAGCGTGCCGCCCGAGCCGGCCCACTGATCGCGGCCGGCCATGTACCAGGTCTGTCCGCCGTGCGAGAAGCGCACCGCGGTGTCCGCGTACGCGTCGCGTTCCGCGCGCGTCACCGCGAGCTCGCGCATCGTCGCCGCATCGACCGCACCGAGCACGACGACCGCGATGGCCAGCACGGCGATCGCCACACGTGCCGGCGAGAGCCATGACGCCCACGCGGTCCGTCGGCGTGGTCGCGGGACCGCGCGCTCGGCGCCGGCGGTCGCGAGGATCCTCGCGCGAAGCCGCGTGGGCACCGCTCGCTCCGGCAGCGTGCCCGGGAGCGCGACGGCCACCTCGTCGAGAAGGCGCGCCTGCTCGCGGCACGCCGGGCACTCGGCGAGATGTGCCGCGATGCGCGCGCGGTCAGAAGCGGGCAGTGCGTCGAGCGCGAACAGCTCGAGCTCATCGGTGACGTGAGTCATGTCACTCATCGGAGCGTCTCCGTGCGCTCGACGCGGTGCTCGCGATCGAGCGCGCGACGGAGCTTCTGCAGGCCGATGCGCATCCGACCCTTCACCGTCCCGAGCGGGACGCCCATGATCTCAGCGAGCTCGACGTGCGTGTACCCGCCGAAGTACGCGAGCTCGATCGTGCGCCTCTGCGCCTGCGGGAGCGCTTCGAGCGCCGCACGTACCGTCGCGTGCTCGACGTTGCGCGTCGCCTCCTCCGCGGTGTCCTCATCGGCCGGCCGCTGCTCGGCGACCTCAAGTGGCGCCGGGCGGAAGGTCGTCTTCCGGCGAAGGACGTCGACGGCACGGTGATGGACGATCGAAAGGAGCCAGCCACGCACGTTGCCACGCTCCGAGCGGTAGCTACCGGCGCCGCGCCAAGCGGAGAGGAAGCCGTCGTGCACGACGTCCTCGGCCGCCTCGGGCTCGCCGAGGATGCGGTAGGCGAGGGCGTAGGCAACACGTCCGTAGCGGTCGTAGAGGACGGCGAGCGCGGTCAGGTCGCGTCCCGCAAGCGCCCCGATCAGCGCGTCATCGGTCGGCTGGTTGGCATCGCGACGCGAGGCGTGGTCTGCCATCGTGACCAATGTACGGAGACGGTCTAGGGGCGGATGTGAGGGTGGTGTATCGCCGGGAAAAGAAGCGTCCCGAGCGAACTACCTCCGTGCCCTGCCACTGCATCGATGGTCAGTGGCCTGGCCGTGGAGCCGATCCTCGATATCCTCTCGGACCGCCTTTGATGCTATCTCCGGTTGCGCTCCCGGAACCGATGCCCTTGATGGAATCTCGGGCTTCAGTCCCTTTGATAGTCCCCTCGGGACAAGAGGAAACATAGGGTCCACCAAGGAGGCCAGCAATCGGCTTATCCACGTATGGACCGTGGGCTCGTCCACGAATGCGACGAGTTTTCCACGCTCCATCCACTACGGGCCGCAAGAGGTTGCCGATCGCCAACAGTGCCAACACGTCAGGTGACAAACAAATCCCGAAGCTCCTGCACGGGCCGAGGTCGCCCCGGGCAAGCTCTTCGGGATAGGTCGCAGAGAGTGCCGCGCGCGTCCGCTCTGAGGAAGTCCTTTATCCACATTCACGTCCACAATTGAAAGCGGTGTCCGACCTGGTCCTCGATCCCCTCAATCCCGAGCAGCGCGCCGCTGTCACCCACCGCGAAGGCCCGCTGCTGATCCTCGCCGGCGCCGGCTCGGGCAAGACCCGCGTCCTCACACACCGCATCGCGTACCTCATCCGCGAGGGGGTGCCCGCGCGGTCGATCCTCGCGGTGACCTTCACGAACAAGGCTGCGCGTGAGATGCGCGAGCGGCTCGACCGCCTGTTGGATCGGGAGCGGGTCGGGGAGCTGACGGTCGGTACGTTCCACGGCTTCTGCGCGCGGCTGCTCCGCCACGACGGGCCGATCGTCGGCGTTGATCGGGCGTTCGCGATCTACGACGAGGCCGACCAGCGCGCGCTCCTGCGCCAAGCAATGGCCGACCAGGGCGTCCCCGAGAAGATGATCCCGCCCGGCGCGATCGCCGCGGCGATCTCCGGCGCGAAGAACGAGCTGCACGGACCTGCCGACATGGCCGCGTCGGCGAAGAGCCAGCTCGAGCGCGTCACCGCGCTCGTGTGGCCGCGGTACGAAGCGCTGCTGCGCGAGAACAACGCGCTCGACTTCGACGACCTGCTGCTCTTCGCGGTCCGCCTTTTCGCGACGAGCGATCGCGCCCTCGAGCGGTGGCAGGACCGCTACGAGTACATCCTCGTCGACGAATACCAGGACACGAACCGCGCGCAGTACGAGCTGCTGCGGTACCTCGCCGGCTTCAAGCAGAACCTCGCGGTCGTCGGTGACGACGATCAGAGCGTCTTCTCGTGGCGCGGCGCCGACGTGCGGAACATCCTCGACTTCGAGCGCGACTACCCCAACGCGACCGTCGTGAAGCTCGAGCAGAACTACCGCAGCACGCAGCGCATCCTCGACGCGGCGTGGTCGGTCGTCCGCAACAACGCTGCGCGCAAGGAGAAGAAGCTCTGGACCGATCGCGAAGGCGGCCCCGACGTCGTCGTCGTGCAGGCGTATGACGAGCGTCACGAGGCCGAGCTCATCGCGCGCGAGATCGAGCGACTGCAGCGCCAGGGCGAGGTGAAGAGCACGCGCGACGTCGCCGTCCTCTACCGCACGAACGCGCAGTCCCGCGCGATCGAGGACGTGTTCCGCTCGTTCGGCCTCGCGTACCAGGTCGTCGGTGGCGTGTCCTTCTACCAGCGTCGTGAGGTGAAGGACGTCCTTGCGTACATGCGGCTTCTGCGCAACCCACAGGACTCCGTCGCGCTCGCACGCGTGCTGAACGTCCCGCCGCGCGGCATCGGCGACAAGACGCGCTCGAGCCTTCTCGCGTTCGCGCGCTCGCAGAGCATCACGGCGCGTGACGCGCTGCTTCGGGCGGAAGAGATCGCTGAGGTACCACCGCGCCAGCGGGCGGCGCTCGCGCAGTTCGGACGCCTTCTCGATCGGCTGCGCGCCGACGTCGCGGAACAGGAGCTGCCGCGGCTGATCGACGAGGTCATCGGCGCGACCGGCTACGCGACTTACTTGAAGGACGGTACCGAGGAGGGCGAGGAGCGGCATGCGAACGTGATGGAGCTGCGCAGCATCGCCGAGGAATTCGTCGCCCTGCCGCTCGAGGAGCAGCTGCCCGCGTTCCTCGAGCAGGTCGCGCTCGTGTCGGATCAGGACGAGTGGCGCGAGGCGACGCCCGCGGCCACCCTCATCACGCTCCATGCAGTGAAGGGGCTCGAGTTCCCGATCGTCTTCCTCACCGGCATGGAGGAGGGCGTGTTCCCGCACGCGCGGGCCATCGAGAGCCAGATGGAGAGCGAGCTCGAGGAGGAGCGGCGCCTCTGCTATGTCGGGATCACCCGCGCGAAAGACCGCTGCTATCTCACGTACGCGCGCCATCGGACGCTCTTCGGGCGCACGAACGACAATCCGCCGTCGCGATTCCTGCGCGAGCTTCCGACCGAAGGTGTCGAGAAGCGCGGGACGGTCGAGACGGAGGAGCGCGATCAGTGGGCGGACCTCGACTGGGATCAGGGACGCACGCGCTACGAGGAGCGCAAGGAAGCGCGCCGCGAGACCGCGCTCGCTGGCCTATCGAGCGCGTGGACCGGACGCGCCGAGGCGCCCCGCCGCCGTGCGACGCCGAGCGAGACGCGTTTTCGCGCCGGGGATCACGTGCGCCATCCATCGCTGGGGAATGGCGTCGTCGTTTCCAGCACGCTCCGCAGCGACGATGAAGAGGTCACCGTCGCGTTTCCCGAGAAGGGCGTGAAGAAGCTCATGGCTTCGTTCGCGAAGCTGGCCAAGGCTTAGCGCCCCGGGCGCATCATTTGCGCATGAGGCGACGCCATGCGCTGATGCTCATCGCTGGCGTGTTCGCGGCGAGCTGTGGTGAGTTGAGACGCGTCGGCCCCGGCTACAGCGAGCGGCCGGGGACGCCTGGGCCAACGGCGACGCCGCGATCGCTCATCGATATTGCCCGCGCGGGTAGCGTGCGGGTCGGGTTCAACACCGGCGGAACGGGCACCAGCCTCGTGCGGTACACCGGGACGACCTTTACCGGAGTGAACTGGCTGATCGCTCAGGAGATCGGCCGCGATCTGGGTGTCGCGGTCGATCCCGTCAGCTTCAGCAGCCAGTCGAAGGTTCTCGACGGGGGAAGCGCGTCGCTATGGGACATCGCGTTCATCCCGGTGGACGCAACGCAGCCGAGGGTCGTCTTTAGCAACCCGTACCTCATCTTCGACTGGGCCTATCTCGTGCCCGGACCGTCACCCGTGCGCCGATCCGCCGACGCGGATCGCACCGGCTACCGCATCGCGGTCCACGCCGAGACCCGGTTGGACGAATACCTGAGCAGATCACTGAAGTTCGCAAAGGTCGTCCAGACAAGTGGTGGACCGATCAGCGTCGATATGGTCAACCGCGGTGACGCGGAGGTCGTTGGCGCCTCGGTCAGCTCGATGAGCGACCTTCTCGCCATGCTGCCCGGCGGCCGCGTCCTTGACGACCCGGTGTTGAGAGATCCCTGGGGTATCGCGGCGGTCAAAGGTCAGACCGATGTCCAGACATTCGTGACAAGTTGGGTCGAGCAGGCGAAGGCGACGGGGTTTCTCAAAGATGTGATCGAGCGGAGCGGTCTGCGTGGCGTCACCGTCGCTCCGTCGGGGCCCTGAGGCGGCGAAGCTCGCGAAGGCGTGATCTCGCGAAGGCGTAGCGCTTGCAGGAGCAGTTCCTCATGCCGAAGTCGAGAGCCGAACGCGAGCGCGATCGCGGCAAGCCCCCGACGAAACGATCACTGCATGGGGGCGGTCCGCGCGGCCGTCAGGATCCCGAGACCGGTGTGACCAGCCGCGCGCGCAAACGACGTGAGGGTGACGAGCGTTCGCCCGATCCGCGCACCGGTGCGCGCCCAGGCCGCGAGAGATCCAAGTGGCGGCCCGAGCTGACGAAAGCGCGGGAGCGCAAGCGAAAGCGGCAGACGCCCTAAGTGTCTAGGTCCAGTCGCAGAGGAGCGCGTTCACTTGCTGGACGAGCGCCTGATCGTGCGCGACGAGCGCGTTGTACCCGTCCACGCGCGCGTTGTCGTCCTGGACGAGCTTGTTGTACTGCGCGATGAGTGACTGGTACTGCGCATACGGAGTGGGTGGCATGCCGCTCGGGTACTCGGCCTCGAGCGCTCGGATCTGCGATGTCAGCTGAGCCAACGTGGACTTGTCGGCGTCGATCTGCGCCCTGGACGCGGCAAGCTGCGCCTCGACCGAGCTGAGCTCGCGGCTCAGAGCGATGCCTTGGGTGACGCATGGATCTGCCGCAGGCGGTGGAAAGCTGGAAAAGCCGAGCGCACGCATCTCTCGGTCGCTGAATCGGTTCGGGCAGCTGAGCAAGGCGCCGAACGAGATGCAGGTGACCGGGTGCGTCATGAGTCCGTACTTGTCGACGCCGTACAGACCTGGATCGCGGACCAGCTGCAGCCAATGCCCGTCAGGACCCGCATCGGGACCTGAACAGCACCAGATGTGGCCAAGCTCATGGAGAGCCGTTGCCACGAGATTGTCCGTCGTCTCGGGCCCGAACTTGGGGTCGGAGACGTACACGACGATGTCGTTCGAGCCATCCGCGCTGGTGCGATAGACGGACGTCCCACGCGCGGCGACGACGAAGATGCTGATATCCGCGGAGGTGTCCACGATCTGCAACGCGCCGAGTCCACGCGTTGCCTTCTTCCACTCCGTCGCGAGCGTTGCGCGCATTTTTGCCAGTGCCGCATCGCGCAGCGGGACGAGCGACGGGTCCGGCCGCTCGTTGTCCCTGGGCGCGGGGTTGGTGGTCACGTGCACAGCGAGGCCGCTCGCGATCATCGGTGGACGTGCCACGGCGAACCCCTTTGACTCGCGCGCCATGCCGACCGCGTTCTGGCAGGTCACCCAGTGCGCGCCGTTCGAGTTCGGGATCCGTGGCGCGGCGTATGTCCATCGGAGCACGCCCGTCTGCGGCACCGTCTGCGCCGCGAGCGTCGGCGGCGGCGCTTCGCCAAACGATGTCGCGACGACGACGATGTCCACCGAGCATGACGCGCCGGGCGAGGTCTGGATCGCGAGCGACCCGTACGCCGAGTCGGTGATCGCGAGCCGGAGCGCGCTCGTCGCGGACGGTGACGCCGTGGGCTCCGCGCTCCCGAGCTCCGCCGACGCGGAGGCGCCCGGGGTCGCGGTTGCGAGCCCGCGCGGCGCGCAGGCGACGAGCACGCCCGCAAGCACGACCGCCCATCGCCTCGCCATAGCGCCGCGATTATCCCGCGCGGCCGCGCGCGTCTAGCGTCGCGCGAGTCTCATCTCGCGCGCGTAACGTTTCCAGTCCGACGCCTTCACCGAGAAGAGCACATCCGTCACGATGCTCACGATGCCGATCGCCGCGAGGACGATCACGGCCCACGCGTCGCAGGCGATCGAGACCGCGTACAGAAGTACCAGGAAAGGCACGACCTTCGACACGATCGCCCCCGACGCGTGCATCCACGCGCGCGTTGCCGGCGGCACGCGCAGGTACGAGCCGTATTCGATCTTCAGACCGGGGTACGGGACGCGAGGGAGATCGATGAACCAGTCGGTGAAGCGGATACCGGATATCGAACCAACGACGAAGTGAGCGAGATCGTGCGTGCACACCAGCATCGCGCCCATGCCGATGAGGACGAGCAGCTCGCGTGTCGGATGCTGGAACGCCGCGGCGAGCCAGAGCACGACGAGGCCGAAGAGCGTCCCGAGCACAAGGAGCGCGATGCCGCCGACCGCCGACATCCGGATCGCGACCCGCGCGTGGAACGCCGCGAGGTCGATCTCCGCGGCGCGGTCCGCGTACCGGCCGACGAGATCGGCGCGCCGCTTGATCGCGGCGACCGCACGCCAGAATCCCTCGGCGCGCAGATCGGGCACACGTC
>VBJD01000203.1 GCA_005887995.1 Chloroflexota bacterium
CTGCGGAAGGAGAAGGTCAGCTTCGTATCCCGCGTGCATCTCGTCGAACTCGATGACCGCGTCGAGCATCGTAGAGTCCAGATCACTCAGACACCCCGCCATAAAGGCGAACCACGGCGATTCTTTCGCCATGAGGTCTCCTGCTCGGCCGGACCTGCCCTCGAAGTCGACGCGCACTTCGCGGAGGGCATCCGCGATCTCATCACGCGCACGACCAGAAGCGGCTAGGTCTCGCCAGACGGAGAGCATCGGCCGACTTTGCTGCAGCCCGGGTCGGAGTGTCGAAACTGACAGCGGAGTGTCGCCGATCGCGAGAGCGCGGAAGAGGTCCGGGCGCCGTGCCGCAGCGACGATCGCAACCTGACCGCCGAGCGAGTGGCCGAAGACGTCGGCGGGGCCGGTGCAGCGGTCGAGGAACGCGACGAGGTCATCGGCGTAGTCGGTGAGCCGATACCGACGGGGAGCGTGGCTAGATCGGCCGTGCCCGCGGAGGTCGGGCGCGTAGACATGCCATCGCTCCGCGAGCTCAAGTACGAGGGGCGCCAGGTTCTGCCAACGTGAGCCCCCACCGTGTAGGAGTACGACCGGCGCGCCTGTTCCCGCTTCCGCGTAGTTGAGTGAGACCGCGCCCGCCTCGAATGATCGTTCCTCGATCGCGACCACGTCGCGAGCCTACAAGGGCGCTATTTGCCCGGATGGGATTCGCGGGCCACGAAGCCTCTACCTTGAAGCGGTCGTGTAGCCCGGAGGGGATTCGAACCCCTGACCTCTTCCTTGAAAGGGAAGCGCCCTGGACCACTAGGCGACCGGGCCGAGAACACCAGTCTATTCGCGCGCTTCTCTGCTCCGGCGCGTAAGGGCACGCGGACTGCAACCCGCTGGGCGTGCACGAAAGGAGGCGAATGTGGATCTCGGTACGATTCTCGCGTTCATCATCATCGGCCTGATCGCCGGAGCTGTCGCGCGATTCCTCGTGCCTGGTCCGGATCCGATGGGCTGGATCGGGACCATCGTCCTCGGCATCGTCGGCTCGTTCGTCGGCGGATTCCTCGCGAACCTCATCTTCGGCGGAGTGGTCGCACTCAGCCCGACGGGGATCATCGGATCGATCATCGGAGCGATCATCGTCCTGCTCATCTGGCGCCAGGTCGGAGGCCGACGCGTTAGCGTCTGACTCATAGCGGAACTGCGCGCATGACCACCGGCGGCCAGGTCGTTGACCTCGTCGCGCGAAGCCGCCGGCTCGCGGATCTGGCGGAGCGCCGACTCGCATTGGAGCCGCGCGCTCCGTCAGCGCGCGAACGCGCGCGTCGCCTGCGCGATCACCTCGAGGGCTTCGTCCTGCCGCGAGCCGCCGACATCGACGCGCCCCTGCTCGTCGTGCTCATCGGCTCCACGGGAGCCGGGAAGTCGTCGCTCCTCAACGCGATCGCCGGCGCGAACGTCAGTCGCGCGGGCGTGCTCCGGCCCACTACTCGTGAGGCGGTCGTGTACGCATCTCCCGACGACGTGCGCAGCCTGCGCGAGGGGCGGCTTCGCCGTGTTCCCGCGGAGCGACTGGTAGTTGCCGCGGCCACACCGACGAGTGCCGGGGTCGCGATCATCGACGCACCCGACATCGACTCGCTCGAACGTGACAACCGCGCGCTGGCCGACACGCTGCTTGAAGCATGTGACCTCTGCGTCTTCGTGACGACCGCAACGCGATACGCCGACCTCGTTCCGTGGAACGTGCTCGAGCGCATACGACAACGTCAGGTCCCGCTCGCCGTCGTCCTGAATCGCCTGCCGACCGATGCCGCGGATCGCGAGATCGTCATCGCGGACGTGACGCGACTCTTCGCGGATCACGGCATGACCCCCGCGAATGCGGGGCTCGCCATCTTGCGCGTCGACGAAGGCGAGGTCGATGCGGACATCGACGCGCTTTCGCGCGAGGCCACGAGGCCGCTCGCCGACCGCATCCGCGCGCTTCGGGAGGCGAGTGCCGAGCGGCGCACTCTCGCCACGCAGGCGCTGGCGGGCGCGATCCGTGGACTCGCGCCGCTCGCAGGCGACGTCGCGGCGGACCTCGAAAGTGAAGCTGCTGAGAGCGAAGGACTCCGACGCATCGCCGAGGAGGCGTACGCGGCGGAGTTGCGCCAGCTGTCGACGGAGCTGCGCAGCGGCGTGCTGCTCCGGGCCGAGGTGCTGCGACAGTGGCAGGAGTTCGTGGGCGCCGATCAGATCGCTCGTTTCATGTCGTCGGGACTCGCGAGGCTTCGCGGCATGCTGTTGTTCGCGATCCGCGGCACGCCGCCGGCTCCGGTGGCGAGCGTCGAAGAGAGCATGGCGAGCTCGGTCGAAGCGCTCACGCTCAGGCACGTGAGCGAGGCAGCGCGTCGGACGGCGCGGTCGTGGAGCGAACAGCGCGACACGTCCGATCTTCTCGCGCGCGATCCGACGCTGTGGTCCGCGTCGCCCGAGACGGCCCCCGCACTACGCGACATGCTTCGCGATTGGATGCATGCGGTGATCGATGACGTTCGCGGTGCGAGCGGCCGGAAACATGCCGTCGCGCGCGTCGCCGCGATCGGCGTGAACGCAGTCGGCGTCGCTGTGATGCTCGCGGTGTTCGCGCACACCGCCGGGCTCACCGGCACCGAGCTCGGCATCGCCGCGGGTACCGCATTCGTGAATCAGAAGCTGCTCGAGGCGATCTTCGGCGAGCGCGCGATGGACGAGCTCGTGGCGCAGGCCGGACGCAGGCTCGATGAGGGTCTGGAGGCGATCTTCGCGCGCGATCGAAAGCGCTTCGACGATCTGGTGGCGGACGCGACGGCGCTGCGGCAGCTCGCACAGGACCTGCGCGACGCGGTCGAGGATCTCGCCGCGTGAACCTGGCGCGCTGCCTTGAAGGTCTCGACGAAGCGATCGCCGCAGCCGATTCGCTGGGGATCGATACGACCGCGGCGAAGACGGTGCGCGCGCTGGCGAACGAACGCGTGCGGTTCCCGAGCGATGTGTACGTCCTCGCGCTCGTCGGCGGCACCGGCGTCGGCAAGTCGAGCCTCCTCAACGCTCTCGCGGGTGCGAACGTGAGCGCCGCCAGCGCGCGGCGGCCGACGACGTCCGAGGCTGTCGCCTGGCTTCCCGCCGAGAAGCGCGCCGAAGTGGCAGAGCTCATAGCGTGGCTGGGCGTGACGCAGGTACACGAGCACGCCACGGATCGGCTCGGTCCCGTCGCGGTGCTCGATCTGCCGGACACCGACTCGATCGCGGCCGATCACCGCGCGCGGGTCGATGCGCTCCTACCCCGCGTCGATGCCGTGGCTTGGGTCGTCGATCCGGAGAAGTACAGCGATGACGTCGCGCACACGGATTACCTGCGCACCTGGGGGCCGCGGATCGCGCGCCAGATCGTCGTGCTCAACCGCGCGGACCTCCTGCCGGCCGCGGATGCCGATCGTGTCCGTGACGATCTGCGCTCGCGCCTCCGCCTCGACGCGCTTGACGACGTGCCGATCGCGCTCACTCGCGCGCGTGACGGCGCATCCGGGATCGCGGAGCTGCGCGGCTGGCTCGAGCAGGGTGTCGAGAGCAAGCGCATCCTCACCGGTCGTCTGGGCGCGAGCGCACGTGACGCCGCGCTCGAGCTCGCCCGGCGCGCCGGCGTCCAGGCCGACGTCGCGCCTCTCGTGGAGCCAGCGCGGCGCGAGCGCGCGGTAGGCGACGTCGCCAAGGGCGCGCTCGCGGTCATCGACATTCGCGGGCTCGAACGCCATGCCGTCGCGGCGACGCGTCTGTCGGCGCGCGGTCGAGGGGCAGGTCCGCTCGGGGCCCTGACGAGCGCCATCTATCGGCTCACAGGGAGAGCGCGCGTCGCGGCGGATCCGGCGGGTCATCTGCGCCGCTGGCACACACGCGGATCGCTCGCGCCCGCGACCGAACCGCTGCGCGAGCTTCTGCAGAGCGCGCTG
>VBJD01000204.1 GCA_005887995.1 Chloroflexota bacterium
CCCTCGAGCGGATCGGTGAGGACGAGCTCCGCACCGAACGCGCGAGCGATGCGCTTGCGCTCGACGGAGACGAGGTCGGGCATCGCGAGCAGCAGTCGATGAGCGCGCACCGCGCACACGAGCGCGAGCGCGACACCTGTGTTCCCGCTCGTCGCGTCGAGCACGACGCTCGCGCCTGAGATGCGCCGCTCCTCCTCGGCGGCGATGACCATCCACAGCCCGGGTCGGTCCTTCACGCTGCCGCCGGGGTTCGCGGATTCGAGCTTCGCCCAGAGCTCCGCGCGCGCGCCCTCGGTGATACGGTGCAGCGGGATGAGCGGCGTGTCGCCGATGCGCTCGAGGATGGTGCCGCGCACGCGCTCGCGGACGAGGTCCGCGGTAAGCATTCGATTCATTGTCGACGTGTATCAGGGTGCAGCCCAGATGTGAAGACGAGCGACGAGCGATTCACTCGCGAGGAGCGAGTCCACCTCGCGAGTGACAACGAGCGGTTGACTAGGAGCGAACTGTTTCCAGAGCCCGTCGCGCGAGGCGCAGCGCCTCGTCGCTGTCGCCGCGAGCCTCGGCGGCGCGCGACCAGCGATCGAAGATGACGCGGAGCATATGCGGCACGCGCTCCTCCGCGAGCTGGCTCGCTTCCTGGAACAAGCGCTTCGCCGCGGCCGCGCTCGACGCCATGCGAAGCTCGCCGATGAGCACGAGCGCGCGGACCTCTGCGTCGGGCTGGCCGATCTTGCGCGCGAAGCGCAGCGCCTCCTGCGCGGCGTCGAGGCCACGCGCTGGATCGGTCTTCGCGAGTATCTCCGCTTCAGTTGCGCGGATCGATGCGAGCGTGCCATCGCGCTTCGTCTGCTGCGCGAGCGCCGCGGCGCGCCTCAGGCAATCGTTTGCGCGCTCGCGGTTGCCGTACTCCGCATAGAGCATGGCCGCGTTGTCGAGGGTGCAGGCGACCTGATCGAGGAGACCGAGCTCCTCGTACGCCTGAAGGCTCTTGAGGTTGTACTGGATGGCGCCCTCGAGGTCGCCTTCATTCTGGTACGCCTTCGCGATGCCGGCGTAGAGGATCGCGATGAGGTTGCGGTCGCCAAAGCTTTCCGAGAGCTCGATGGCGCGCTCGTAGATCGTGAGCGCCTGTTTGCCCTGGCGCTGGCTCGTCAGGGTGAGTGCCAAATCGACGAGCCGGCGGAAGTGGAACGTCTTGTCCTTGACGACGCCCTCGTCGCAGGCGACGACGACCTCGCGAAGCAAGCGCGTCGACTCGGTGTAGTCGTACATGCGCGCGTGCGCCGCGGCGAGGACGGCCTTGAGCCGGATCGATTCCTCGGCGTTCTCAAGGAGGTCGGCCATGCGCTGCGCGCGTTCGATAATCGGGAATGCCTGCTTGGGTTGGCCGACCATGTTGTACGCCGCGGCGAGGTATCGGAGCCGCACGAGTTGATCTGAAGCGTTCAGCCCCTCCTCGAGCTTCTCGAGCAGCGGGACCGCCGCGTTCCCATCGCCGACCTCGAGGAGTCGTCGCGCTTCGAGGAGATCGAGCTGCGGCGTCGCCGGAGTGGATGCGCCGCCGAGCAGATCCGAGGGGTTCACGCCGAGTACGCCGGCGATATGCTCGAGTGCCTTCATCGACGCGCGCGTGCGTCCGGACTCGAGCATCGAGATGTAGGCCTTCGTGTAGAGCGGGTCTGCGAGCTGGGCTTGCGTGAGACCCTTCGCCGTCCGCAGCGAGCGGATGCGCGCTCCGACGTCAGCGACCATCGCGGATCGAACCTGAGCCATATGGGGCGGCGCCACTTTACGGAACTGCAAGTAAAGGGTCAACTGAGCCTGAACCGCCGAGCGATTGACCGAGACCGGTGCGATGCCGGTCGGGGTCATCAGGGCCCAGGTGCCCGTACTTCTCGGTCGGCCGCGCCCGGCGCGGCCGGAAAGGACTGCTAGCAGTAGCCGCCGCTCGTCTGGGGATCGCAGGCCAGAGCCGTGGTTGCGCTGGTCGCGGTGAAGGTGAAAGCGAGCGCAAATGCGATGGTCAGGATCTGGAAAATACGACGGAACGACATTGGGTGGGTCCCTCCCGACCCCACCGGCGTTTTTTTGTCGCTGGGCCCGTCACGCCGGACTATCCGTGTTTAGCCAGCGGAAGTAAAGCGAAGCTTTCCTAACGCCCGCGGCGGCAACTTGGCGCGGGGATGACCGACTTAGCGGCTGACGAGACCCGCGACGAGACGGACCTGGTGCACGCCGCCGTTCAGCGCGGCCGCAAAGAGGATCGATGCCGGGCCCAAGAGCAGCGCGGGCACCGCGAGCACCGACGGAAGGCTCGCGAACGCGACGCTCGTGCCCGCACCGATGCCCGCCAGCACCGCCGCGCCGGCGAGTGCACCCGCGGACAGCACCACCGACATCGTCGTGAGGCGCAGCGGGAGATCGCGTCCTTCAGCGAGACGCTCGATGCGGGCTTCGGTCACCGAGAGCCCCGTCACCGGCATGAGCAGGCCAAGCTCACGGTCGGGCGCATCCGGCAGCAGCTTGTAGAGCGCGCGCGCCAGCGGCCGCGTGCCGAGCTGTCTCACCGCGTCGTCGTCCGCGGCGATCTCTTTCTGCAGCGCGTAAAAGGACGCGAGCTCGTCGACGACCGGGACGACGTAGAGGCCCGCGGCGAAGTAGCGCGCAACGACGAGCCGCAGCGGATCGCGATGACGAAGGTGATAGCGCTCGTGGATGAGCACCGCGCGCAGCTCGTCTGTCCCAAGGCGCCGCACGAGCGCGGTCGACACGCAGATGCGCGGACGGCGGAACCAGTACGTGAACGAGAACGGACGCGGGTCGACCACGACGTCGATGCGCCCGTCGAGCCCGAGCTCGTGCGCGAGCGCACGCACGC
>VBJD01000205.1 GCA_005887995.1 Chloroflexota bacterium
CGGTTCGATGAGCTCGACGACGAAGCGTGGCTGCGCGCGGTAGATCTCACGCTGCTCTCCGCCGTCCGGCTCACGCGGCTCGCGCTTCCGGCGATGCGTCGCGGTGGTGGCGGCTCTCTCACCTACATGACGTCATCGACGGTCCGTCAGCCGACGCAGTACCTGAACCTCATCCTCTCAACGGCGATCCGCTCCGCGGTCCAGGGCATGGCAAAGACGCTGTCGGCGGACCTCGCGAAGGAAGGCATCCGCGTGAACGCGGTGCAGCCGGGCCGCATCGCCACGGATCGACTCATGTCCCTCGAGAAGGACACCGCGCAGCGCGCGAAGGTCTCACTCGAGCAGCAGCGCGCCACGTGGCTGGCGGCCATCCCCCTCGGCCGGTATGGCCGTCCCGAAGAGTTCGCGAGCGCCGTCGTGTTCCTCGCGTCACCGCGCGCGTCGTACATCACCGGCCAGTCGCTACTTGTCGATGGCGGGATGGTCATGAGCGGGTAGCGCCGAACCTAACTCGCATGGCGCTCGAGAACCCCTTGGCGCCGGGAGACGACGCGGTGACATTACTGACATATTCGAACAAGTGGATAACATTGACAAATTGGACACTGACGGCTACCGTGTCCGCATGGGTGAGGAGTTCATTTCCGCGAACGAGGCGGCCGAGCGGCTGGAGCTTGCCCTCAACACGGTGAAACGCCGTATCGACGGCGGCATTCTGCGCGGCTACAAGGACCCCATCACGCATCACTACGTCGTGAGTCGTCGCGCGGTCGATGAGCTTCTCGAGCAGCGCGCGGCATTGCGTCGGTCAGCGCTGCTGGCTGGTGCAACGCGGCCGCGACGTGAGTACGTGTCTCCTGCCGTCGCTGCCAAGCGGCGGTAGCCGCAGCCGTAGGTGACCGTCAGACGCTCGCGGCGCACGCGGAAGAGGACAGCACCGCCACAGTGGATGCTGCTCCGCGTGGTCCTGGCCGCGCAGGCGGGCGAGGACCTCACGAACCCGCCGGGTCGCGACCTACTCGCAAGCAGCGAGCACACGTTCGCGGATCTCGCACGCGCCATCGATCGCGCGTTCGCACGATGGGACATCTCGCCCTGGCACATCCTTCGGCTACGTCTTCGATTTCGGCGCCGGCTGGGGCCACCGTTGCACCGTGCTACGCGATGCTCTCAATCCGCGCGAGGAGTTGGGAGCGATACCGAAGGAGATCACACCAGTGTTCGGGTGGGGGACGATTCCCGATCAGTACGGCCGCATCGCTCCCGATGCTGATGATCCGACGCTCGAATGAGCGCTGCGGTCTCCCCGGAACCTATCAAGCTCGCGCTCGCGATTTTCGGGTCGATCCCGCCTACGCGTACACCGCCGTCCGCCACTCGGGATAGCGCTCGTCCTGGCCACGGGCGATGGCGGTGTATGACGTAGCGAGCGCACGCGAGACCGGTCCGATGGCGCCATCGGCGACGGGCCGGCCGTCGACGCGAACGCATGGTGCGACCTGCGCGCCGGTGCCGCAGAAGAACAGCTCGTCGGCGACGTAGAGCTCGGTGCGATCGATGCTCCGCTCGAGGACGGAAAGCCCGAGCTCGTCGTGCGCGAGGCGCATGAGCGAGTCGCGCGTGATCCCCTCGAGGATGTCGTCGTACACCGGTGGCGTGATGAGCGCGCCGGCGCGGACCATGAACAGGTTCGCGCTCCCGCCCTCGCTCACGTGACCGTCGCGCGTAAGAAAGATCGCCTCCTCGGCGTCCGCCTCGTGCGCCTCCTCGACGGCGAGCGCGGTGTTCACGTACGCGCCGGTGATCTTCCCGCGCGCGGGGAGCGCGTCGTCGCTGATGCGGCGCCAGCTCGCGGTTCGGGCGGCGATGCCGGTCGTGGGCACGTAGTCGCCGAGCGGGAACGTGAACATCCCGAATCCATCCCGCAGCGCAGAAAGCGCGACCTTGATAGAGCGCGCCGCTTTGTAGGCGAGCGGACGCACATACGTGTCCGTGCGCATTTGGTTGAGGCGGAGGAGGTCAGTGACGAGGGCGGCGAGCTCGTCAGGCCCACCGGGGAGCGCGATCTTGAGCATGCGGCACGAGCGCTCCATGCGCTCGAAGTGCTCGCGCAGACGAAAAACGTACAGCTGCTCCTGCTCGGCGTTCCAGTAGGCGCGGATACCTTCGAAGATGCCGGTGCCGTAGTTCAGCGCGTGCGTCGCGAGGCTGACCTTCGCGTCCGCGAGGCGTACAAAGTCGCCGTCGTGATACGCCCAGGCCTCCTCGGAGATCTCGAGGCCCAGCGCCGGGGTCTGCGCCTGTCGCTCTTTGACGCTCGCCATATTTCCCTCCATGAAACAAAGAAGCCTCCCGATCTCGGGAGGCTTTCGATTCGGTAACTGGGGTGGTCTAGCTGCGCGCGCCTCCCTCGCCGGTGTCCGATACGGACCCGACGCTCGCAATGACGACGATGACGACGACGCGCGACATCTCGCCCGACCCTACCGGACGAACAGGTGCTGTTACCGAAATGCAGCCATTTGCACAACTTTCCCGTTGACCCTGACCTGGCTGCCCAGTAGCCTTGCCCTCTCATGTCGCGCTTCGTCCTCATCGTCGTCATCCCGATCCTCGTCCTTGAGACGAGTCGGAGCGGCGTGGGAGGCGCGGTCTAGCGACACCGAGACAACTGAAGAAGCGAACCGAAGGCCTCCCAAACGGGAGGCCTTTGTTGTTGATGGAGGCAAAGGCGGAAGACCGAGCGTACGTCGCCATCACGCTGGCGGGGCGCAAGCGATCCTCGCGGATCGCGCTCCGCGACGCGGTCGCGCGCGTCGTCGACGGCGAATCGCGCGTCGTTCGCACGCGCCGTGGCGTGACCGTCGTCCGTGAGCACGACGCGGGCGCCGATCCGCGCGTCGAGGCCGAGAAGCTGCGCCAACTGGTCGGGGAAGCGGTCGGCGATGACATCACGGCGGGCGTGGGCGGTCCGAAGAACGGCACCGCTGGCGCGCACTTCGCCCTGATCCAGTCCGAGCACGCGGTCGCGCTCGGCCCCGGTCTGCACGGCCACGGACGCACGATCCACTTCGACGAGCTCGGCGCGTTCTGCTTCGTGCTCAATCAGCCCGCGCGCGACGTCGAGCTGTTCGCGCAGCGGCTCCTCGGGCC
>VBJD01000161.1 GCA_005887995.1 Chloroflexota bacterium
CATCTTGGTCCGACTCTCATTGCTCACTTGACTATGACGATCAACATAGCCTAGTCTCACTAACTATGACGACCGTCATACTCTAGAAGGAGAAAAGCGATGCCGATGATCGACGTGTACGCGACCGAGGGAACGTTCAAGGACAGGAAGACGCTGGCGCGAGACCTCGCCGCCGCGGTCATGAAGCACGAGCAGGTCCCGCCACTCGCCCTGTTCAAAGACAACACCGCCGCCTTCGTCCACGACCTCCCGGGCGACGCGATTTCCAACGTGAGCGGCGACAGCAACTATGTCCGCGTCCAGGTGTTGACGCCGGTCGGCGTGCTCGATCGGCAAAAGCAGCTCGGGGTGGTCAAGGAGCTGACCGAGATCGTCGCCAAGGCCGCGGGTGATCAAAGTCTGGCCGCTCGCACCTGGGTCTTGATTACGGAATCTCCCGATGGCGGTTGGGGCATCGGCGGCCACGCGAATACCGGCGCCGATATCGCCAATGCTGCGCGCAAAGCGCTCGGTAAGGCGTAGCCCAGCGGTGGCGTAGCGCCGGCGGAACCGGTCGAGCTGTTATCAGTTCCGGGTCCCGCTCGCCTCCGGGCTACACGCTCTCGTCGCTCTTTGCTTCTCGCTCATACCAGCGGAGGACACGCAGCGCCCGCAGCGTGTTCCAGCGGCTGGGCCGGCCATTGCCGTCTTCGAGCGTGAAGTGGACTCTGCCCGGGTGGATGTTCTCGAGCAGCCACGTGCCGTCGGGCTGCTGCTTGGACCGGAGCAGTTGGATCGCGTCATCGACGCGCGGGTCCGGTGGATCGCCGGCTTCTCGGAAGTAGTCGAGGGCACGCAGCACGTCGTAGTGCCACTGGGTCGGAAATGAGAATTGCAGCCAGGCGGAGTCGACGACTTCCCCGGTGCTCTTGCGCCGGAAGAGCCTTCGTTCGAGGAGGTACTCCTCAGCCCCGCGCCGGGCCGCGACCGATTCCGCAGAGCCGCCGGTTGCGCGCTCGTGCGCCAGCAGCCCCTCGAGGACGTTGATCGTGCTCGCGAACGACGAGCGCACGGAGCCGTTCTCCGCCTCGCAGTTCCACCCGCCGTCCTCGAGCTGCTCACCCAGGAGGCGCGCGACCACGCCGTCCATGTCCTGATCGAAGTAGGTGCCGAGCGTGACGATCCTCCCGTTGATGCACGGCTCGACCTCGCCACTGAAGAACGGCTCTCCCGCGTGCTCCCAACGACAGCCGTCTCTGACCGCTTCCACCGCCCGACGCACCCGGTCAACGCGCGGGTCGATCCCGAAGTCGTGCAGCAGCTGGAGTGTCGGCAGCGTGGATATCCAGGGCTGGCCTTCGTTCTTGACGGACAGGTAGAGCCTGCGCTCCGGGAAGCATGCGCCTCCCGCCCACTGACCGTCTTCGCCCTGCAACGCGAGGAGTCGGCTGCCCCAGCCTTCAGTAGCCACTCGCTCCCGCTCAGCCGCGACAACGTCAATCGGCGCGTCAGCAATATCACGCAAGACCTGCCACCGTATTGCGGGATCCGAGTCGAGCAGCCAGTCCAACACGATCACGTCAGCGCGCACTTTCCGGTGGACGGCCACGCTTTTACTACACCACAACAATCCCTCTCGCGTCACAGCTGCAGGATCTGCCTCGACGGCGCGGACGCGCCGTACTGACTAAGCCTCTCGCCATGCCACCAGGAACGAAGGGGACGGGCGCGCGACAGTCGAAGGAAGTCGACGCGTGGTTCGCGAAGTACGAGAACCTCTAGCAGGACGTCGTCATGCGCTGGTGTGATCGCGCGAAGCCGAAGGGGAGTAGCGAGTCACGCGCAACTGACCTTCCGTCATGGGACCGAAGTCCCACTCGTGGCGCCGCGCGTGTCTAGGCGTCATCAGTCCGGCGAGGAGCGCTTGACTTGGCGCCCGGCCGCGTTACTACGCGTGCCAAGGAGGGGAGCAGCCTGCGCACCACCGCACGCGTCCTGGCCGCGCTGTTCGTCGCGAGTCTCGTAGGGGTCGTGCAGCCCGCGACCTCGGCGCAGGCGTCCTCGACTGCCGCCGCGCCTCATCGCAGCGTCGGCTCGCGCATCGATGCTCCGCTCGCCCCCGCGAAGTCGAAGGCGGTGACGCGCGTGCCGTACCGCGTGCCGGACCAGGCGGCGTTCGCGCGCGCGAAACGTGACGCGGCCGGCCGCGCGGGTCCGACGAGCTACACGCGAAGCGACTTCACCATCAACGCGACGCCGTCGAGCGGCAGCGTCGTGCAGGGCGCGAACACCACGTTCACCGTGAACACGACCGTGGCGTCCGGGAGCGCCCGTCCGGTCACGTTCTCCGTCAGCGGATTGCCCGCCGGCGCGACCGGCACGTTCAGTCCCGCGTCCGTCCAGGCGGGAGTCAGCTCCACGCTGACCGTCGCGACGACGAGCACGGCCCAGATCGGCACGTTCACCTTGACGATCAGCGGTAACTACTCGTCGCCGCCGACGACGCACACGACGACGGTCTCGCTCATGGTGACGCCTGGTCCGGACTTCTCCATCGGCGCGGAGCCATCGAGTCAGGGCATCCTGCGGGGCGAGGGCACGACATACAGCGTGAGCACGCTGGTGACGTCCGGAAGTGCGCAGACCGTCACGTTCTCGCTCGCGGGCCTGCCGGCGGGTGCGAGCGGGACTTTCTCCCCGGCCGCGGTCCTCGCCGGTGGCGGCTCCACGCTCACGGTCACAACGTCAACGTCGACGCCCGCCGGCACGTTCACGCTGACGATCAGCGGCGCGTACGCGAACCCGCCGAAGTCCCATTCGGCAACGGTGACGCTCACGGTCAACGCGCCGGTGGTCGATGACTTCAGCATCAGCGCGGCGCCGGCGAGCCAGAACGTCGTGCAAGGTCAGAGCACGACGTACACGGTGACAACGCAGGTAACCTCCGGGAACGCGCAGACGGTCACACTTTCGGTGAGCGGTCTGCCGGCAGGCGCGACCGGGACATTCTCTCCATCAGCCGTCGTCGCCGGGGGCAGCTCCACGCTGACCGTGACGACGTCGGTCTCGACGCCCACCGGCACGTTCACGCTGACGATCAGCGGCGCGTACGCGAACCCGCCGAATTCGCGTTCGGCGACGGTCACGCTCACGGTCAACGCGCCCGATGACTTCGGCATCAGCGCGTCGCCCCTGAGCCAGAGCGTCGTGCAGGGTCAGAGCACGTCGTACACCGTGACCACGCAGGTGACCTCCGGCAACGCGCAGACGGTGACACTTTCGGTGAGCGGTCTGCCGGCAGGCGCGACCGGGACGTTCAATCCGGCGTCGGTAACGGCCGGCGGAGCGTCACTGCTCACGGTCACGACGACGACGACCGCAGCGACCGGCACGGTGACGCTCGTCATCACCGGTACCTATCCATCGTCGACGGCGCACTCGACGTCCGTGAGCTTCACTGTGACGCTTCCGCCCGACGAGTTCTCACTCGCGGCGACCCCGACACTGCGGACGGTCGCGCAGGGTGCGAGCACGACCTACAACGTGGACACTCAGCTCACATCCGGCAACGCGCAGTCGGTGAGTCTCTCGGTGAGCGGTCTCCCCAACGGCGCGACGGGCACGTTCAACCCCGCGACGGTTACGACCGGCGCAAGCTCGGTGCTCACCGTCGCGACGACGACGACCTCCGCTGTCGGCACCTTCAACCTCACGCTCATCGGGCAGGGTTCGGCTGGTCCGACTCATGCGGCGACGGTTTCGCTCGAGATCACCGCCGCGTCGTCCGGTGGCCCCACCGTCGGCGTGAGTTGGAACGGTCAGTTCGAGAGCGACCTCGCACCGCCGGACCCGACCGGTGCGATGGGCCCGACCAGCTACATCGAGGCGATCAACCTGCGGTACGGGATCTACGGCCGCGACGGCGCGCTCATCAACGAGGGCGACCTGGGCCAGCTCACGCGGTTCCCGGTGAGCGAGCTCAGCGACCCGCAGATCGTCTGGGATCCGACATCGCAGCGCTTCTACTACCTCGCGGTCGACTTCTACACGTCGGAGTTCGCGTTCGGTTACAGCAAGACCGCTGATCCGCGATCGGACGATGAGTTCTGCCACTACCAGGTCGGCGCCTTCTACAACTCCTTCTATCTGCCGGACTATCCGAAGCTCGCGGTCACGCGCGACTTCGTGCTCGTCGGGTCCAACGTCTTTCTGCTCCTCTCCTACTACGTGGGCTCAGACGTGAACTGGTTCGCGAAGCCGACAGATCCGGTGTGCCCGGGGCAGCTCGGCGGGGGTGGCACGTTCTCGGCGCTGAAGAACGCGGACGGCTCGCTCATGTCGACGCCCGAACCTGCGGTCATGCTCGACGCGACATCCGGCGGTTGGATCGTCGGCACGAACGACGTGTCGACGAGCGGCGGTGCCGATTACCTCACCGTGTTCAAGGTGACGAAGAGCGCGCAGGGCCAGGCGCAATTGAGCGCGGCAACGACGGTCAAGGTGCCTCGCTACCAGATGCCCGCGAACGCACCGCAATCTGGGACGACGCAGCTCATCGACACGATGGACACGCGCCTCACGCACGCGGTCGCGGGCTACGACCCGCGACTGGGCGCGACGGCGATCTGGACGGCGCACACCGCATTCGGTGGCGCCGGGTCTGAGGTGCGCTGGTTCGAGATCAACACCGCGACCACGCCGGTGCTCTCACAGACCGGCACGGTGACCGATCCCGAGCTCTACAGCTTCAACGGCGCGATCTCCTCCGACCGCGCGGCGGACGACGTCACGACGACCGCCGCGGCGACCGGCCGGAACATGGTGATGGGGTTCAACACGTCATCCGCGGCGACGTTCTCCGCGATCAAGATGGTCTCGCGGCGCGGCACCGCGCCGCAGTCTGGCGTCGTCCTGATCAAGCAGTCGCCGGGCCCGTACGTCGACTTCGCCTGCGGCAGCAGCGCCCCGGACGTCTGCCGCTGGGGCGACTACGGTGGCGCCTCGCCCGATCCGCTCAGCGCGAACGGCGGACAGGTGTGGCTCTCGAACGAGTGGAACGAAGCGATGACCGACGGTTCCACGCCCACGTGGCGCACGTGGAACTGGTCGGCGCGGCCGTGATCCAGGCGGTCGCCTAGACCCGGCCGCGCCGCGCAGCTATCTGGGCTGCGGGATGATGCGGATGTAGGGCTTCGGCGCCTTCCAACCCTGCGGGTAAGTCTTCTTGGCCTCGTCGTCCGAGACGGAGCCGGAGATGATCACGTCCTCGCCGCGCTTCCAGTTCACCGGCGTCGAGACCTTGTGCTTCGCGGTGAGCTGCATCGAGTCGACGACGCGCAGCACCTCGTCGAAGTTGCGTCCTGTCGTCATCGGATACGCGATCGTCAGCTTGATCTTCTTGTCCGGGCCGATGACGTAGACGGTACGAACGGTCTGGTTATCGGCCGGCGTGCGCGCCGCGCCGGGGGCCGTCTCCTCAGGGAGCATGTCGTACAGCTTCGAGACCTTGAGATCCTCGTCGCCGATCATCGGATAGTTCGGCGCGGCGCCCTGCGTCTCCTCGATGTCCTTCGACCAGCCCTTGTGCCGGTCCACGCTCTCCGCGGACAGACCGACGATCTTCACGTTGCGCTTGTCGAACTCAGGCTTGAGCTTCGCCATGTAGCCGAGTTCGGTCGTACAGACCGGAGTGAAGTCCTTTGGGTGCGAGAACAGGATGCCCCATGAGTCACCGAGCCAGTCGTGAAAGCGGATCTTCCCCTGTGTGGTCTCGGCCTCGAAATCTGGTGCGGTGCTGCCGATACGAAGACCCATGTCAGATACCTCCCCGGCGTGAGCCTGCGAATCGCACAGTACGAAGATGCCGCACTGGCGTCAGTGTCGTCGCGGAAAAATGTCGCATTCGCACACCCCGTCTGCGAGCGAATGAGCGCTCCGAGCTGCGAGCGAGTGAGCGGTCCGAGTTCCCTTGCGACCGCGCGCTGCCGTGTGGAGGCGGCGCAGCTCAGCCGTGGCCGAGCTGCGCCCTCCACATTTCGCTAGTCGTGGCTGTGCTCGAAGCCTTCCTGCGGGTGCGCGAGGTAGGGGAACGCACCCAGATACGCGAGGTCGTTGGACGTCCCGTCGGTGAGCACGCCGGCTGCACCGTCCGGCGTGTAGGTCGATCGCACAAGCGGGAGCGTCACGCCCGCCACCGCGCGGAGCTCGATCGCGACGACGTTGTCGGCCACACGGCGTCCGTTCGGGAAGCCGGCGGCGTCGCCGCCGAGCAGACCGAACGGGCTCGGCGTCGTCGATGGCGCGATGGCCATGTTGAGCCGCAGCATGTCCGCGATGCGTGTGCCGGTGAAGTTCTGGAACCCGGGGACGACCCCTGTCGGGATGCCCGTCGCGAGGATCGCGATGAGGTCATCGCGGGTGCGTGACGCGGCTGGCATCGCGAGCAGCGCCGCGAGGTTCGGGAACACGCCGGGATACAGCACCGGCAGCAGACGCTGCAGCTCGGGGTCTTGGTAGTAAGTGAGGAAGTCGCCGTCGTTCCGCGGCTTCACCGCGTTCCAGCGGTCCTTTTTGCCGATGGGGATGATCACCTCGTTGATGAGCGGGTTGCCAAGCCGCGAGACCTGCATCCAGGGGCCCGCGGACGTCGAGCCACCGTCGTCGCCGCGCATCATGCCGCGCTGACGGCTGGCCGTGGCCCAGATGCCGATCACGGACTTCGCGTCCATGGCGTTGGTCGGCATCGTGCCGTCCCGTGTGAGGTCGGTCTTGGGGAGCTGGATCGCGATGGTGTGAACGTTGAAGCCCTTCGTCCCGTCCTTGCCGCGGGCGGCCGGAAGCGGGATGAGGTGCAGGTTCTGGAACGGACGCAGCGCGCCGAGATCGAAGATCGAGCCGAGGTCGACGAAGAAGCCCTCATCGCGCTGGCCCGCGAAGACCTTCACGCCAGCCGCGAGCGACTGGATCGCCGCGTTCGCGAGCGCTGGGTAGTTTGGTGTCGAACGTGGCCCGATCCGCACCGGCGGGGTCACAAGGCCTGAGCCGATGACCGTCGCGGTCCGCTCGTCTTCGTCGCCGTCGACGACGACGCGTGTGACCGAATAGGTCTGACGCACGTTCCAGCTCGGGCTGGTCAGCGAGGTGATCGGTCCGGTGTTGTACAGGAACGTTTCGGGGTTGGTGAAACGCGTCTGGAAACGGAACTGGTAGATGACGTCCGCGCTCGCGTCGCCGTCGTTGTCGATCTTGATCTCGTACAGGACGTCATCGCCGAACTGATAGAAGTTCGGGCCGCCCGCCGGATCTTCGAGCGGGATGTAGTTGGCGAGGATCGTGACCTTCGTCGGGTCGACCGGGTCGACGAACGCGTAGAGGTCGGTGTTGTCCGCGACGGGATCCTTGGAGATCTCGGGCGCTTCTCTATGCGACGACATCGCCGGCCTCCTTTGCGATCGCGATGAGTCGCGCGGCGAGTCGCGCGTCGCGGCGGACGATCTCACTGCCGCCCTTCATGACGACGACCTCGCCCCTCGCGGCGTCGCGGACGTACGCGAGGACCGGCGCGGCCGCGTCGGTGTCGATGAACGACGTGGCGTCGCCTGCGTCGCCGATGCCGAGTGCTCGCGCAGCTCCCCACACGCTGGCGGTCGCGGTACCGACCGCGGCCGCGCGCAGGAGGGTCCGGCGCGAGTGTGTGGTGAGGGGATTCGCGGGCGTGGTGCTACCAGGCTCTTTCGCCATGGGTCTCTCCCTTTCTCCACCCGCCTCCGAAGAGAAGACGGGATTTGGCTGGTTCTCCAGCGGAGAGGTACGAGACCTATGGCGCGATCGGATCAGTGGTGGGTGTTTTTGATAGCTACTGCTGCTCGTTCTTTGGTGGCTGGCCGGCGATCACCTCGTCGCTGGACTGGTGCGAGTGCTCGTTCTGGCGGTGCATCGCGAGCTCGGCGCGGGTCAGGAAGCGCTCTTCGCAAACATCACATACGTGGGTGTCCATAAGACCTCCTCTGTGACGTCCAACGGGGCTGCACGTTCTCTGCCGCCAAGCGTGCGGCCCGCTTCCTGCCCATACCATCGCATGGTGGATGGCCTCGAGGTCGCCCGCGGTTTCATACACGCCGTTCAGGAGAAGGACGCGAACGCGGCGGCGGAGCTTTGCGCCGAGGACGTCGAGGTGATGCTCCCCGGCGCGGAGGAGCCGCTGCGCGGCAAGGAAGGCGTGCGCACGATGATCCGCATGGCGCCTGACTTCCTGCAGAGCATGCGTGACGAGCAGGTGCTCGGCGGCGAGGTACGCATCACGACGCTCACCCGTGCGCCTGGCCTGTTCGCGAACTACACGACGTGGCGTTTCGTCACCGACGACGGGCACGTGAAGCGCCTTTCCTTCGAGCTCAAGGGCGCGAACTAAGCCCACGTTCCTAAGATGTGCGCGTCGCTCATCGGCGACGACAGATCGTGATGGGAGCGATCGTCACCGCCTGGCGCTGATCGCTCGCGCGGGAATGCGCGCGGCCCATCGTGCGTTGCTCGTGAGGTGAGTGCTCGCGTTCCTGCCCTCTATCTCGGTCACGGCGCGCCGCCGCTCGTCGACGATCCCGTGTGGCCGGGAGAGCTCGCCGGCTGGGCGAAAGACCTGCCGCGTCCGAAGGCGATCCTCATCGTATCCGCGCACTGGGAGGAGTCGCCGCTCACGATCGGTGCGACGCGCACCGTCCCGCTCGTCTACGACTTCTACGGATTCCCGCAGCGCTACTACGACGTGACCTATCCCGCGCCCGGCGCGCCGCAGCTCGCGGAGCGCGTGAAGCAATTGCTCGGACCATCGACGCCCACCGCTGAGGAGCCGCTGCGTGGCCTCGATCACGGCGCGTATGTGCCGCTCCTCGTGATGTACCCGGAGGCCGACATCCCGGTACTGCAGATCAGCATGCCGAGCTTGGACGCGCGCGAGTTGCTCGAGATCGGGAAGAAGCTCGCGCCACTGCGCGATGAGGGCGTGCTCGTCATCGGCTCGGGTTTCATGACGCACGGCCTTCCGTTCATTCGCGACTTCCGTCCCGACGCGCCCGCGCCCTCGTGGTCGAAGGAGTTCGACGCGTGGGCTGCGGAGACGCTCGCGAAGGGCGACGTCGACGCGCTCCTCGAGTACAAACGCCGCGCGCCGGGATTGCCATACGCGCATCCGACGGTCGATCACTTCGTACCGCTCTTCGTCGCGCTCGGCGCGAGCATCGACAAAGCGGATTCCGGCAAGACCGTCATCGACGGCTACTTCCTCGGTCTTTCGAAGCGTTCCCTGCAGTTCGAATAGCAAATCGGTCTCGGCGTACTGGCATGCGCCCACGCATCGTTAGCCCGATCGAATGGGTAGGTGGGTCTTCGCGCGCGCCGTCGCCTTCGCGCTGATCGTCGCGACGCTGCCGATCGCTGCTCCTGCTCACGCGGATGCCGCGGCACCCGCATCGCCACTGGCGGCGTGTACGAACAACGAGGGCCCAGGCATCCCGCCGCCCGCAGGTCTTCCAGCGGGCGTCCCCGGTTTCCACGCGCAGTGGTACGGACAGTCCGGCTATCCGACGCTCTGCCCCGGCGCGCGTTCGACCGCGACGGTCGCGTACTACAACAGCGGCAGCCTCGGATGGGTGAATGGTCGTCTCGGCGAGGTCGCGTACCTCGGCACGTGGGACACTGAGCCCGGTCAGGATCGCGCGAGCCCGCTCGGCGGCGACGGGACGAACGGATCGCCCGCGACGGGATGGCCGCGCTACAACCGCATCGCCATCCAGCCCGCGCCGTACGTCGGTCCCGGTCAGGTCGCGTGGTTCCAATTCACCATCCAGGCTCCGGCTGAACCGGGTTTCTATCGCCTCTATCTGCGTCCGCTCATCGAGGGCGCAACGTGGATGGAGGACTTCGGCGTCTTCTGGCTCGTCACCGTTCTCAACCCCGACGGCACACGTCCGCCCGCGCCGCCCGCGGTGTACAGCCCGACCGGCTTCAGCCGCATCGACGTGCCCACCGCAGCGGGGACGTTCCCGACGTGGCTCATCAAGGAGCGCCTCTCGGCCGTTCGCGTGCGCACGGTGACCGCGAACACCTCGGACTGCTTCAGCGCGTGCCCAGCGAAGCCGCTCGCGCAGTACGTCGCCGAGAACGCCGCGTACGCCGGTATCCATGGAAGTTACTTCTGCCCGCCCGACTACGCGCCGTGCGCCTCGAAAGTGAACACGTACGACTACGCGGTGTACAACTCCAACCTCGGCGTGTGGATCAACCCGCGACATCTCTCGAATCCGGTGAACGCGCTCGCGACCTTCACGACCGGCAGCGCGACGTTCTACCGCCGCGTATTCAGCTACGCGCGCGGACCGGTGAGCGCGGGCATCAGCAACTTCCCGCTCGTCTTACAGAACGGCGTGCCGCTCGATGTCTCTGCTGACATCGATGCGAACCAGATGTTGCGCGGCACGCGCGGCGTGATCGCCGCGGATGCGACGTACCTCTATCTCGCGGTCATCGGTAACGCGACGGTGCCGCAGATCGCGCTCGTCATGCAGGCGCTCGGCGCGCGCGACGCGATGAACCTCGATGGCGGCGGTAGCGTCGCGATGTGGATCAACGGCGGCTACGTTGTCGGCCCAGGCCGCCAGCTCCCGAACGCGATCCTGCTACTGAAGCCCTGAGCGGCCGAGCGATCCTGCTGCTGAAGCCCTAAGCGGCCGAGAGCGTCAACGAGATCGCACGCAGGAGAGCATCGAAGTCGATCGGCTTCGCGATGTAGGCATCCGCACCAGCGCTCTTTGCGATCGCGCTCCCGTCGATCCGGCCGGACATGACGATCACGCTCGCCGCGGGCCGCGCTGAGCGCCGATAGCCCTCGACGAAGGAGCGTCCATCAGCGACCTCAGGCAGCTGCAGATCGACGAGGACGACGTGGGGTGCGAAGGCGCTCGTGATCGCGATCGCATCGGTCGCGTTCGCGGCGCGACGAACGTCGAAGCCCTCGAGCTCGAGTACTTCTCCGATGGCCTGTGCGCTCGGCGCGTCGTCTTCGACGATGAGGATCTTCGTGGCCAGCCTCCCCGAATTCGTCGCGAGGTGAATGTCGTAGCGCAAACCGATGATCGCCTGCATGACCCGCAGTCATCGGAGACGACGCTTGCATAGCCGCGTACATAGCGGCTATACGCGTGGTCGGAGAGTCAACCAGAGCGCGAGAATCCCTCCGGCGGCGAGGAGCGCGCCGATGACCGCCCATTCGGTGCGGCCGGTCATGAACGAGCCGCGCACGTAGCCGATGCCCTGTCCGGCAAAGAGCACGCCCGTCGCGGTGACGAGCAGGAGGAACGCGCGAAGGAGCACGCGCACACGTTGAGCGTACTTTCACGCCGGTGCGGCAGGGGCGCGCGGTGGTCATGGTGCTCGCGGCCGCGGTGCTCTGGGGCACGACCGGGACCTCGCGCGCGCTCGGCGCGCCCATCGCCGCGCCGCTCGCGGTGGGCGCGGTGCGAATCGTTATCGGCGGCGCGATCCTCTTCGCGCTCGCGGCCGCTCGCGGTCAGCTCTGGCGGCGCTGGCCGGCGCTCCCGGCCGTCGCCAGCGCGGCCGCCGTGGCGGCGTACCAGCTCGCGTTCTTCGAAGGAGTCGCGCGCGCGGGCGTCGCGGTCGGCACGATCCTCGCGATCGGAAGCGCACCGGTCTTCACCGGTCTGCTCGGCTGGCTCGCGCTTGGCGAGCGGCCCTCCTCACGCTGGCTCGTCGCGACGGTGATCGCGGTGATCGGCGTCGGTCTTCTCGCGGAGCCGGGTGTCCGTGGATTCGGGCCGCTCGCCGCGGCACTGCCGCTCGCCGCCGGCCTGTCGTACGCGACCTACGCGACGGCCACCAAGCGTCTTCTCGCCGACGGCGACAACGTGGCCGTCGCGGCGATCGCCTTCGCCGGAGGCGCGGTTCTCCTGTTGCCCGCGCTCGTATTCGCGGATCTGTCCTGGCTGCGCGAGGCGCGCGGGCTCGCCGCGGCGCTGTGGCTCGGCGTCGGCACGACCGCCGTCGCGTACCTCATCTTCACGCGCGCGCTCGCGCGGCTCCCAGTGTCGTGGGGCGCGACGCTCTCACTGGCCGAGCCGCTCACCGCGACCGTGCTCGCCACCTTCGTGCTCGGTGAGTCGCTCGCAGGACGCTCTTCATCCTCGCGATCGCCCTCGTCGCCTGCGGCGCTCCGGATGTCGGCTCGTTCCTTCGCGATCCCGCGCCCGTCGTCTCGGCACAGACGAACGCACAGGACGCGGTAAAGCAGGTCATCGAGCGCGCGAACCAGGCCCAGGCCGCGGCGTTCAACGGCGGCGACGCGACCGCGATGAAGGCGACCGCGACCGACGCGTTCTACACGGATCTCATCCGCACGAACCGCGAGCTCGCCGGTGCGGGCGCGACGAAGATCGAGCTCGAGTCGACAGAGTTCGTGAGCGTGAGCGTCAACAGCGACACGGCCACGGCGGTCACGCTCGAGACGTGGCGCACCACGTACTCGGACGGAACGAGCGACGAACAGACCGCGCGCAATGAGTACGCGCTCGTTCTGAGCGATGGCACCTGGCGCATCAAGAGCGACGACCAGGCGACGGCGACGCGGCAGCCCGCACCGGCAACGAGCACGGACACCGGTGTGCCCACCGCGGCGATCGCGTCATCGACGTCGTCGAACTGGTCCGGCTACGCGGCGAGCGGCGGCAAGTTCACGTCCGTGACGGCCACGTGGACCGTGCCGAACGTCACGGCGACAGGTTCGGGCGCCGACGCGACTTGGATCGGCATCGGCGGCCTCGAGTCGCGCGACCTCATCCAGGCCGGGACGCAAGCGATGGTCGGCGGTGGTGACGTCACGTACCAGGCGTGGATCGAGATGCTGCCGGGCTCCTCGCGGCCGGTGCCGCTCTCGGTGACGGGAGGCGACTCAGTGACCGTGGCGATAACGCAGACCGGCGCAAGTGATTGGTCGATCGGGATGAAGAACAACACGACCGGCGAGCGCTACACGACGACCGTGAAATACGTCTCGAGCAACTCATCCGCAGAGTGGGTGCAGGAGGCGCCGAGCGTCGGTCGCGGCCTCGTGCCGCTCGACAACTTCGGCACGCTCACGTTCACCAGCGCGAGCGCCGTCCGCGATGGCGCGAAGATGGATGTGCGCGCGCTCGACGCGCACGCGATCACGATGATCAACGGCGCGCGTCAGGCGATCGCGACCCCTTCGGTCATCGGCGCCGACGGCGCGAGCTTCAGCGTGACGCGGACGCAGGCACCCAGCGACGGAGCGACCCCCCGCAGGCGCCGCGGCTAGTCCGGCCTGTCTCCCCCGAACGGGGGAGCCGTTCTCCCCTGGAGGGGGATGTCCTTAATAGGGACGCTTCCTACCGTGCGTACCGGGGGACATATATGGTCACTTGGGAAATGCCCGACGGCACCGAGTTCCGCTACCTCGGTAGCGCGGTCACCGACGCGGCCCTTCGCGAATTCGTGCTGCGGTTCATGTCCGCTGAGGGCATGTCGTGGGACGTCGCCAAGTGGGACGACTCCGTGCTCGAGATGGCGTTCCTGCGCCGGTTCGGCGAGAAGGTGCGCATCACCCGCGAGCGCGTGGTCGGCGGCACGACCGTGCTCGTCTTCCAGCCCCTCCGCGCCGCGATCTAGCTTCGCCGCGCGCGATCGCGGCGGGATGTATCGCCTGAGATAGTCGGCCTCCGTACCGCCCGTAGGCTGCCGGAATGAGAACTCCCACCGGCTACCAGATCGTCCAGACCGACGCGGCCACCGCGTCCGACGCCGAGCTCACCGAGGCGGCGCGAGTGTTCCAAACGATGAACCACGAGCGCGTCCCGGAGGACCCACTCACCGCGATCGACGCGATCAAGGCGCGCCTGCGCGCGACGACCCCAGCGCAGTGGCGCGCGACCTTCGCCGCGCGCGATGTGTCGGGAACGCTCGTCGGCACCGGCTTCGTCGGCTGGAACAAGAACGAGCCCGAGAACGCGCACGCGCGCTGGACCGAGGTGAACGTCCTCCCCGCGCATCGCGGCAAGGGCGTCGGTCGCGCGATCATGCGCGCGCTCGTCGAGGCCTGCATCGCTCAGGGCGACGACCTGGTGTTCTTCGGACAAACGTCGGACCGCGTGCCGTCGGGTGCGGCGTTCGCGAAGGCGATCGCGGCGACGCCGGGCCTTCCGATGAAGTTGAACCAGCTCATCCTCACCAAGGTCGACCGCGCGAAGGTCGCGGAGTGGGCGAAGATCGAACCGAAGGGTTACCGCCTCGCGCGCGCCGACAACGTCGTTCCGCGCGAGCTCGTGCAGCCGTACCTCGACGCGGCGAATTCGATGAACGACATGCCCAAGGGCGATCTGCGCTTCGCAGATCAGCGCTTCACCGAGGCACAGCTGCGCGATCGCGAGTCGTGGCTGAAACAGTCGGGGACCGAGTGGTGGCTCATCGTCGCGATCCATGAGGCGACCGGCGAGGGCGCCGGCTTCACCGAGGTGCAGCACGACCCGCGCATCGGTCATGTCATCTGGCAGGGCGGTACCGGCGTCGTCCAGGCGCACCGCGGCCACAAGCTCGGCCTCTGGATGAAAGCGGTCATGCTCGAGCGCATCCTGCGCGAGCGCTCGAACGCGAAGTTCATCCGCACCGGCAACGCGAACGTGAACGAGCACATGCTCGCCATCAACACCGACCTCGGCTTCCGTCAGGCGTGGTCGAACACCATCTGGCAGCTGCCGCTGGCGGAGGCGCGTACGTCCACGCTCGCTTCGCTCGCTGAACGGGGGCCCCTGCCCCCGGGGCTCCGCGAGGGCGCCTCCGCCGGTTCGCGCTAGGCTCCGAGTAGCCGCCGTTCGCGCGTAGGGGGAGGTCTTTCGCCATGGCCGTTGAAACACGCCGTCAGCCGCGCATCCCGCTCGAGGAGCTCTGCCGCCTGCCCTCGTTCTTCCTTCCCTTGGTCTCCTGGAAGGGCGATCGGGTCGCCTTCTACTGGGACAAGACGGGCCGCATGGAGCTCTGGGTGATGGACCTGCGCACCGAGCAGTTCCGGCAGGTGAGCCACGGCGAGGTCCCGACCGCGCTGCGCGCCGGCTTCGCATGGAGCCGCGACGACAAGGGCATCGTCTTCGCCAAGGACGCCGCCGGTAACGAGCAGCACGACCTCTACAAGATCGACGTCGAAACGTCGCAGGTCACTCAGCTCACCAAGGACCCGATGGCCCAGGAGTACGTCGTCCAGTTCGCCCCAGATGACGCCTGGATCACCGCGCTCACGAACAAGCGTCATCCTGCGGCACCCGACGAGCCGGGGCAGCTGAACCTCTGGAAGCTGCGGCCCGACGGCACGGACTACGCGCCGCTCACGCGCTACATGTTCCCGGTGTTCGGCGGCCAGTGGAGCCCCGACGGCAAGACGATCGTCTTCGGCACGAACGAGGACACGAGCAACCTGAAGAACGCGGACATCTACCTCATCGACGCCGACGGCGCGAACGCGCGAAAGATCTTCTCGGGAAAGGCTGGCTCGCAGGATTCAGCCTCCGACTGGCATCCTGACGGCAAGCGCCTCGCGATCACCTCCGACGCGTCCGGCACGCCCCGCGCGGGCATCCTCGACATCGCCTCCGGCAACGTGCGCTGGCTCGGCAAGGAGGGCGTCGAGGAGCACTCGGGCAAGTTCAGCAAGGACGGCAAGACGCTTTACGCGCTTCGCAACTACGAGTCGCAGGTCCGGCCCGTCCTCTACGACGTCGCGAGTGGCACCGCCCGTGAGCTGAGGCTCGACCCTGGCATCTCGACGGTCATCGGCTTCTATGACGGCGACCGCCGGCTGCTCATCGGCTACCAGAGCGAGACGCGGCGCAACGAGATCGCCTCGTACGACCTGCAGAGCGATCATCTCGACACGCTGCTGCGCGCCGACTACGGCTCGATCGACCCAGGCGTCTTCGTGAAGGGCGAGCACATCTACTACCCGACGTTCGACGGCAAGCGGATTCCCGCGATCGTGTACAAGCCGCGCAACATCGCCGCGGGTGAGAAGCTCCCCGCGATCGTCCACGTGCACGGCGGGCCGACCGGACAGTGGTTCCGCGCGTTCGATCCGTTCGCGCAGTTCCTCGCGGACCGTGGCTTCGTCGTCATCGAGCCGAACATCCGCGGCAGCACCGGCTACGGCGTCGCCTTCCGCGACGCGGCGCTCAAGGACTGGGGCGGCGCCGACCTCGAGGACGTCGCCGCTGCGGCTGAGTACCTCAAGTCGCTGCCGTACGTCGATAAGTCGCGGCTCGTCGTCTTCGGCGGGTCGTATGGCGGGTTCATGAGCTTCATCGCGGCGACGAAGAAGCCGGACATCTGGCGCGCCGCGGTCGCGTGGGTCGGCGTCAGTGACCTGCACAAGCTCTACGAGAAGTCGATGGAGCACTTCAAGTACTACTTCCGCGAGCAGATGGGCGATCCGGAGAAAGACCGCGCGCTCTGGCGCGATCGCAGCGCCGTCGAGTTCGCCGAGAACCTCAGGGCGAAGCTTCTGATGGTCCACGGTGTGAACGACCCTCGCTGCCCCGTCGAGCAGTCGCGAGTCTTTCGCGATCGCCTCGTTGAGCTCGGGCGCAAGGAAGGCACGGACTTCGAGTACGTCGAGCTCACGGACGAGGGACACGGCTCGTCGGACATCCAGCAGAAGATCAGAACGTTCCGGATCCTCGCGGACTACTTGGAGCGCGTCCTCAACTAGGCGAGCCGCTTTGTTCGCAGGACCCAGGCCGCCGCGATGACGTAGATCGCGCCGACGAGGAGATACGGCCACAGTGGGCCTGGACCACCCCGGTCGAAGATCGGGTCGCCGAATCCGAAGGTGCACACGCGCGCGAGCTCGGGTGACCAAGCGGGAATGCCGGGCGGGAAGGCGCATTCCAGCCAGCGCCGCGCTGCGAGATACGCGCCGCCTACCAACAGAACGGCGATGAACGCGCGGGGCCAAGCGATGCGCATCACACCGCGATCGCCACGCGCCGGCGCAGTAACAGCTGCGATCCAACGACGACCGCGAAGAGGGCGAGCCCGATCGCATCCTGCACGACCCCGGGCGCGAGCAGCAGCAGTCCGGCGACGATGAGGAGTACGCGCTCGAAGACGTTCGCGGCGCGCAAGAGGTAGCCGCCGACGCCCGAGACGATCGCGATGATGCCGGCGATGGCCGAGACCGACGCGACGACCGCGTCGAACACGGACACGTTCCACCAGAGGATCGCGAGGCCGTCGGGCTGGGTGAACATGAAGGGCACGAGGAAGCACGGGAGCGCGTATTTCCAGGTGAGCATCATCGTGCGATAGGGATTACCGCCTGTGATCGCCGACGCCGCGAACGGCGACAGAGCGACCGGCGGCGAGACCTCGGACAGCACGGCGTAGTAGAACACGAACATGTGCGCCGCGGGCGGCGGCACGCCGAGCGTCACGAGCGCTGGGATCACCGTCGGCACCGCCACGAGGTACGTCGCCGTGATGGGCAGCGAGAGCCCGAGCACCCACAGCACGATCCCCGCGACGACGAGCGTGAAGAAGAGGTGCGCCGGGGCGACGAGCGCGTCGACCCCCGCCGACGCGAGCGCATCGCCGGGTCCGAGGCCGAGTCCGAGGATGAGGCTCGACACCTTGAGCCCGAGACCGGTCTGCAGCAGGATCCCGACGGTGATGCCGGCGACCGCGGTCGTCGCTGCCACCGAGAGCACCTGGCGCGTACCCGACGACAGCGCCGCCACGAGCTTGCGCAGGCTGAGCGCGGTGTCGCGCCGGATATGCGAGACGCCGATCGCGAGCAGGATCGACCAGAAGATCGCGGTGATGGTGGAGAAGCCGAACACGAGGAACGCGATGATCGCGAACAGTGACGTGTACTGATACCAGTACCGCTTGGTGAGCGACCAGAAGCCGGGCGCATCGAGGACGATCGGCTGCGCGTGCAGCCGACGAGCGTCGATCTCGATCGTCAGCAGGATGCCGAGGTAGAAGAGGATCGTCGGCATCACCGCCCAGACGACGACGTCGAGGTAACTCACGCGGAGGATCTCGGCCATGATGAACGCCGCCGGCCCGAGGACCGGCGGCGAGATCACCGCGCCGATGCCGCCGGCCGAGAGGATCGCGCCGCTCGACTCGCGGTCGTGTCCGGCCTTCTTCAGCATCGGGTAGGTGATCGAGCCCAGCGTGACGGTCGTCGCGACGCCCGATCCCGAGACCGTGCCGAGCAGGAACGACGCCATGGTCACCGTGCGCGCGGCGCCGGTGGGCTTGCGCCCGGTGAGCGCGAACGCGAGATCGACGTAGAACTTGCCGGCGCCGGTGTGCTCGAGGATCGCGCCGTAGATCGTGAAAAGGATCACGAACGTTGACGCGACGAGCAGCGGCTGGCCGATCATGCCCTCGACGCCGAGGTACTGGTTGCCGACGATGTCGTCGAGGTTCTTCGGCGGGCCGCGGAACGGCCCGGGCATGAAGTCCGCGAAGTACGCGTACGCGATCGAGATGAGGCCCAGGGCTGGAAGGTGCCAGCCGATCGTGCGCCGCGCCGCCTCGAGCACGAGGAGGATCGCCGCGACGCCGAAGGTGAAGTCGAGCGGCGTCGGGCTGTTCGCGCGGTAGATGACGTCTTCGAAGTTCACGAGCACGTACGCGGCGATCGCGACCGACGCGACCGCGAGCGCGATGTCCGCGACGGTGACGTGTTTCAGCCAGCGACGGTGCGCCGGGTAGAGAAGGAACGTGAGGACGAGCGTCGCGCCGAGGAACAGCATCACGTAGATCTGCTTCGTCGTGATCGTCTGGCCGAAGACGTAGAACGTCGGGACGAGCACGAAGCCGGTGAAGGGGATCTCCGCCCCCGCGGCCGCGTAGTACAGCGCGAAGAGCGTGATCGCGACCGAGAGGCGCGTGACGAAGCGGTCCCAGTAGCCCGTGAGCGTCCGCGTCTTGGACTCGCTCTCGAACTCCTCGATGAGCTCACGGTTCTTCTCGTTCGACAGCACCTGCTCGAGATCGGGCCGGGCGATGATCTCCTCGCTCATCGGAGCGTCGCGATAGCGCGCGTCTCGACGCTGACCGTCACGAGCTCGCCCGGGAAGAGCGCCTGCAGGTCGCAGCTCCAGCCGTCACCGTCGATCCGTTGCGCATAGGGCGGGCTCACTCGGATCGCGAGGCGCGGCGTCGCGTACCCGGGCGACTCCTGGACGAACGTGTCGCCCTCTTTGCGGATCGGCGTATCCCAGCGGTAGTACTCGACCGCGCGCAGCTCGGTCGAGTGGATGCGCAGCACCGCGATGTCGCGCCCGCGCGCGACGAGGTCCTCGACGACGGGCTTCTCGTACATCGACTGGATGTAGCGGTAGTGGAACGTCGCGCCATCGCCGAGAGCCGCCGCGCATTCGCGCGCGCCGTCGGTGGCACGGATGACGGAGACGGGAGCGGCTGCCACCGCTCCCGTCGTGACGAGCAGGCCGAGCGCGAGCGCTGTCAGCGCCGCGCGGGGGTCACCCCTTCCACGCATTACGGCTCTTGTAGAAATCGATCGCTCCCTGGTGGAAGTCGACCGGCGAGCCGACGGTCATCGTGTCGAGCTTCAGTTCGAGCGCGGCGGGGTGCACCTTCTCAAGGTCCGCGCGGTTGTCGAGCATCGTCTTCAGGATCGCCGAGGCGAGCTTTGGATCGAAGGTCGACGGGACGACGAGGAGGTTCGCGATCCCCGCGACGGTCACGTCAGCGCTGGTCTTGTAGGTCTCCTTCGGGATCTTCGCGGCGAAGTAGAAGCTGCCGTACTTGTCGGCCATCTTCTTGATCGCGTCCGTTTGGTCGATGAGTTTGATCTTCATCGAGTTGGACAGATCGAGGACCGCGCCGATCGGCAACCCGCCGTCGAAGAAGAAGGCGTCGAGCTTTCCGTCGCGGAGCGCATCCGCGGCGTCCTGGGACGAGAGGCGCTGGACCTGCATGTCCGCAGGCGTCATGGCGTATCCCTCGAGCACGCGCGTTGCCTTCACCTCGGTGCCGGAGCCGGCCGGGCCGAGCGACACGCGCTTGCCCTTGAGGTCCGTGACGGTGTTGATCGGCGAGCCGTCCTTCGTCACGAGATGCAGGTAGTTCGTGTACATGACGGCCAGCGCTTTCGCGTCGACCTTGCCCTCGGGCGGCGCGAAGCGGCCCTGGCCCTTCACGGCGTCGTACGCGATGTCGGCCTGCGTGAGCGCGAGGTCGGCCTTGCCGTCGCGGATGAGCTTCATGTTGTCGACGGATGCGGGTGTCGACTGCGAGCTCGCCTGCGTCTTGAGCTTCTTGTTGAGCAGCTCGGCGATACCCGCGCCGTAGATGATGTAGACCGCGCCCGTCGCGCCGGTCGCGATGTTCAGCGTCTTGCCCGTGAAGTCGGGCTCGGTGGACGCCGAGGCGGATGCGCCCGCCGTCGCGGTGGGCGCGGTCGCGCGCGGTGCGGCACACGCCGCAGCGATGACGAGCGCGGAAACCAGTGGTGCGAGGTAGCGCAGAGCCGATCTCATCTCCGAACCTCCCGAACGGGCGGAAGTCTAGTCTTCGCGCTCGGCTCGGCCCGCCTTCGGCGGCCTGCGCCTCGCCGCCTCGACGCCGCTCATGGAGTTCGCTCCTCGCGATCACGCTCGCTTCGCGGCTGAACCCCCTCCCCTGCACTCGTCACTCACGTTGTTTGGGCTCTTCGCGCTCGTCGCTCACGCGCTTTCGCGCCAGGCGTCGCTTGCGTCGCGCCTCGGCCGCACGCATGTGGCGCTTCTCCTCGTCGGTCTCGGCGACGAGCGGCGGGAGCGCGACCGGATTGCCCGCCTCGTCGATGCCCACGAAGACCAGGTGCGCCGACGAGACATGGACGACCTTGCCGGTGAGGAGGTTCTCCGCCTCGACGCGCACGCCAACCTCCATGCTCGAGCGGCCGACGTGGTTCACCGACGCCTTCGCGGTGACGAGGTCGCCGACGTACACCGGCGCGAGGAACGAGAGCTCGTCGACGAAGGCGGTGACGACCCGGCTCCGCGCATGTCGCGTCGCCGCGGCGCCGGCGCATGCGTCGATGAGCTTCATCACCTCGCCGCCGTGCACGTTCCCGTACGGATTCGCGTCCGACGGCAGCATCGTGCGCGCCATGATCGTCTTCGAGTTCGAAACGGGCTTCGCATCCGACATGCGCGAATCCTCCCATAGCGGCGATCAG